>JAMPHT010000007.1 GCA_023663285.1 Bacillota bacterium
TCTTGTGCATTATTTCATTGTTTTGTCTGAATAGATGGCGAAAAGCCGACGCACGAAAGCAGATATGCGCTTCCTGCAAAATGAGATTAGATACTTTATTTACTATTGAATAGTATAACATACATTTTCATGCTGCACAAGACCCGATTTCTATTTTTCTACCTTTTTCCGAATCAACACTCCCGATGCGGAGTAAAACGTGCTCTTTGCGCCTTTCATCCAATGCAGGGGCGCGTTCACTTTCAGTACATCGCTGTAAAAGAAGTCTCTCCCTCCACAAGGGGAATGTTTTCCGATTCCATGGAATCGATGCAGATGTAGTCGCTGCGGTTGATCATAATGAGCATCTGATCAATGGCCTTCTCGGCGCCCTGGGCCTCCATCACCACAGAACCGTCCCATTCATTCCTCACCCAGCCGGTGATACACATACCCCCGGCCGCATACTTGGCCCTGGTCCTGAACCCTACTCCCTGCACCCTGCCCGTAAATTTAAAACGTTTCCTTACCATGGTCTCTCTCCGTCTGAAAAATTCTTTCATCATTCACCATTTTTATTATACTACTGCATCTGAGCCAATACCAGCCCCTCCTCCGTCAGCCTGTATACCTTTTTACACACCTCTCCGATATACTTTCTGTCATGGGAAATGCTGATGATCGCGCCCGGAAACTCCGCCAGCATTTTCCGTATCACCGGGCCCGACAGGGGTGAAAAATTTCGGGTAGGCTCGTCCAGGATCAGCACATTAGCCCCGCTCATGCATATCCTCAGAAGCAAAAGCTTCGCCTTCTGCCCGCCGGACAACGCCAGTACGGAATGCCCCATCTCATCCGCCGTGTACTTCAAACTGCCCAGATAGGTGCGTATCCTTGTGATCTCATCCTTATCGCCGGTCTCCGACAGGAACTCTACCGGCGTCATCCCGGCTCTTTCCCCAAAGGCTTCCCTGTCCATGTAATTCTGAGGAATATAAGCCGCCTTCAAATCCTTCCTCTCCAGAAGCCTGCGGGCGATTTCCTTCAGAAGCGTGGATTTGCCTGCACCGTTATCTCCCGTCAGGCAGACCTTTTCCCTTCCCCTTACTATGAGCCGGATATCGCGGGCCAACACACGCTCCTCTATGGCCAGCTCCGGCAATGAAATATCCAGCACCGTCTTTCCGGCCGGCAGGCTTTCTATCTCCCGAAATTTCAGAAAAATCGCCTCTTCCACATCCGGCATTTCCGTCATCTGTTCATATTCCTTTTCATATCTTCGCTCCATACTTTTTAGTGTGTGCATTTTCTTTTTCAGCATCTGTGCCTTATGAGGATTTTCCCTGGAAACCGTTTCCTGCTGATGCTCCACCTTCTGCTCGATCCGAAGAAACCGTTCCTGCTGCTTTCTGTACTCAGTGCGCTCCGTTTTTGCCATCTGCTCCTGCTTTTTCAGGCCTCCGGCCCGCTCCCTGACATAGGTCCCGTAATCTGACTCTTTCACCGTATGCCTCGCCTGCTTTTTCTTCTTTACCTGCTCCAGATGGATGATCTTGTTGGCTGTCCGCTCCAAAAGGGTCTCGTCATGGGAAATAAAAAGCAAAGGTCCCTTCCAGCCGCAGATAAACTCTTCCAGCCACAGCAGTGTGTTCAGATCAATATCATTGGAGGGCTCGTCCAGAAGCAGCGCCTCCGGCTTGCGGCATAAGATGCGCACCATGGCTATTTTTACTTTTTCTCCGCCGGACAGGGTATCCATCCGCTGCTCCGAATACAAAAGAGAAACAGGGATCCGCAGCCTTCCGGCATATGCCGCCAGCTCCTTCGGTCCGCTTTCCTGAAACGCCGGTTCCTCCGACAGAAATTCATAGACGCTTTTCTCCCGCTCCTCCGGCTTCAGCTCCTGCCCCAAATATCCCAGCACGCTATTGTTCCGTATGATCTCTCCTTCATATTCCACATAAGCTGAAACCATTGACTCGTCATAGATCAGCTTCAACAGCGTGGATTTCCCGTTTCCTTCCTCGCCGATGACCGCCGCTTTGTCCCCGTCGTTCAGCACGAAAGACAGATTCGACACCAACTCCCGCAGATCCTTCTTATAGGTTATGCTCACATTCCTGATCTGTATCATGAGATCCTCCTTTCGGAAGCCTTTTACATCCCGGCGCAACAAAAAATCTGTTCCCGCAACCGAAAACAGACCCGTACACAAAGAAAACCCTATATTTGCTCAGAAAGGCAAATGCTCCGGATAATGTGCGGTAATCTGATTCGGGATACGCAAACAAACCTGCTCCAACAGGCTTCTCTCAAAAAATGTTCGCCTTATCCTTCTCAAACTACCTGCCGTTCATCCCTTCACCCTGCACCTTTCTGTGCCTTTCCTTATCATGTAACAGCATTCTAACACAGACAGCCATGATTGGCAAGAGGCGCGCTTAGAAATATTTGCTGAAGCTGAAAATCACCTATTATAATCCGCCTCTAACGGCGCAAGAACATCAGGATTTTTCTGCACCCATGCAACCGCGCACGCACACAATGCCGCACATAGTTTATCGTCACAGATATTTTCATCGCCACATTTGATCAAAAGGCTTGTCAATATTTCAGCCGCATTCATTTCATCCGCATCAAATGAATTTCCAAGTTGAACATATTGCGGGAAAGCCCGCAGCATTTTGCGGAAATCCTCATCCCAATTTATACAGCCGTTCCCCAATATTTCATGACGAATTCTTCCTGCAATGCGAATGATCTCGCCCTGTGCGGTCTGTGCGCGCCCCGACGGCGGGACGAGATAATCCCAAAGCTGCTGGAACTGTGCAGCTTCTTCCGTTTCCGTGACAACGATTCGTGATACTCCGTCATGTTTTTTGTTTTCTTTCATTGTTTCTCTCCTTAAATCCAAGTTTTACAGAGGATGATCTTCTGCTACTTGCAATCTTCATGACCTGCGGATATAATAGCCTTGTGTCCCACGGGACGAAAGGAGACTGCAAGATCCTCATGAAATCACCGGAAAATTTGAAAAATAAAAAGCTGTTCCTGTTTGACATAGACGGCACCCTGGCGGTAGGCGACACTCTGTATGAGGGCAGCGCCCGGCTGCTGTCCCACATTGAACGCATTGGCGGGAAAGCCTATTACATCACCAACAACTCTACCAAAAGCGGCAGGGACTATGTGGAAAAATTCCGCACCGCTTTTTCTCTGAGCACCACGGAAGATCAGTTTATCACCTCAGGCTTTATGACGATTCGTTTCCTAAAAAAAAATTATGCCGGGAAAAAGATATTCGTACTGGGAACCGCCTCCTTTGTGGCGGAGTTAAGACAAAACGGGCTTCTCATCACCGAGACTGCAGAGGACGGCATCGACTGCGTGGTTGTAGCATACGACAGTGAACTGAACTATCAAAAGCTGGTAGAGGCATCAAAGGTGCTGCTGACTACGGAGGCTCCCTTCTACGCCACCAATCCGGACCTGCGCTGTCCCATAGATTTCGGCTTTATCCCTGACTGCGGCTCCATTTGCAGCATGATCACCGCCACCACTGACAAAGAACCTGTTTATCTGGGAAAACCCAGCCGGGAGGTAGTTGACCTGTGCCTGGAGCTGTCCGGCTTTACCCGGAAGGAGACTCTGGTAGTAGGCGACCGCCTCTATACAGACATTGCCTGCGGCATCAACGGCGGGGTGGATACCTGCGTAGTCTTTACCGGAGAGGCGAAGCCTGAGGATATGGCGAATACCCCCTATCCTGCCGACTACGCTTTCGCCAATATCGAAGAGCTTCTGAACAATTGCATCTAGCGATGGATCGCTTTCTCGATAACGCCGATCCCCAGAGGATAGGGTCCGGTATGTACTCCAATCGTGGCCCCGATCTGATATGTGGGGATCTCCTTTACCTCATAGCCGTTATTCCGCAGCGCTTCCACCACACTGTCCCGGTAAGCCTTTCCTTCCTCTATGTCATAGCCGTAACCTATAGTGATGCTGTAACAGTCCACCCCCAGCCGGCTCTTTCTTAAATAATCCAACAGCAGATCTGTGGCCTTCGCCGTGCTGCGCTTTCTTCCCCTGCCGATTCCCGACGGGAAGATCTCACCCCTTTTCAGCGTTATCACCGGCCGGATGTCCAGAACGCTTCCCGCCAGGGCGCTGACCTTGCCGATGCGCCCGCCATGCTTTAAATATTCCATATTGCCCACGGTGAAAAAGATTCTGCCGGTGCTCTTGATCTCCTCCAGACGGGCCACTGCATCCCGATAGCTTACCCCCGCGTCCCGCAGTTCCACCGCCTCCAGCACATACAGCCCCTGGAGCACTGTGTTGACGGTAGCGTCGATCACCGTGATCTCCAGATTCGGATATTCCTCCCGCAGAGCCTCCCTTGCATTGACTGCAGACTGCATGGAGCCGCTGAATTTCGTAGTGATGCAGATACAGACCACCGGCATTCCCGCCTCCGCATAGGGCCGGAACGCATCCTCGTAGTCCTGGGCGGAGGGCAGGGAGGACTTGGGATACACTCCCTTTCTGTCCACCATCTGCTGGTAAAATTCCCGGATACCTATCTCCACGTTCTCCTTCAAATAATGCTCATCATCAAAAGACACATAAAAGGGGACCACTGTTATATTTTTCTTTTCCGCAAGCTCTACCGGCAGATCGCAGGAGCCGTCGCTGATAATATGGAACGCTTCACTCATACCTTATGATCCTTTCAAACAATATCGATTACAAAGTACAGAATACCACTTACCTTTTGAAATAGCAATATAAATTGCGTTCGCGCAGTCACATTTTATAGTTTTTTTATCTTTTTAAAGTGGTTTTTATTACTACATACTTATTTCAATGCGGACAAACTGCCTCTTTCCTACCTTCAGCACATCTCCCGTTTTGATCTTTTCCTCCATATCCTTTACCCGCTCTCCGTTCCTCTGTACGCCGCCCTGGGCCACCAGTCTGCGAAACTGCGCGCCGCTTTCCACATATCCCCCGTTTACCAGAGGCCGGATGCAATCCAGCAGATTTCCCTTCTCCATAACCACCTGCAGACTGTCCACATCCTTCGGAATCTGACGGTCGGTAAAGGCTTCCCGGAAAAAACGCTTTGCGCCTTTTGCCGCCTCTTCCCCGTTATAAAGAGCCGTGATCGTCTCGGCAAGCAGCAGCTTTGCATCCTTGGGGTTCCCGCCATCCGCCAGCTCCTCCTTCACCTTATCCAGCTCCTCCGGCCGAATGTCCGTGGCCAGCTCAAAATATTTGACGATCAAATCATCCGGCACCTGCATCACCTTTGAGAACATGGTCCTGGCATCCTCATGGATACCGATATAATTTCCAAGGCTTTTGCTCATCTTTTCCACGCCGTCGATCCCTTCCAGCACCGGCATAAACAGCGCCGCCTGAGGTTCCTGCCCCCGCTCTCTCTGCAGGCTTCTTCCCATCAGGATGTTGAAGGTCTGGTCGGTTCCCCCTAGCTCCAGGTCCGCTTCCAGAACAACAGAATCATATGCCTGCAGCAGGGGGTAAAAAAATTCATGGAGCCCGATGGGGATATTGCTTCGGAATCGGTTCTGAAAATCATCCCTCTCCAGCATTCTTGCAACCGTTATGGTGGACGCAAGCTCCAGCACCTCGCTCAATACCAGAGGCTCCAGCCATTCCCCGTTGTACCGCACTGTCGTTATTTCCCTGTCCAGAATATGAAAGAGCTGCTCCTGATAGGTCCCGGCGTTCACCAGCACCTCCTTGTCCGTCAGGGCTTTCCTGCCCTTGCTTTTGCCTGTGGGATCGCCGATCTTCCCCGTAAAGTCTCCAATCACTATCACGATCCTGTGTCCCATATCCTGCAGCTGCTTCAGCTTCCGCAGCGCCACCGCGTGTCCCAGGTGTAGATCCGGCGCGCTGGGGTCCATGCCGAACTTCACAGTCAGAGGCTTTCCCGTCAGAATGCTGCGCCGCAGCTTCTCCTCCAGTTCCTCCTCTCCGATAAGCTCTGCCGCCCCCTGTTTGATGATTCGCATGATTTCCTTTACTTCTTCCATCTCTTTTCTCCTCTCTTTACACAAATTTGCACTGTTTCCTGTCTTTTGACCCAAGCCCGGCTTCAGATATCATATCCATGCTGCAAAGGCCGAAGCCCATAACAATAGAATTCACTTTGCGAGAATTCTGCTGGCATTAAAAAAGCTCCCGTCCTTCCAAAAGGACGAGAGCTGAAAGCCTCGTGATACCACCTGATGTTCACAGACAGCTCACACTGCCTGCCTCTTCGAGTACGGCTGCAGACACAGCTTATACTCTAGCACGATAACGGATGCGGGAACCGTCACAGCCTACTATCCGCTCCTGCGGAATTTCAGTGTGAAGCTCAAAGATGTATTCACATATAGCTTCCCATGCGCCTCTCATCACCCGGCTGCTTTCTGTATGTTTCACTATCTGCTACTTCTTCTTATCATTGCCTTTTAATATCAATCGCTTGAATATAAAGTTTTAACAGGAACTTAAAGTGCATTATAAGAAATTTCAGACCTTCTGTCAATACATTTTTGCATTTTCAGTTCAGCCTCTACCATCTGCAGCTTATTTCAACGTGTCGCCATATACCCGCAGCACATTCCCGCTGAAGATCAGATCCAGCTGGGACTCCGTAAATCCGGCTGCTTTCATGGCCTCCCACAGCTTTCCCATGCTTTCCGCCCCCGGCAGCTCTTCATGAGTGTCGATGCCGTCAAAGTCACTGCCCAGGCCCAGGACCCGGATGCCTCCCACATCTGTGATATGCTTTGCCTGCCGGACGATCGCCCCGATAGTCCCCGGATTCCTCTCTCCCACCGGCCGCTCCTCCAGAAAGTCCGCGCAGTAGTTCAGTCCCATGACTCCGCCCCGTTCCGCCAGCTTTCGGATCATGTCGTCTGTCATATTGCGCACATTGGGGCACACCGCTCTGGCATTGGAATGACTTGCCACAAAGGGCTTTTTCGTCACCTCAAGCACATCATAAAACCCGGCGTCCGACAGGTGGGACACATCGGGAATCATCCCTAAGCTTTCCATTTCCGCCACAAACTCCCGTCCCCGCTCCGTCAACCCCTCCGTCACGTTGGGCGTGTGCAGGAATGCCTCCACCACCGGAGCTGCCTGGGCCTGCAGGGACTGATATTCAGCGCTTTCCCGCGAATACTCCTGTTTACATTCTCTCAGCTTCTTTCTAAATTCCCTGGCCTTTGCCCCCAGTGCCCTGTCATGGTTGGGATGTCCCAGCTCATTGGGGAAATTCCAGGTGAGAGTGAGCATACGGACTCCCATGTCATAAAGCTTTCGCAGCTTGTCAAGCTCTCCTTTGCACACAGCGCCCTCCTCCACTGTCAGCATGGCGGACAGCTTTCCTGCGGTCTCATTGGCGGCGATGTCCTCAAATCTAAGCACCGGCCCGATCAGATCACTGTTCTTTTCCAGCTCTGCCCGATAGCGCTCATACAATTTACAGACTGCCTCCCATGGGTCGCCGCATTGCTCCAGCTCTACAAACAATGCAAAATTCTGAAGCAGATATCCCCCCTGCCTCATGCGCAGCAGGTCCAGATGCCCCGTGTTCTCCCTCAGACTCTCCTGTTTCCCGTTCTCCGCCAGATCAAACAGCCTGCTGACAGTGTCGCAATGCATATCCACAACTCTCATCTCATTCTCCTTTTCTGCTCTTTATTCCCGCCAGGGTCACATACCAATGTGCTTTTTGAGCACATTGTGCTCTGCAGCGTTGCAAGCTTGATGCCCATGCAGCGCAGATGCATTTTGCTTGCAGCGGGGTCATTGACTTTACCGAAAAAAATGCCGACAGACCAAGTCCTCCGGGTGAAAGCATATCCCTCAAGCTGCCCGTGACTCCGGCCTGCCGGCACTCCTTTGCTGTATTTATCTTATTCCGGACAACGCCCGGCTATGAATCAATCCTTCTCCTTATTCATGACTGCAAAGTTCACTCCCGTATCCGTAGGTTCATCCTCGCTGAACACATAGTCCTTGCCAGGCAGCACCGCATTCAGGATAATGCCCACAAGAGCCCCTACGGCAAGGCCGGAAAGGCTGATGGTGACGGAGCCCACCGTAAAGGCAATGGCTCCTGCGGCGCTGTACTTGATGCCGATGGACAGAACCAGGATCAGTGCGGCAATGATGACATTTCGGCTCTTGGAGAAATCACAGCGGGACTCCACCACGTTGCGGACGCCCACCGCGGAGATCATACCGTAAAGCACCAGCGATACGCCTCCCACCGTTGCAGAGGGCATACAGCCGATGACCGCCGCAAACTTGGGACAGAAGGAAAACAGGATCGCAAATCCTGCCGCAAGGCGGATCACCATGGGGTCAAATACCTTCGTCAGGGAAAGCACGCCGGTGTTCTCGCCATAGGTGGTATTTGCAGGCGCGCCGAACAGGGACGCCACGATGGTGGCAAGACCGTCCCCCAGCAGGGTCCTGTGCAGCCCCGGATCCTTGATATAATTTTTCCCCACCGTGGAGGAAATGGCGGATATATCTCCCACGTGCTCTACAATGGTAGCCAGGGCAATGGGCATGATGGTAATGACGCTGGTGATCAGCATGGACACATTGCCGTCCCCGAAAGCCCAGAACACGGTGCTGTCCCAATGGATGGGGAACCCGATCCAGGCCGCGTCGGCAACACTGGTAAAGTCTACCCGCTGCAAAATGACCGCCAGCAGATAGGAGCCCAGCACACCCACAATAATGGGTACGATCTTCAGCATTCCCCGCCCCCAGATATTGCAGATGACGATCAGCACGATAGCCGTAAGGGCAATGAGCCAGTCGGAGGAACAGCTGTCAATGGCTGTCTGGGAAAGGGTGAGGCCGATAGCGATGATAATGGGCCCGGTGACCACGGGCGGAAAGAACTGCATGACCTTCTTTGTACCGAACAGCTTGATCAAAAGGGCCAGCAGCAGATACAGCAGTCCTGCACAAGCCACGCCGAAGCAGGCGTATGGCAGCAGACCCGGCTGAAGGGTGCTGGGATTGTCCATGGGATTGCCTGCAATGGCATGATAACCTGCCAGAAACGCAAAGGAGGATCCCAGAAAGGCCGGTACGTTTCTCTTTGTCAGAAAATGAAACAATAATGTGCCGATTCCGGCAAAGAACAGGGTGGTGGAAACATCCAGACCTGTCAGGACGGGAACCAGTATGGTGGAACCAAACATTGCAAACATATGCTGCAGGCCCAACACTGCGACCTTTGGAGCGCCAAGGACTTTGGCATCATAGATGCCGCTCTCGCCGAGAGCCGATTTCTTCTTGCTCATAAACTCTTCCTCCTGTGATCTTCCCGCAATCTCTCCCCTCTCGAAAAGTAGATTTACAGGCTTTTTCCGCAAAATGAGACCGTGGGAACGGCCTCATTGCACTTTCTTCTCTATGATAATCGCTGACCGGGAGCACGTCAAGAAAAATCCATAGTAACAGCTGTTTTTTATTCCGCCAGCGGATTTACCTGAACGGCGTTCTCCTTCAGATAGTCCTTCCATATCTGAATATACTTGGCTTTCAGGTGAACCCCGTCAAAGGTATAGGAATCTACCATTCCTCCTGTCTCATCACAAATGAGAGGATTTACATCCAGATAAAAAACACTTCTGCCATCCGCCAGCTTCTCCAGCTCCAGGTTGCGGGCCTCAATTCCCTCGTTGTTGATGTAATCCCCCTGGTTGGAGCGGGCTGTTGTCACCTTGATGATACCCTGGATATAGATGACCGCATCCGGCTGCAGCTCCTTAAGATGCTCCACCACCTCCCTGTATTTCTCCGTAAAGGTATCTACGGTGCCGATTCCCATCTCGTTGATGCCGATCATCAGATAGATCTTTGCAAAGGAATTTTCCTGCAGGGCCTCTTCAATGGTGATCTTCTTTTTCTGCCCCGGCACCTTCACAATTTCCGCATCGAATATTTTATATATGGTAAGGCCGGTAGAGGCATAAAATGTGGATATCTCCTCCAGCCCGCCATATTCGTACATACCCACTGTTCTGGAATCTCCGATGAACACCGCATCCGAAAAATAATCGTCCTCCACCGTGATAAACACCGGTTCTTCCGGCACATCCGCCCCTGAAGCCTGTACTCCGGACGCCCCCTCCGCTGCAGAGCCCTCAGCCTGTTCCGATTCGGCATCCGCCGAGGCTCCGTTCGATCCTGCTCCCGCTTCCGCCGCTGTTCCATTTCCGTCTGCCCCGGCATCTGTCAACGTTCCATTCCGGTCTGCTCCCGCTTCCGCCGCTGTTCCATTTCCGTCTGCCCCGGCATCTGTCAGCGTTCCGTCCCGGTCCGCTCCTGCTTCCGCCGCCGTTTCCTTTCCACCCGCTCCGGCTTTCGCCAACGTCCCGTCCAGGTCTGTTCCCGCTTCCGCCAATATTCCCTCCCGGTCGGCCTCAGCTCCCGGCGTCTCTTCGCCCTGCTCCCGCCCGGTATCTCCCAGGCAGAACTCCTTTACCTGTTGGGCAGCCTGAGCGTATACCTTCCACCGGTCCACCCTGCTTAAATAGACGATTCCCACCGCCACCAGCAGTATCAAATAATAGCATTTCTTTAACCGTTTCACTTTATCTTTCGTCTCTCCTAAAATCTTCTGAAATACATGAAAGGATTATCCCCTTCCACCTGAAGCCGCCACACGCACAGCCAGAAAAGCGCCACCAGGATCAAAGTGCCCGCTATGCTGTCCTTCCATCTGCGAAACAGCCTTTGCAGTACCGCCGTACACCCCAGCCCACCAATGCCAAACAGATACCAGTAAGTCTGCAATGCCCTGAACCAGTCTCCCATACTTACATGGACGCCTTCCACGGTGCCGAACATTCTGCCAAGATAGATCTGCAGCTGAGAAATATCCGTCACTGCAAAGCAGATCCAGGTCACAGGAATGACTGCCCACAGATACAGATGGGGAAGCGCCTTCAGCGGGCCTTTCAGTATCTTACCTGCCCCCAGGGCGTCCATCTGTCTTTCAAACACAATCAGCAGCCACAGCAGCATCCCCCAGATCAGGAAATTTTTCGTACTGCCATGCCAGATCGCCGTCAACCCCCAGACTGCCAGCAGGTTGAATACTGTCCGCACCTCTCCCCTTCGGCTGCCGCCCAGGGGAATGTAGATATATCTGCAAAACCACTCCCCCAGCGTCATATGCCATCTGCGGTAAAAATCCCTTACGGAGCCTGCCATATAGGGCGTCCGGAAATTTTCCGGCAGTTCAAAGCCCAGCATCCTGCCCAGGCCCAGCGCCATGAGGGAGTAACCGTAAAAGTCAAAATATATCTTCATGGAGTAGGCTGCTGCCGCCATCCAGGCAAGGGGCGTGGATATGCTCTCAAAGCCCGTCACCTGCACCTCCTGCCAGAGAAGCCCCAGCCGGTCTGCCAGAAGGACCTTTGCCGCCAATCCCATGGTGAATACCTTCAGCCCCTCCTGCAGCTTCTCCGCATTGAACTTCCGTTCATAAAGCTTCTCCCGCACCTCCCCGTAACGGACAATAGGCCCTGCTATCAGCTGAGGAAACATGGTGATATAGGTGGCAAAGCAGACAAAGGATGTCTCCTTCTTCTGTTCTCCGTTATAAACATCCGCCAGATAAGAAAGGATCTGAAAGGTATAAAAGCTGATGCCCAGAGGAAGCGCATCCTCATCAAACACCGCCTTGCAGACCGCAAGCACTCCTATATTGACCACAATCGCCGTGATAAAAATTCTTTTTCGTTTTCTGTCATATTTAATTTTCTTTTGTTTGTTCTGCTTTCCCTTCTGCCTCGGCATCTGTTCCAGGCGAAGCCCCGTAAAGTAATTGGCCAGCACGGATACCATGAGCAGCACCAGATATTTTGGCTCTCCAAAAGAATAAAAAATTAGGCTTCCTGCGAGAAGCACCACATTTTTACACCTTTGGGGAGACAGCCAATAGATAATCAAAAAAGCCGGCAGAAATAGAAGCAGAAATTCTATACTGCTGAATATCAAAAATCATCACATCTTTCGCTGAATCTATCGTTAAGCGTTACACCGCTTGCTTATTTGTTGTGCTAATTATATAATAACCATAAAGTCTGCTTCTGACAACTTAAGAAATCTTAAAAAATGTTACAAAATTATGTAAAAAGAGAGGTATCCACATGAAAGAACAGTTGTACACCATCCCCTTAAACGACGCCATAGACGCCAATGACGAATGCCCCTTTTGTTTTATTGAACGAAGCGTCGAGCGCGACCTGCTGGATTTTGTGCTGGGCAGCAGCGCCTCCTACATGGAAGCAGATATTCGGGACATGACGGACAAGGCCGGCTTCTGCCGCCCCCATTTCCAGAAGATGTTCGACTACGGCAACACTCTGGGCAACGCCTGGATCTTAAAGACCCATTACCAACGGATGCTGGGGGAGATGAAAAAGGAATTTTCGGGCTTTAAGCCAGGAAAAGCCTCTCTGAGGGAAAAACTGGGAAAACGTGTTGAAAACAGCAATTCCATCGGCGTCTGGGTGCGTGAAAAGGAAGCCTCCTGCTACATCTGCAGCCAGTTTAAGGATACATGGCAGCGCTACATGGACACCTTTTTCTATCTCTGGAAGCAGGATCCGGATTTTCGTGAAAAGGTAGCGAAAGGCAAGGGCTTCTGCCTGTCCCACTTCGGCGATCTCTGCGAGGCTTCCGATACCAAGTTAAACGACAGGGAAAAGGAAGAATTTTACAGCTGTATGTTCCCTCTCATGGAGAAAAATATAGAGCGCCTTGCGGAGGATGTGTCATGGATGGTGGAAAAATTTGACTACCGCAACAAAGACGCGGACTGGAAAACCTCCAGGGACGCCATCCAGCGGGGTATGCAGAAGCTGAAAGGAGGCTATCCCGCCGACGGCCCTTACCGCCCTGCCAGATAACAAAGCAGACCAACGTCCGCTTGAAAGAATGCTTCGCATTCTTCCCCGGCTGCGGCGAAGCGGACATTGGACGTCATATCCTCAGACCGCATACACCAGCTTCCTCATCATATCCAGATAGTCGCACAGCTTGCTGTACAGCATTTCCGGCTGGAAGGAAGCATCCTGAAAGCTTTCCGTCATCAACCCCTTGACGGTAAAGTCCAGCATCTTGCGAAGCTTCTCCCCGTCCACGCTTCCGGGCAGACTGCTGTAGTCTATCTGGCTGTTGATAGACCGGTAGACCTCTTCCAAAGCGCCCTTCTTCCCCTCAATGGCCAGAAGGGCCTCGCTGACATCCTCCGTCATGCAGCGGTTCAGGAACTGCTGCATATAGGGGTACCCCCGCATGGCGTGCATACGGGCGCACTCCGTCTGCTTCATGACCTCAAACAGATCCGACTCCCCTGCATCCACAGTGGAGCGAAGCTCCAGAGTCATGTATCTCACACTGTAATCATAGATAAAATTATATACGCCGATCTTATTTTCAAAATAGTGGAACAGAAGCCCCTTGCTGATAGACGCTTCCCTGACAATGTCATCCGTGCTGGCATGACGATACCCCTGAAGGGCAAACACCTTCAGCGCCGCGTTTATCATCCTGTCCTGCTTCTCTTTTTTTAAGTCAAAAAACTTGCCATTCATAAAAATTACTCCCGTTCCAGTGAATATTATCATATCATAAATCTTCTCCAATAGAAACCGAAAACCATAAAATTTTCCTAAATTTATACATATTCCCTTTTCTTTTCAGCAAAATAGTATTAATATGGAAATATCTTAATCGGAACCGAAAGGAGTAACTTATGGCTAAAAAATTTGGAAAATTCCTGCTTTTCACTGCGGCAGTGGGCACTGCTGCGGCTGCAGTTCATTATTATCTGCAGAAAAAGGGCGCTGAGCATACGGAATCCGAAGATGAGGATTATGATGACTTCAGCGGCGATTCCCCCAACTATGTGCCCCTGACCCCCGATGCAAAGGCGGCGACGGCTGAGGACGCAAAGGAAACACCCGATGCGGAAAAGAAGAAAGATGGTTTCACTCCCCTGAAGGAATCAGTGGAGAATGCTGCCGATAAGGCAGAGGACGCCATTGAAAATGTGGAGGAATTCTTTGACGAGGAGGACGGCTCCGACGAAGAGCCCGCCATCAGCGACAATTGATCCTCAACTTCTAAGAAGAGTATTGCAAAACAGCCGGATTTCCGTTGTAGTGCAATACTCTTTTCTTTCTTACAGCCAGACGCTTTTAAGCCGCCTGATCCCCTCCCGTATCTGCTCCGCCCCAAGAGCCCCGAAACCCATCAGCACAGTGGCGGACTTAGGCTGTATTCTCCGTTCTTTCCCCTGCATCGACGTTTCAGCCATATTCTCGGAAAGCCCGTACACCCTGACTCCCACATCTGCGGCGCTTTTGATAAGCTGTTCTTCGGTCCTGCCTTCTTTGGCCGTCAAAAGCAGATGCAGACCTGCGTTTTCTCCCGTCACCGCAAATTTTTCCCGGAAGGGACGCAGCTCTTCCAGCAGAAGCTCATGCTTTGCCCGATATATTTTTCTCATACGGTTTAAATGCCGCTCAAAATAGCCATCCCTGATAAATTCATTCAGAACGCTCTGGTCGATCCTGGACACAGTGCAGGAATAAAAAAACAGCTCCCGCCGGTATTTTTCCAGCAGGACTTCCGGCAGTACCATGAAGCTGATGCGGATCGCCGGGGCGATCGCCTTGGAAAAGCTGCCGATATAGATCACGCTGCCATGCTCGTCCGTGGCCTGCAGCGCGGGTATTGGCTTCCCGTGATACCGGAATTCACTGTCATAATCGTCCTCTATGATATATCTGTTCGGGGCTTTATCCGCCCATTTCAGCAGTTCCAGCCGCCTGCCGATGGGCATCACCGTTCCGGAGGGGAACTGATGAGAGGGCATACAATACACCGCACTGACGTTCTCCTGCTCCAGCTGTCCCACCTTCATGCCGTTTTCATCTGCGTCCACCGTCACCACCTGATAGGAAAAGGACTTTAAGATACGCCAGGACCGCAGATAAGTGGGGTTTTCCATGGCAATGCGCACCTGTTTTCCCAACAGCTTTTCCAGCAGGAGCAGCAGGTAATCGTTTCCCGCCCCCACTATGATCTGCTCCGGACGGCAGTTCACCCCTCTGGAGGAGTGCAGATATCGGCTGATGGTCTGCCGTAACTCACGATCTCCCTGGGGCTCCCCTCTGGAAAACAGATCGCTGTTGGCATCCGTGAGAATATTCTTTGTGATCCGCTTCCAGACGCCGAAAGGAAACCCTGACATATCGATCTCATGGGGGGAGAAATCGCAGACCCAGGCAGGACTGCCTGCGCCGTCCCCCTCCCCGCTCTTCGCCCCGGCTGCTCCGGCTTCCCTGGGAAGTTCTTCCATTCCATTCTTCATACCAGGGGCACTCTTTATGCTCTGGGCACTTTTTATACCCAGGACATCCTTTACGCCCCTGGTATAAGGATCTCTCCCCACATCCTCCATCTGTATCAGTTCTTCCATGGGACAGACAAAATACCCCCTGCAGGGTCTTGCCTCGATGTACCCTTCAGCCTGCAGCTGTCCGTAGGCATAATCCACCGTGCTCCTTGCCACCTGCAGATATTCCGCCAGAGAACGGGTGGAGGGAAGCCTCTCGCCTGCGAGAAGCTTCCCGTCCCTGATCTCTTTCCTGATATGCTCATATATCTGCTCATAGAGGCGGCCGCCGCCCGCCTGTAAGCGAATCGTCATCTCATACATAGCTTTAATGTCCGGCCTTTTTCATGTCCTCGATGATCTGCTCCTTCAGCGTCCTTGCCTTTTCCTTGGTGCGGGCGTTTGCCATGGAGGAAGCAAGAATGGAGGACACCAGGCGGCTGGCCACGTCATACTTTTTAAACCTTGCCGCCAGCACCGCCAGCAGATAATCTATGGTCATTTCATCCATACCGCACATGGGGAAGCCTTCTGACTGCCTTGCCTCCACAAAGCCCTTGTAGGCATTCTGCAGATACTCCTCCTCCTGGCTCATCAGCTGCTCTATCTTCTTTGCGTCGCCGCCGCTCTCCTGCAGGCTTTCCCGCCAGCCCCGCACCAGCCAGCCGCTCTTTAAGCAGATATATGCCTTCTCGCTGGCCTTGGCCTTCTTTACCACAGCGCAGACAAGGGACAGTCTGTAACGCTCATATGCCTGCTCATAGCTATAGACCTCATCCTCGTATCTGGTCACCTTGACGCTGTTACTGATTTTTTCCTTGATCAGCTTTGCCTGGGCGCTGCCGATGGCGGAGAAATATCTGCTCAAGGCCGCATACCCGCAGACAGGGCACAGCAGCACGTCATATTTTACCGAATCGATACCCTCATGCTTTGCGCGCAGATCCAAGTCAGTCCCCAACAGCTTTGCCTTTCCCGACTTCATGATCTTAGCCGGAAAGTCCTCTCCGCAAACCGGACAGGTAAAGGTCTTATCATAGATCAGATCCTTCTCCTCTACCTTGGGAGGCGCTGCAGCTACAGCCTTCTTTTTGGCTTCCTTCTCATCCTCCGCATAAATATCCATTCCTTCCAGCCCGTCAAGGCCAAAATCTCCCAGTCCTGATAAAATCCCCATGTCAAATCTCCTTACCTTTCACTTCTATTGATTCTATGTTTTCTATTCATTGCCGTCCTTTTTCGGCAGCACGAACGAGCTCTTTAAAGAGACGATCCTGTTGAACACCAGGCTCTCCGGCCTGGAGTCCTTCGCATCCACACAGAAAAATCCCTGTCTCACAAACTGGAACCTGTCGTAAGCTAAAGCTCCGGAAAACGCCGGCTCCAGAAAACAATGCTTCACTGTCAGGGACGCCGGATTCAGATACAACTCCCCGTCCTCATTATAAATGGAACCTTTCTCATCCGCAACAGCCTCGTCGATCAGATTTTCATACAGACGGGCTTCCGCAGGAATGGCTGTTTCCGCCGCTACCCAGTGAATGGTTCCCTTCACCTTCCTGCCGTCCGGACTGTTGCCGCCTCTGGAAGCCGGATCATAGGTGCAATGAACCTCCGTGACATTGCCGGACCCATCCTTCACACATCCGGTACAGGTGACAAAATAGGCGTTCATAAGGCGGACCTCGTTACCCGGAAACATACGGAAATATTTTTTCGGAGGCTCCTCCATAAAATCCTCCCGCTCGATATACAGCTCCCTTCCAAAGGGGATCTCCCTTGTGCCCAGCCCTTCATTCTCCGGATTATTCACTCCGGGCAGCAGCTCCGTCTGACCCTCCGGATAATTGTCAATGATCAGCTTTACCGGATCCAGCACTGCCATATAGCGGGGAGCCTTCGCCTTCAGATCCTCCCGGATACAGTATTCCAGCGCCGCATAGTCCGCAACGGAATTTGCCTTTGACACACCGCACAGCTCCACGAACATTCTGATGGACTCAGGCGTAAAGCCTCTCCGTCTCAGCGCCGCAATAGATACCAGCCTGGGATCGTCCCAGCCGTCCACTGTCCCCGTCTGCACCAGCTTTTTGATATATCTTTTTCCTGTCACCACATTTTTCAGATACAGCTTTGCAAACTCGATCTGTCTGGGAGGCTGAGGGTATTCCAGCTCCCGCACCACCCAGTCGTAAAGGGGTCTGTGATCCTCAAACTCCATGGTGCAGATAGAATGGGTGATCCCCTCGATGGCGTCCTCTATGGGGTGCGCAAAATCATACATGGGATAGATGCACCAGGCGTCTCCCGTATTGTGATGAGTCATGTGTGCCACACGGTAGATCACCGGATCCCGCATATTGATATTGGGAGAAGCCATGTCGATGCGGGCTCTTAAGACCTTTTCTCCATCCCCATATCTCCCTTCCTTCATCTCCTCAAACAGCCGCAGATTTTCCTCTGTGGGACGCTCCCTGCCGGGATCCTCCCTGCCGGGCTCCGTAAAAGTCCCTCTGTACTCCCTGATCTGCTCCGCAGACAGATCCGACACATAAGCCTTTCCCTTATGAATAAGCTTCACCGCGGCCTCATACATCTGTCCGAAGTAATCGGAAGCAAAAAACAATCTGTCCCCCCAGTCCGCTCCCAGCCACTGAATATCCGCCTTGATAGATTCGACAAACTCAATGTCCTCCTTGGTGGGATTGGTATCGTCAAAACGCATATTAAATTTCCCGTTGTACTTCTGCGCCAGGCCATAATTCAGAAGAATGCTCTTGGCATGCCCGATATGCAGATATCCGTTGGGCTCCGGCGGAAAACGGGTATGCACGGATGTATAGACACCCTCCGCCAGGTCTTTGTCGATCATCGTCTCAATAAAATTTCTGGAATCCGTCTCATTCATGTGGTCTTTCCTGTCTTTCCTGTCTTTCCTGTCTGCAATCATCGGAGAATCGATTCCTCCGATTCCGAATAGTTACATGATAGCACATATTCACGGGCATTATCAAGTAGTTCTTCTACAGTATAAATGGGAATTCCATATTGTATTCCGCTGCTGTCCTTTACGATCAGCCTGTTCTGTCCGCTGTCCACCGCCGCCAGGTTCTCGATCACCGCCAGAAGCTCCAGATCGGGACTTAACATATAGCCGTACCCGCCTCCGCTCACAAAGCGGTTTCCTCTCCCGTCCACACCAACCTCCCGCCGAAGATAGGAGGATCTCATGGCGATCTCCGATCTCAATTCAAAGGTGGCGGTATCATAGATCCTCAGAGTTTTATCATTGTAGCAGACATAGACAAAACTCCCGTCCCCGCTGAAAAAGACGCAATCCGCCCGCGCCGGCATGGCAAGACCGTTCTCCTCCGCAAATCTCACGGACTCCAGCATATCCAGATATTCCCCTGCCGCTTCTTCCACCGGCGTTTCCAACGCTTCATAAGCCGGATTTTCCAAATAGGCATACAGGGTCACCCGGTTGTCCTGATAGGGCAGTACCAGAAAGCCCCCTGCGCATTTGTAAAACTCCTTCACATTCTGGGAATGGCTCTGAAAGCGTACCTCTATTACATAATCCGTGCGCTTCTCCGCAAGGATAGTATGATACTCGCCGCTTCTGGTATATACGATATAGGCGTCCCCTACACCTCCGCCGGAAAGGACTGCTCCTCCCGCCGTGGTGCCGCCCATGGGGAATCTGGCATACACCTGTCCGTCCGCCACACCCACAAGCCAGGCGTCCTGGGAGGTTATCACCAGAAAGCTGTCCGTCTCCTCCCCGTCAGGCCGCAGCAGCTTAGAACCGCTGCAGTCATCAAAGGTCGTCGTCCAGAGGGCTTCTCCCGTATCCGTATCATATGCTGTAAGTACCGCCTCCGTATAGGTATAGCTGTCGTTGGTATAAGTACACAGAACATACGCTTCGGTTCCCGCATAGCAGACCGCGCTCAGCCTGCCGGTGCCCGTCTCCGCCTTGCTGATATTCCCGGTCTCCGCATTCCAGAACACAAGCCTTCTGGGGCCCCGCAGATTCCCTTCCTCTGAAGCCGCTTCCTGAAATGCCACAAGCTTCCCGGCTTTATCAATATAGATGCCGCGGTAGATTCCATTTGAACCATCTGTTTTATAGCTTCCCAGAAGGTCAAGAGTATCCGCCCGGTACAGCTGCAGCTCACTGCTGTATTCCACTGCAAGCAGCTCTCCCGACGCCGCTATTTCCAGCGGATAGCCATCGTCCGGGAATTCCTCCGTCCGCTCCTCCCCCCAGTGATAGACGGTAACGCCGTTCGCTTCATTCAGATAAGCAATTCTGTCATTGTCCAAAAATACGTATCCCTCCGGTTCTGAAAGGAGAGAGCTTCCATCCTCTCTCACCGTGATCCTGCTGCCGGTGGCGATATCCCACAAAATCAGGGTATGGGTGTCGTCACAGGTAAGCAGTCTCTGCCCGTCAGGTGAAAGCTGCATACCTCGAAGAACGCCTTCTGTCTCCATTTGATGTACAGGCTTGATGTAGGAGCCGTTATCATAGATATGGAGGCTCTCCGTCAGTGCATACTCACCCGAAGCAGTGTAGGGAAGCTCCATCCCCTGATATTCCGTCAGGGACCGGACTGCCGCCTCAATGGCTCCCGTCCGGTCTCCCTCCTCCAGCAGCCGGAGAGATTCTTCCGCCAGATTCAATGCCTGTTCCTTCAACAGTGCTTCATTCTGCAGCCGGATCTCATCCGACTGCTCCTGCAGCTGCTCCGCCTGCTCCTCCAACTGCCCTTTCTGTTCCTCCAGGCGTTCTTTCTGCTCCTGCAGCTGCCTGTTCTGGCTTTGTATCCGAAGGGCCATCGCCGTACTGAAAGCGCCAAAGCACAGGAAAACAGCGGCGGCAGCCAGCGCACATTTAAGGATCCGCTTCATTCTCCGCTCTCGGTGCCGCTGCCTCAGATCATCATAATCCAGAGAGAACATGGGAGCCAGAAGCCTGAGCTTCTCCGTCCGCAGATTTTTAAGCATTTCCCGTCTGCTTCCGCCGCGAATGTCCGCCGCCAGCGGCTCCACCACCCTGCGGACTTTTGTTACACTGCCATCCGGCTCCGTGACGGTGTCCTCCACATACAGCAGCTCCTCCGGAAAGGAATCCGCCGGCTCCCCCTCTATCAGTACGGCCAGCACCTTTTCCCTTCCGTGGATACGGATAAAGGTCTCGATCTCCTTGCGGCACCAGAGGGACTCTCGAAGCCTTGGGGAGCAGATGACGATCAGATACTCCGACTCCGCCAGCGCCTTCATGATGGGATCCTCCAGATCATTGGTCAGCGGAAGCTCATCCTTGTCCCGAAACACTCTCTCGACCCTTGTCCGCTCCCCGGTCTTTCCCAACAGATTTCCCGGCAGACGAAAAGCCTCCATTTGGCGATGGAGGTTTTCCGCGGCAAATCTGTCCAGCTCCGTATGCCGGTAACTGATAAAGGCATCATACTTATATTTCATCGTAGCTCCTTGCAAAAATGTCCTTCTCCACCACATAAATATCGTGAAGGTCATTGCAGCGGACGGCCAGATAATCTCCCGGCCTGCCCAGCATATATTTTCCCTTGTCCCAGGCCGTGAATACTTTCACGCTCTTTTCCAGAGGACGGGCATGGATATGTACCTCCCCTGTGGGAACGCACCCCCTGGCATAATCTGTCAGCAGCAGATCCTGACCGCTTATCCTGTTCTTGATGACAGGAACATACTCCGCATCATGAATATACTCGCTTCTGCTGTGGGTCTCGTCCAGCATCCTGTATGCTTTTTCAAATTTTTCCCTGCGGTTGGGGTACACCTCGCCCTTGATGCCGATCATGACGTAAAGATCCTCCTCCACCGTCAGATCGATATCCCCCTCAAGGGTACGGATGGTGATGGGCGTTCCCACGGGAAGCACCTCGTCCGCCTTGACGCAGGCCACGGGGATCTTGCGCTTTACATATTTTTTCATGGTACTTAAGTCCACCTGATATTCCTCGGCGTAAATGAGCTCAAAGCTGTCGAAATACTGGGTCATCCGGTTGTTAAAATACCCTTCCGTGTGCAGGGTGGGATAATGCTCCTCGTAAAGCTTCAGGCTGATAAATCCGCCTGCTTTCTCATAATGCCCTCCGCCGGAGCCAATTCCCTCCGCCAGGAAAGCCGCAAGATCGCTGGCATTGACCTCTCTGATACAGCTCCTGACCGAAAATTTATACCCGTCGTTCACCTCGTTGAACACCACACAGGACTTGATGGCGTCCACCTGCAGCAGGAAATCGCTGATAAGTCCCAGGATATTAGGGTCGCAGGGCTGGGACTTGATGACCGCAAACTCGTAATCATCATTGTAACTGTAACGAATCAGCGCGATTCCCGCGATCTCCAGCTCCCTTAAGGACAGATTGGAATTCCGGAATAAGGTGATCAGGCTTTTATCAGCCTCCACTGCCTCACGCATATCCATGTCAAGAGGATTATACAACTCCGAAAACTGGTTGGTGTCCGTGTACAGACCGTAATACAGCGCCGTCCCCAGATTCTCCTCCCCATTCACGTCAAAGCCCTCCTCCTTGAGCAGCTTCCACACAAGAGTGGCGCAGCTTCCCAGATTGGGATTGATGATGCTCTGGGGAATGGCCGTCTTTTCCAGCTGGTGGTGGTCGATGATCGCCACATTATCCGCAGAGATCCCCGTTACATTGCCGGAGCCGAACTGACAGTCCACTGTGAGCAGCAGCCCCTCCACATACAGCGTCTCGCCCGCTTTCAGACTGATATACTCCACCGGCAGCTTCAGCTTTTCCACCATCAGCGTCAGGTTGGACTTCTGGATCCTTGTCCTGCCGCTGTATACCAGGCGGACATCCTTGCCCCTGCTCCGGTAATAGCAGTACAGGCCGTAACCGGACGCCAATGCATCCGCATCCGGGTTATCATGACACTGGATCGTTATTTTATCATATACTTCAAGGTCTGACAGTCTCATTTTACGTACCTCTCTATGCGCCTTAGCGCGTATTTGCTTCCAACCGCTTGCGATATCAATGGTGGAACAGCCTGATGCCGGTAAATACCATCACCATCCCATACTTGTCACAGCACTGTATCACAGCGTCGTCACGGACAGATCCGCCGGGCTGGGCAATATATTTCACGCCGCTCTTATAGGCTCTCTCGATGTTGTCGGAAAAGGGGAAGAAAGCATCGGAGCCAAGGGTCACATCCTGCATCCTGTCAAGCCACGCCCGTTTTTCCTCCCGCGTAAACACCGGGGGCTTTACCTGGAAGGTCCGCTCCCATACGCCGTCCGCCAGCACATCCATATACTCGTCGCCTATGTATACGTCGATGGCATTGTCCCTGTCCGCCCTGCCAAGCCCGTCCGCAAACTGCAGACCCATCACCTGGGGGGACTGGCGCAGGAACCAGTTGTCTGCCTTCTGGCCCGCAAGCCTGGTACAGTGTATCCTGGACTGCTGGCCAGCGCCGATACCGATGGCCTGACCGCCTTTGACATAGCAGACAGAATTGGACTGGGTATATTTTAAGGTGATCAGTGCGATCTTCATATCGATCAGCGCTTCCGCCGGAAGCTCTCTGTTCTTAGTGACAATATTGGAAAGCAGCTCTCCGTTGATATCCAGTTCATTCCTGCCCTGCTCAAAGGTAATGCCGTAGACCTGTTTCTTTTCCACCGGCGCTGGCACATAGGAAGCATCTATCTGAATCACATTGTAATTTCCGTTTTTCTTGGACCTCAGCAGTGCAAGGGCCTCTTCTGTATAGCCGGGAGCAATGACTCCGTCTGACACCTCCCTCTTGATCAGCCTAGCGGTATCCCTGTCACAGACGTCGGATAAAGCGATAAAGTCGCCAAAGGAGGACATCCTGTCCGCGCCTCTGGCTCTTGCATAAGCGCAGGCAAGAGGTGATAATTCACCCAGATCGTCCACCCAGTATATTTTTGCCAGGGTCTCATCCAAAGGCAGCCCTACCGCCGCGCCTGCAGGCGACACATGCTTGAAAGACGTGGCTGCGGGAAGGCCCGTGGCAGCCTTCAGCTCCTTCACCAGCTGCCAGCCGTTAAAGGCGTCCAGAAAGTTGATGTATCCGGGCTTGCCGTTTAAGACGGTGACAGGAAGCTCGCCGCCGTCCTCCCTATAGATCCTGGAAGGCTTCTGGTTGGGGTTACAGCCATATTTCAGTTCTATTTCGTTCATTCCTTTTCTCCTCTCTCCACTACACATTCTTATTTACGATCCGGGTCTCATACTTTCCTGTGGCGATCTCAATATATCTCACAAACAAAGACACCTTATTCGCTTCATTCAGGCTGTTCCAGACCATTTCCGTAAAGCTGTCTATTCCGCCGGATATCTCCACCTGCTTCGGCTCCCCGCAGAAGCTGGGCAGAGGGTCGCCATCGTGCATATAGGTGTGGATGAAACGCCCCTCGCCGGCTTTGGGAGCCTCATAGGTAAAGGTATTGCGGATGCAGCAGGACGGATCCCCCTCCCCGCTCTTTAAGATAGACAGGGCAAAATGGAAGCTGCCCTCCTCCACCCGTAAAATACCGGAGATCCTGGGGGTATAGTTTGGCCCGTCAGGCTCAAACTCCCTGCTTCTCAACGCCTGTTCAAAGGTAAGCCCTGCTTTCAGGCCGTCGTACACCGTGTCCGTCTGGTCTCCATTTGTGACAATAGTGTCATTATTCAGCACCCGAACCGGCGCATAAATGATCAGGCTGGGATCCTCCAGTTTAGAGGGATCGAATGCCTGTGTACGAATGCCCTCCCCTTCGGTCACAAACACCCGGTTCCGGCTGTTGGAGCTCCTGCCCATAATAAAATAGGCTGTGACCGCATATTTCCCGTCCTTGGATCTTCCGATGACGATCCCTCTTCCGGGGTATTCGTTATTTTTCAGTTCCTGTTCCAGCTGCAGCATAATCATCCTCCTCACTTTTCGCCAGCTTCTCACAATATTTGGCCTCAAAGGCGTCCCTTTTCATAGGCCGGTCAAAATAAAAGCCCTGGATATACTTGACCTTCATCTTTCTCACGATCCGATACTGGGCCTCTGTCTCAATGCCTTCCACACAGATGTTGGCGCCCAGCGTCTCCGCCAGCTCCGCCACCATTTTCACAAAGGACTGGGAATAGGCGTCCTCCGCCACCTCCCGGACAAAGCTCTGGTCCACCTTGATCATGTCAAAAGGAATCTCCCTGATATGGTTCAGGGAAGAATATCCCGTGCCGAAATCATCCAGGGCGATCTTTACTCCCAGCGCCTTGATCCGGTTCAAGATCCCCTGCATACGCTCCATATCATTGATGGCAAGGCTCTCCGTGACCTCCAGCGTCAGATTCCTGGGTTCGATCCCGGTCTCATCTATGGTGCGCTCCACGATCTCCACCACATCCGCCTGCAGCAGCTGCACCACGGAAAGATTCACATTTACCTTATAGTCATAGCCCGCCTCATTCCATCTGCGGCATTGAATGCAGGCTTCCCGCAGCACATAATTGCCGATGGGGTTGATCAGCCCCAGGTATTCCGCGAGAGGAATGAACTCCGCAGGCGTGATAAAGCCCAGCTTTGAACTGTTCCAGCGAAGCAGCGCTTCCGCTCCCGCGCATTTATCTTTATTCTGCACGTCTACAATGGGCTGAAAATAGACCTCAAACTCATGGTAGCCGCCCACTGTGGCATCCCGCATATTTTTCTCCATGTCGAGACGCCTTCCCGATGCGGAATCAATGCTGTCACTGTATCTTGCTATCCGGTTCTTGCCGCTCTTCTTCGCCTCATACATGGCAATATCCGCTTTTTTTGTCAGATCAGCCACAGATTCTCCCAGATCCGGAAAAGTGACGATCCCCATACTCATAGTGCAGTAATAATCTGCATCCTTCAAAAACCAGGGCTTTGCAAAGATCTGCCGGATATCCTCCAATATCCGTTCTATCTGCGGATACTGCTCCGGCGGGACCACAATGATGAACTCGTCGCCGCCCACCCGGTAGCAGGTGCGCTTAATGCCCTTTACTCTCTGCAGCTCATGGGAGATCGCTTTCAGCAGCACATCTCCGTACTGATGCCCCAGCCCGTCGTTGATATGTTTAAAATCATCCAGGTCGAGATAGAGCAGCGCGCCTGTTCCGCCGGTTTTCTTTGCCTGGTCGATCTGTCTGGCCAGGTCGCGCTCGCAGCACATCCTATTGTAAAGCCCCGTCAGGAAATCCGTGTAAGCCTGCTGCTCAATCTTCCGCTGATACCGCTTCTTATCCGTGATCTCGTAGAGAGAGTACAAAACAGCCTCCGTCCCGTCCACCCAGGAGATCTCCTTGAACATCAGGTCGTACCAGCGGTCCTTCTCTATGTGATATACCTCATAATAACCGTTCTCATTTCCCGATGTGATCCCCTGCTGCAAAAGGTCTGCAAAGGTATTATCCTTCAGCTCCGTTCCGAAGGTATTCTGCAATCTCCGGTTGGCAAACAGCCTCTCCCCCGTTTTCTTCCGGGTCACATAAATAGCGCAGCCCACATTGTCCAGAATCGCTTCCAGCACTGCGTAGGAGCCTGCCAGAGAGTTCTTCTGTATCCGCCTTGTGAGTATGCTCTGAAGCACCTTCACCCCGTCTGCGGTAAATTTGATCTCCGGCATATTCCAGTTGACCCGCTGCTCTCTGTGATTCAGGGAAAGCATCATGCTCCCGCCGTTTTCCTGCCGTATGATTGGGAAAATGATCACCGCCCGCAGCCCGATGGCATCCGCTTTCCGGCGAAGCTCGGCGTCAGCTCCCTCCGCCGATATGACAAGGGGCTTGTCCGTCTTTAAGATCTCCGGCACCTCCAGCTTTCTTGTCTTGTCATAGGTGGACACCCTGCCCTGTTCACACCACTCGCAGAGGACCTCCATCTCGGTTCCCTCACCGCTTAGCTGATAGATCTGCGCCGTGTCCACCTGAAGATGCCGCCCCAGGATCCCCAGCCACTTATCCATGACCGCCTCGATCCTGTCGTCGCTGTCCAGCAGCTGCACGATCTCCGTGGTAGCCTCTATGGCCTGAAGGGTCCTGCTCATCTCCTGCTCCGCATATCGGCTCCTGCGGCATTCCGCCTCCGCGCTGAAGCTGCTCAGCTTATTTCGCATAAGCGTGTTGCTGGCATTCTGCAGCAGGTCAAGGACGGCAAGGAAATCTGCCTCCTCCATCCCGTCCTCCTCAAGGTCAAAAACCACCCAGCAAAAAACCATCCTGCCCTCCGCCCGCACCGCAACGGCAGCCACCCGATCTCTCGTCCCAGGATATTCCTCGATTGCCTGGTCCTCCAGCGAGCCCGCCTCCACCCGCTCCACCACAGCCCTTGTCTGCTCTAAGGCCAGGTATTCCGCAGCCTTCTCCAGCCGGGACGGCTTCCCTGAGCCGTCAGTGATCTGCCGTTCCCCGCCGTCCAGACAGTATATGCACACACCTGCCACCCGGCAGAAGTCCTCCTGCAGCAGCTGCAGCTCCTGCCGGTCTATCAATTCCATATATCCAACGGATACATTGGATCCATTGGATACAGACCCATTCGCCTGCATACTCTACCTCCGCACAAAACGTCCGCCAACATCGGCGCGGCGCTGCGCTTCTTTATTCGTCAACACTATAGTTAGGCGCTTCCTTGGTAATATGGATATCATGAGGATGGCTCTCCTTCAGGGACGCTGCGGAGATCTTTACAAATCTGCCGTTTTCTTTCAGCTCCTGAATGTTATGGGCGCCGCAGTAGCCCATGCCGGAACGCAGCCCGCCCAGCAGCTGGAATACCGTGTCCTCCACGTCGCCCTTGTAAGCCACTCGCCCTTCCACGCCTTCAGGCACCAGTTTCTTTGCATTCTCCTGGAAATATCTGTCCCTGCTGCCGTTCTCCATAGCCGCAATAGAACCCATTCCCCGGTACACCTTATACTTTCTGCCCTGGAACAATTCATAATCCCCAGGGCTCTCCTCGCAGCCGGCAAACATACTTCCCATCATGCAGACATTGCCGCCTGCAGCCAGCGCCTTGGTAATGTCGCCCGAATATTTGATGCCTCCGTCTGCAATAATGGGCACATCATATTCCTTTGCCACCTGATAGCTGTCCATGATCGCCGTGATCTGGGGGACGCCGATACCCGCAACCACACGGGTGGTACAGATGGAGCCGGGTCCGATGCCAACCTTTACCGCATCCGCGCCGGCTTCGATCAGCGCCTTCGTGCCCTCGCCGGTGGCAACATTTCCTGCGATCACCTGCAGATCGGGATATTTCTCCTTGATCATTTTCAGACAGTTCAGCACATTCTGAGAATGGCCATGGGCGCTGTCCAGCACAATGACGTCCACCTTGGCGTCCACCAGCGCCGATACCCGATCCAGCACATTTGCCGTAATGCCCACGCCTGCGCCGCAGAGCAGCCTGCCCTGCTCATCCTTTGCCGCCAGAGGATATTTGATGGTTTTCTCAATGTCCTTGATGGTGATCAGACCCTTCAGGTTAAAGTCCTCATCCACAATGGGCAGCTTTTCCTTCCTTGCAGCCGCCAGGACCTTTTTGGCTTCCTCCAGGGTGATCCCCTCCTGGGCTGTGATCAGGCCCTCGCTGGTCATGGACTCCTTGATCTTCTTGGTAAAATCCGTCTCAAATTTCAGATCCCGGTTTGTGATGATCCCCACCAGCTTACGTCCCTCGGTGACGGGGACGCCGGATATCCTGAACTTTGCCATCAGCGCGTCCGCATCCGCCAGCGTATGCTCAGGAGTCAGTGAAAAGGGATCTGTGATGACGCCGTTTTCGGAGCGCTTCACCTTGTCCACCTCTTCCGCCTGTGCCTCAATAGACATATTCTTGTGGATGATACCGATGCCGCCCTGCCTTGCCATGGCGATAGCCATGCGGTGCTCTGTCACCGTATCCATCCCCGCACTCATCATAGGAATATTCAGCTTGATCTTCTTTGTCAACCAGGTGGAAATATCCACCTGACCCGGTACCACCTGTGAATACGCCGGTACCAGCAGCACATCGTCAAAGGTAATGCCTTCACCGATAATCTGTCCCATTTTTCATCCTCCTGCACTTATGTTTTCTATTTTGTATGTATAACTCATAACCCCGGACACAGACAATGCCGGGGTTATTTCCATCTTCTTCAATCGCTGAACACCTTTCTTGGCGCAGCGTTTTTCATGATTTTGACCAATTCGGGACTGGGACTTAAGATCAGCCTCTCGCCGCCCTCATAATACATGGCGTATCGCAGATCCGGCTGCTCCTCATACCCGATGCTGTAATCCTTATCCTTGACCTGACGATTCTTGAAATTATCCAGATGATAGCTTCTGATGGGCGCAAATACCTCCATTCTCTCAAGCTGGTATACGGCGATCCGCTTTCTCTTCGTCTTGCCCATCACCTTGTCTATGGTCAGCTCCTTGTCCAGATACAGGTACTCATATTCCAGATCCGTATAGATCCCCACAAAATATGCGCCCACCCCCGCCACAACGGCCAGAATGAACAAAAGCATATTCAGGGTCAGAAACATCAGGATCACCATCATGACGGTCAGCAGATACAGCAGAATCTTAAAGAACTTTCCCAGCATGGAAGGCTTTGCCTTTACCAGGCATTCAACGTACGCTTCACTCATTTTTCTACCTTATCCTTTACAAAATGATATTATATTTATGATAGCTCAACTTTGTCCAAGTTGCAAGCAAACTTTCCGAAACGTAAATCTTTTTATCATTTTTTTAGATTCTGATCAGACGGACTTCATTGACAAGCCTTTACAGTCCTCGTATGATGAAATGAGAAGCTGATCCGGAAAACCGGGCAGACACTGTGGGAGGATAAAGCATCATGCCTGTAATGGATGAATTTAAAGAAGAACGTGCCGCCATAAAAAACGGCACGCCCAAACAAAGAATTGCCTATTTTTTTGACTATTATAAATGGTACGTCATCTTCGGCGCGGCGGCCATCCTTTTCGCAGCCACCTTTATCTACCAGATGGCCACAAACAGGGATACCGCATTTTATGCCATGCTGCTCAATGCTTTCCCCCGCGACTATTCGACGGAAGGGGCAAACACCGCTGCCTTTGCTGCATACAGCGGCATAGACACTAAAGAGTACAGCATCATCTATGACACCTCCGTACAGTTCGGTTCAGAGGTCAGCACCGATTATTACGCTGCCCAGCAGATAATGGTCCACGTCAGCGCCGGAGAGGTGGATGTGATGGCAGGCGGCGCCGATCACCTTCTGCAGTATGCCTATATGGGCGATTTCTATGACCTGCGGAACCTTCTCTCCCCGGAACAGCTGGATAAGTACCGGGATTCCTTCTATTACATAGACGGAGCCGTTGCGGAAGAGATCGAGGCCGCCAGAAAGGACTATGACAGCGAATATGTGCCCGTCTACGGGGATCCCATGCACCCGGAGGATATGCAGGAGCCTGTTCCCGCAGGTCTTTTCCTGCCGGAGGACTGCCCCCTGCTGCAGGATTATCTCTTTCAGGGCGCTTCTCCCGTCGTCAGCGTTTTGATTAACACAAAGCATCCTGAAACGGCCTCTGCCTTTATAGATTTTCTGATGCGGTAACGGCCGATCATAACTTCCTTTGCCGGGTTCAGTTAAAATGATAGATATAATTTTCCCAGTTCGCCAGGCAAAAGCTTCCATCCTCCCTGCGGATGAACAGTCCCTCCTCCACAAGCTCATCGATCAGTTCAGCCGTCTCCTCGCCATAGGCATACCCCCACTGGTAGCTGCTCGCATATTGCGGCTCCTTCTTTCCCATCTGGGAGGTCACCAGCTGCATATAAATGTGCAGCTTTCTGTTTGCCCGAAAAGCAGCATTCCGGGGAACCTCCATACCCGTCCGCTCACAGAAATCAGTTATCATTTCATACTGTGCCCTTGCTTCCACCTGTCCCCAGGAGCCTACAACTGTATTATAGCTTTTGATCGGCTCCGCGATCTTGGCAAGCCGTTCTGCCAGTGTCTCCGCAGCTGCTCCCCCCTCATAAGCAGCCTCCAGCTCCGCAAACCCTATTCTAAACTCCGCAAAGCCTTTGATCTGCTGCAGGTGCGGCATCATCAGCCGCAGCACCTCATTCAGGCTGATAGGGAAAGGCATGGAATAACTTTCCAGTCCGCTGTCGATCATCTCCTGCAGAACAGGAATACATTTCTCGCATCTGAGCAAAATATCCTCTGCAGGATAATCACTGCTCTTTAAAATATAACTCTCGCTGCTCCAGATAAAGGTATCATGGAAACTGCCTGTTCTGGCATCCTGAATGATATCCAGCATTTCCGTAAACGCTTCCGCATATTCCTCCCCCACAACGGAGACCGAAAGGTTCCTGAGCAGAGTCTCGTCCGGAGTGTCCGGGTCGATCAGCAGCTGACCGGCACAATACAGGGAAAATGCATTCAACACATGATAAGAATCCATCTCGCTCCAATACTCAGGCTTCGCAATGGCATCATAGTTCCTGGCCGTCTGATATACGGAACGTACAAAATCCAGATTAAAATTCATCTGGGCAAGCTGGTCGATCTCCATCTCGCAGGTACCCCATGACCAGGTGCCCAGGCGGCAGCCGAGATCCCTGATAGCTGTGCGAAAAAGCGTGTACCGGCCTTCCGGATCATCCCTGTACCCCTGCTCATACAAGGTAATATCATTTCCAAGCTCACTTATCAAAACATTTTTATCAAAGTCATTCCTCCAGCAGTTGATACCAAAGTCAATGTCCGGGTTTACCGCCCGGAATTTGTCCCGCAGCATACCTGCAAAATAAGCTACCTCCTCTGCAGCCTGCAGATTCCCCGGCTCAGAATAATGTCCGATCACCCGGTCGCAGCAATCGGCCAGATCTGCATATATATCATAATATTTTTCAAACACGGCCACTACTTCCGGACTGTTATAGGCATAATCGCCATCTATGCGATAGACCACGGTATCATCCGCCCAGCCATATCCCGAAAACTCGGCTCCCCAGACCCAGAGGGTGAATTTCATGTCCAGAGAATGGGCAGCCTCCGCCATCATCCTGATCTTCTCATGTACTGCCTGCCAGCTTCCCAGGCCTGCCCAGGCAGAGCACATATCCGTCACCTGGATCCCCGTAAATCCGCAGTACTTCATCATTTTAACATACTCATACAGCTGATCCTCCGAAAAATACATGATATTATTTTTTACACTGACCGCATTATCCAGATAGATACCGCCGCTCCAGTTCACATTCCAGAGGGTGACGATCGCCTCCCGCTCTTCTATCCAGGGCTCCGTCTCCACAATATCGGCGGGAATGTGGATCACCGAGCTTGTATTACTGATATGTGCCTCATCTGTCCCTGCCTTGATCCAGCCGAGATAAGTATCAATAAATAAATAGACCGCCCTATACAGGGAATCCTTATTCACTGCGGAAATAGTCACCTCTCCGGCCCGGATCGTGATCTTTTTCTCCGCATCCAGCCTGCGGTCTATCTCAAGCGTAATGGTATGCTCTGCCTTTCCGGGCTTCGACGCCACCGACAGCCTGCCCCCCCCAGTTCGCTGAATATAGTCCTGCAGTTCTTCCCCTGCCTCACGCGCATCGGAGTTCTTTCCCACGATCACGTAATCACAAATAGTATTCTCCCCGATATAGACCGCTTCCTTCGCATTCTTTTCAACAGTGGTCCCTGCCTCGTCAAGCCTGCCGCAGCCGCCAAGCAGTATAAGCATTGCAAATGCCAAAAAGTACTGCAGGCTTCTCGTTTTCTTCATAAATTTTTCTCCTTATTCATCCCATATTTTGCTTGAACCTACTGCAGCAGCTCCTTCAGCAGCTCGGTGACACCGGCGGGATCCGCCTTCCCCTTCATTACTTTCATGGTCTGACCAACCAGAAAGCCGATGGCTTTCTCTTTGCCGTTCCGGTAATCCTCCACAGACTTAGGGTTATCCGCAATGACCTCCTCCACAGTCCTGCGCAGGGCTCCCTGGTCGCTGACCATTTTCAGACCCTTTTCCTCCACATATCTTTCCGGATCCACATCCTCCTGAAACATGATCTCAAAAACTTCCTTTGCCACTGTGGAGTTAATCGTTCTTCCTTCCGTCAGGGCAATCAGCTTTGCCAGGTTTTCCGGTGAAAAGCGGATGTCCTCCGCGTCCATCTCCTTTTCCTTCAGCAGCCTCAAGGTCTCCACCATCAGCCAGTTGGACACCTTTTTGGGCTGTGCGCCCAGGGCTACGGTCTTTTCAAAAATATCCGCCATATGCTTGGAGCCTGTAATGATCTCTATATCATAGTCAGGAATATCAAATTCCTCTCTGTAGCGCTTCCTCTTTTCGTCGCACAGCTCCGGCTGCCTGCTTCTGATCTCCTCCAGAAATTCCTCGCTGATGCTCACCGGCACCAGGTCCGGGTCAGGAAAATATCGGTAGTCCTGGGCGTCCTCCTTGGAACGCATGGCATAGGAAGCATCCTTTGCTTCATCCCACCGGCGGGTCTCCTGCACCACTTCTTCACCTGCCTCAAGCAGATCGATCTGACGGTTTCTTTCCCCTTCGATAGCCCTTGCAATGGCATGAAAAGAGCTCAGATTCTTCATCTCGGTCCTGGTGCCGAATTTCTCTGCTCCCGCTTCCCTGACGGACAAATTCACATCCGCCCGCATGGAACCCTCCTGGAGCTTGCAGTCGCTTGCCCCCAGGTATTGGATGATCAGCCGCAGCTTCTCCAGATAGGCGATCACCTCATCCGCACTGCGCATATCGGGCTCTGAAACGATCTCGATCAAAGGAACGCCGGAACGATTATAATCCACCAGCGTGGCATCCTCCCACTCGTCATGGATCAGCTTCCCCGCATCCTCCTCCATATGGATCTCATGAATACCGATCCTTTTGCTGCCGGCTTGCGTTTGGATCTCCACATACCCGTTCCGGCAGATGGGCAGATAAAGCTGGGAGATCTGGTAATTCTGAGGATTATCCGGATAAAAATAATTCTTCCTGTCAAACTTGCAGTAACGGGTGATCTCACAGTTAGCGGCCAGCCCCACCGCCACCGCATACTCCAACACCTTCCGGTTCAACACCGGAAGAGAACCGGGCATACCCGTACACACCGGACAGGTGTGGGAATTGGGCCTGCCTCCGAACGCGGTAGAGCAGCCGCAGAATATCTTGGTCCTGGTGGCAAGCTCCACATGCACTTCCAGACCGATGACCGTCTCATATTGTTTCATAATGCCCCTCCATGCCGAAGCTCTCCTGCGCAGGCGCCGCATTGCTCGTAAGTATAGGCTATCTGAAGCAGCTTCTTCTCCTGATAGCAGTCCCCAATCAGCTGCAGCCCGATGGGCAGCCCCCTGCCGTCCCTTCCGCAGGGCACGCTGATTCCGGGCAGTCCTGCCAGATTCACCGATATCGTATAAATATCACTCAAGTACATCTTAAGAGGGTCTGAAAGGCTTGCATCCAGCCTGGGCGCCGTGGTGGGCGCCACCGGTCCCAAAATACAGTCATATTTTGCAAAGGCTCTGTCAAAGGCTTCCTTGATCATTGCCTTGACCTTGAGCGCCTTCAGATAATATGCGTCATAATAGCCGGAGCTTAACACAAAGGTGCCCAGCATGATCCGGCGCTTTACCTCCGCCCCAAAGCCCTGGGAGCGGGTCCTTCTGTACATTTTGTGCAGCCCTTCTTCCTCTCCGGCGCGAAAACCGTACTTTACGCCGTCGAAACGTTCCAGATTGGAGCTGGCCTCTGCGGCGGCAATGGTATAGTAAGTGGGAATGGCATATTCCACCAGGCCCAGATCAAATTCCTCCGTGACGGCGCCTTTTTTCTCAAGGGTCTCCGCCGCCTTTAAGACCGCCCTGCTGACCTCCGGGTCCAGTCCCTCCCTGAAATAATCCTTTGGAATACCGATACGCATCCCTTTCACATCCTCTGTCAGCGCCTTTGTAAAGTCTGTATCCATGCGCTTCATGGAGGTGGAATCCTTTTTGTCATAGGAGGCAATGATCTCCAGCACAGCGGCACAGTCCTCCACATTCCCGGTAAGCGGCCCAATCTGATCCAGAGAAGAGCCGTAGGCGATCAGCCCGTATCGGGACACTGTTCCATAGGTAGGCTTCATCCCCACCACGCCGCAATAGGACGCAGGCTGGCGGATAGAGCCGCCCGTATCGGAGCCAAGGGCAAAAAAGCATTCCCTTGCGGCCACCGCCGCCGCGGAGCCGCCGGATGAGCCGCCCGGCACATACTCCGGATTCCGAGGGTTTTTGGTGGGGCCGTAAAAGGAGGTCTCCGTAGTGGAGCCCATGGCAAATTCATCCATATTCGTCTTGCCGATGACCACTACCCCTGCTCTTTCCAGATTCAATACCGCCTCTGCGGAAAACGCCGGCACAAAATCATCCAGTATCCTGGAAGCGCAGGTAGTCCTTAAGCCTCTGGTACACAAATTGTCCTTCAATGCCGCAGGTACGCCGGCCAGCGGTCCTGTCAGCTCACCCGCCTCGATCCTTTTCTGAACCTCCGCCGCCTTTTTCAGGGCTCCCTCCCGATCCACTGTCACATAGCAGTTATATTCCTCATCCTGCTTCTCGATCTGTTCCAGCACAGCCTCCGCTGCTTCCACTGCAGTTACTTTTCCGGCTCTGATGGCGGCGCCCAGTCCCAGGGCGCTTAAGCTTAGCAGCTCTGTCTTTTCCATACCAGTCTCCATTCTGATGCTCTTTTAATCAATAGTCCTCGGCACCACAAACATATTTTCTTTCTCCTCAGGGGCATTCTCCAGCGTCTCTTCACTCCCGTCCCCATTGACGACCTCATCCTCTCTAAACACATTCTGAAGGGGAAACACATGGGACATGGGTTCCACGCCTGTGGTATCCAATTCATTCAGCCTGTCGATATAGTCCAGCATCCTGTTCATATCCCCCATAGCCGCTTTCCTCTCCTCCTCCGTCAGGTCCAGCTTGGCAAGTGTGCTGACATATTCTATTGTCTCATCGGTGATATTGTTCGCCATCTCAGGCACCATCCTTTCTCCGTCTTCAGTTAAAACACCAGACTATTTGCATATATATCCGTCGGGCGCTGAAAAGCCTGCGGTGTGAACCACCTTCCCCAACAGATCGTCATAAAATATGATATTTATGCCGTCGGAGACTTTGATACGATTCTGCGCGTCCACAAAGATCCTGTTGGCTCCTTCATTTCTAAATATGGCAATATCCGCCCCGTTGCGCTCCAAAAACCAGTCGCCTGTATCCGCCGTGGTTTTCCACGTGACCTCACCGTTCTCAATGAGCCAGACGCCCCCGCCTTCCCAGAAATCCTCTCCGATTTCCATAGGCTCCAGCCGCTCTGCCAGATAATCCGTCTCCCTGAAATAATCTCCGTCGGTAGCTATGATAACGGTATAGTCCTCGGCATACGCCGCCAGATCCAGCATATACTGTATATCCGTGCTCTGCTGCAGCTTCAGATTACTGAACTCATGGGCTCTGGTTGCAGAGTCTCTCTCCCAGAGCTCATAGCGTTCATCTCCCTGATGATCTTCTATAGTATAATTCTGTGTGATAAATCTTCCGAGGGCAGCCGTTACCTTCTCTCCTCCCTTATAATTCACATGGCCCCAGTCCAGGAAATCCTGTTCCGTATCAAACTTAAGCTCTTCCCGTAAGTCCACAAAGTTCAGAAAAGGGATCCCTTCCTCTTCCGCCAGTTCTTCCACATAGTTATACCGCATCTGATCCTGTTTCGTCACGGAAAAGGGCGCAAGGAACAGGCAAAGACCGACCTCTTTCTCTCTTGTCAGTTCAATGATCCTCCGAAGCCATTCCTCCTCATCCATCTCCATGGTCTCGTCCCCCGTATAGATCTCTTCTCCGTCCCTTGACCAGGTGATGGGACTGGAACGCAGACCGTCGATCTGCGCACTGAAGCCGATATACAGCGTGTCAGGACCCGTGAAATCCTGTTTCTGCAGCTCCTTATACCGGGTATGTATAATGGGCCACTTCGCCATGAAGCTGCTTCTGTCCTCCTCCGACACGATCCCTTCTTCTGTCTGTATGCTGCCGGAATCCGGGTCTATCATATCCTTTATCATCTGCAGATAGTCTGGGGATATATGGTATGGAAGCGTGTTCCGGTACAGATTTCCCTCCACGGCATAACCGTTATAGACCGCACCGAACATCTCCAGGCAGACCACCTTAGGTCTCTGGGTCTTTAGCGCTTCCTTCAGCCAGTAATAAGACGCCGCAAGATCCTGCCCCGAAATAGAAAGGCTGTAGCCTGCGATCCCGTAATCATCCCAAAGCTGAGAGTTGATGACAGAACAATAGCAATGACTGCTTCCCAGAAAAATGGCGTCGACCACATCATCCTCCAGCCCGTAAAAGGTCTCCACCGGAGTCATATAGCCTCCGGAGCCGTCCTTCCATGACAGCACCTGATACACGCGCCCCAGCACCAGCAGCAATATCAGACAAAACGCGATCACACTGATACCTCTTTTTATAAGACTTACGTTTCTCAACCCGTTCTTCATGTGTATGTCCTCTAAAATTGAAAGTAAATAAACCGTGACGACTCAAACTCAATGCCATAGATGCCAAATACCAGCGTTGCAGCAATCAGCGCAATGATAACGCCCCACCTGAACCAGACGCACTGCTCCTGCAGGAATACGGTGATATCCTTTTTCTTTTTGTATCGTACCAGATCCACCAGGAAAAGAACTGTCAGGGATACTATCAGAATATTGATCTCCGGCCGGTCCAGTCCCAGGGTGTATATTTTGCCGTTGAACAGATTCCAGGGATCCCACCTTGTCACCAGCCGCCTGCAGAAACGAAGAGCATGGGACAGGGAGGGCGCCCGGAAGAATATCCAGGCTATATCCGTCAATATAAAGGTAGACACCACCTGAGCCAGATGAAAGCTGAAGCTCTCCTTTTTTGTGTGCAGACCGTCATACAGCCTTGTCCGCCACCTTGATGTCATATCCCCGATCACCTGATATGCACCGTGCAGCATCCCCCAGGCCATATAGGTCCAGTTCGCCCCATGCCACAGGCCGCTCACCGTCATGGTGACCATTACGTTAAAATATTTTCTGATCTTGGAACAGCGGTTGCCTCCCAGCGGGATATAGACATAATCCCTGAACCAGGTGCTCAGGGAAATATGCCATCGCTTCCAGAACTCGCTGACGGATCTGGAAAAATAGGGAGTCTCAAAATTTTCCATCAGCTTGAAGCCCATCACACGGGCAGCGCCGATCGCGATCGTGGAATATCCCATAAAATCACAATATATCTGCAGGGCAAAGCCCACTGCCGCCGCAGCCAGCACTACCGTTCCATGCAGGTAATAGCTTCCGAACACATTGTCCACCAGCAGCGCCACTCGATCCGCTATCACCATCTTCACAAACAGTCCCCAGGCCATCAGCGTAAGCCCGCCGGCCACATTATCGTAATTCCACAGCTTTTTTTTCTCCAAATCACGCATCTGTCCCAGCAGGCTTTCCGAGCGCTCGATGGGACCCGCCACCAGCTGCGGGAAAAAGGAGACAAACAGCGCGTAGCGCAAAATGTTCTTCTCCGGCTCTACCTTTCCCCGGTACACATCAATAGTATAACCGAGAGCCTGAAAAATATAGAACGAGATTCCCACCGGCAGCACCACGTCAAAGCTCTTTTCCATGATCTGCAGATGCAGGGCTCCCAGGACCCGGTTACAGTTTTCCACAAAAAAGTCAAAGTATTTAAAGAAAAAGAGGATCCCAAGATTTACACACAGACAGGCCGCCAGAGACAGCTTTTTCAGCGCCGGCCTGCGGGCTGCATACACCAGCCGCCCGCAAAGCCATGTGACTGCCGTGGATGCCAGCAGCAAAAGGGCATATTTTGCATCCCAGCACATATAAAAAAAGTAGCTGGTCACCAGCAACCAGATATAACGGGCTTTTCTGGGAATCACAAAATAGATCAGCGTAACTATAGGGAAAAAGATCAAAAAGTCTATGGAATTAAATAGCATCCGGCTGCCTCCCGCTTCAGAATAGAATCATTTTAACATAGTTCGCCTGTTTATGACAAGGCAATTAAAATGCTTCTTACTCCCGCACCCTGATATGCACTTCCCGCAGCTGCTGCTCTGTCACATCTCCGGGCGCGCTGCACATGAGATCCTGGGCCGAACCGCTCATGGGGAATGCCGTCACCTCCCGAATATTTTCTTCTTCCCGAAGCAGCATCAGCATCCGCTCCACACCGGGAGCCATTCCCGCGTGAGGAGGCGCGCCGAACTGAAACGCCTGGTACAGCGCTCCGAACTTCGCTTCCAGCTGCTCTTTCGTATAACCCGCAATGGCAAATGCTTTTTCCATGATATTGACGTCATGGTTGCGCACCGCACCGGAGGAAAGCTCGATTCCGTTGCAGACAATATCGTACTGGTATGCCAGAATATCCAGGGGATCCTGCGTCTCCAGCGCCTCCAGACCTCCCTGGGGCATGGAGAAGGGATTGTGGGTAAATGCCGGCTGCTTTGTCTCCGGGTCCATTTCGTACATGGGGAAATCATTGACATAGCAGAAGCGAAAAGCATTCTTCTCCGTCAGCCCCAGCTTCTCCCCCAGCTCATTGCGGAGCTTTCCCGCATAATAGCAGGCTCTTTCCTCCTTATCCGCAATAAAGAAAATAGTGTCGCCCGCTTCCAGCCCCGCCAGGCTGCGAAGTTCTCCCTTTGCTTCATCGGGAATAAACTTGTCGATAGGCCCCTTGTAGGAAAGGTCCGCCGCCACTTCAAGATACCCCAATCCGCCCATCCCTAATCCTGTGGCAAAGGAAAGCAGTTTTTCATGGAAGCCCTTGCTCATTTCCGCGTGTACCCTGATTGCCCGGACAGTCCTCCCCAAAAAGGGCTTAAAGGTACATTTCCGGAAAAAGTCTGTCAAGTCCATGATCCGCAGCGGATTCCTGAGATCCGGCTTGTCACAGCCAAACTCCAGCATGGCCTGCCTGTAGCTGATGACCGGATATGGGGCAGGCGTCACTTCCGCTCCCTCCGGTTTAAACCTTTCAAAGGTGGCGCAGAGCACTTCCTCCCCTGCCCGAAACACATCCTCCTGGGTGGCGAAGCTCATCTCGAAGTCCAACTGATAGAACTCTCCGGGAGAGCGGTCCGCCCTTGCGTCCTCATCCCGAAAGCAGGGTGCGATCTGAAAATATCTGTCGATGCCGGAAGCCATCAACAGCTGCTTATACTGCTGGGGCGCCTGGGGCAGGGCATAGAACTTTCCCTTGTATTTTCTGGAGGGAACGATATAATCCCTGGCTCCCTCCGGTGAGGAAGCGCAGAGAATGGGAGTCTGGATCTCCACGAAGCCCATTTCCGTCATCTTCTGGCGCAGAAACCCGATCACCTGGGAACGAAACAGAATGTTATCCCGCACTTTCGCATTTCTCAAATCAAGATAACGGTACTTCAGCCGCACATCCTCCCTTGTCTCCTTTGATGTCATGATCTCAAAGGGCAGCTGTCTGTAGACCCTGCCCAGCACCGTGATCTCGGCAGCCTCCAGCTCAATGGTCCCGGTGGGGATCTTCGGGTTATAGGTTTCCTCGTCCCGCTTCTCCACGGGTCCCTGCACCGTGATACAGGTCTCCTTCACCAGACCTTTAAGCAATTCCGGCTTTCGGATGACCACCTGAAGCACACCATACATATCCCGCAGGTCAATGAAGGACACGCCGCCATGATCCCTTATGTTCTCCACCCAGCCAGCCACTCTCAGCATCCGGCCGATATGCTCTTCTCCGATCTCTCTTACCGTAATGTCTCTGTAACAGTTTCCTCTTTCCATAATAGCTCCTCCCTGAACCGACCGCTTTTCCTTCTGGTTCCGTTACCCCATGATCCTGATCCTCTCTACAGCCTCCACTGTATTTTCATAGCTGCCAAACGCGGTGAGGCGGAAATAGGACTCCCCGCTGGGGCCAAAGCCTGAACCGGGCGTTCCCACCACGTTTACCTTTTCCAGCAGATAGTCAAAGAATTCCCAGCTGGTCATGCCTTTTGGCGCCTTCAGCCAGATGTAGGGAGCGTTGACTCCGCCGGAAACGTCATACCCGGCATCCTTCAACCCGTTATAGATATAACGGGCATTATTCATATAATATTCTACCTGGGCCTTCAGCTGCTTTTTTCCCTCTTCGGAATAGACAGCCTCCCCCGCCCGCTGCACAATATAGGGCGCCCCGTTGTATTTGGTGCCGTGCCGCCTCGCCCACAGGGAATGCAGCGCCACACCGCCGCACTTTAAGTCCTTCGGAACAACGGTAAATCCCAAACGCACTCCGGTAAATCCGGCATTTTTGGAAAAGGAACGAAGCTCAATGGCACAGGTTTCTGCCCCCTGACACTCATAGATGCTGTGAGGGATATTTTCTTCAGAGATATAAGCTTCATAGGCTGCGTCGTAGATGATGACAGCCCCCACTCTGTTGGCATAGTCCACCCACTCCTGAAGCCGTGCTTTGGTGATGGCGGCGCCTGTGGGATTATTGGGAAAACAAAGATAGATGATGTCCGGCGTCTCTGTCGGCAATTCCGGCGTAAAGTCATTTTCCGCGGTACAGGGCATATAGATCACATTGCTCCAGGTCTCCCTCTCTCTGTCATAGATACCCGTCCTTCCCGCCATCACATTGGAATCCACATATACGGGATACACGGGGTCGCATACCGCAACCCGATTATCCAGGCTGAAAATTTCCTGAATATTGCCTGAATCACTCTTTGCGCCGTCGGACACAAAGATCTCATCCGCAGAAATGTCACAGCCCCGCGCCCTGTAATCATTTTCCGCAATGGCGTTCCTTAAAAACTCATAGCCCAGGTCAGGGGCGTATCCCCGGAAGGTCTCAGCCTGTCCCATCTCCTCCACCGCACTATGAAGCGCCTTTATAACAGCAGGCGCAAGGGGCTGGGTCACATCCCCTATCCCCAGCCGGATGATCTTTCTGTCCGGATGGGACGCGCTGTATGCGCTCACCTTTTTTCCTATGGTGGAAAACAAATAGCTTCCCGGAAGCTTCAGATAATTTTCATTTATTTGAAACATAAGTCCACCTCGCCTTCAAATACCATGGCCGCAGGTCCCGTCATATAGACCGTATTTTCCTCACGATCCCACTCGATCTGCAGCTCGCCTCCCAATAGTTTAACCGTAATCTCCGTATCCGTCAAGCCGTTCAGCACACAGGCTACCGCCGCTGCACAGCAGCCTGTGCCGCAGGCCAGTGTCTCTCCGGTGCCCCTCTCCCAGACCCGCATGAAAACAGTCCGCCTGTCCAGCACCTCTACAAATTCCGTATTGACCCTTTCCGGAAACCTCACATGGTTCTCAAAAAGCGGACCTATCTGCTCCAGCTTCCAGTCCGCAATGCCCTCCGCAAAAATCACCGCATGGGGATTTCCCATGGAAACGCAGGTCATCCTGTATTCCCGATCCTCCACATAGACAGGTTCATTCACCACCCTCTCCCCGTCCGCCACTACAGGGATCTTCTCCGGCGTCAGAACAGGACTGCCCATATTGACCCTGACCCCGGTAACAGTCCCTCTGGCTTCCGGCTCTCCCTCCGCTCCTTCCACTGTCAGATCGAGATATTTTATACTCCCCGCGCTGACCACCGTGATATGCTCCGAATCCGTAAGTCCCTTGTCATAGACATACTTCGCCACACAGCGGATCCCGTTTCCGCACATCTGGGCCCGGCTGCCGTCCGCATTGAACATCTCCATCTCAAAATCCGCCTCTTCGGAAGGATTGATAAAGATAACGCCGTCACCTCCCACGCCAAAATGCCTGTCGCTTAAGAATCGCACAGCCTCCGGTTTCTTCTCCTGAGGAATATGTTCCCGGAATCCGTTGACGTATATATAATCATTTCCACAGCCCTGCATTTTTGTAAATTTCATGGGCGCCTCCCTTCTTTTCTTATCCCATAGACCCACGGTTCCGCGCCGGCTCCCGCACTGTCTGCTTCACAGTCATATCCTTGCGCTGACCAGCAAAATCAAAGACCCCGCTGCAAGCACGGCACTTGACTCATTGCTCGCGGGAATAAATGTCTGCTTCGCCGCCTTCTGCTTTGCTCCTGGGCGGTCTACATCATAGCCAGTACCATCAGAGCCGTCTCCGCCATGTTTGTGCCGCTGTCCATGCTGCACTTTTGTAAATATCTGTGGGCCTCCTCTTCAGACATATGATTTCTGTCCATCAGAAGCTCCTTTGCTTTCTTTATGGCCTCTTCCTCTCCGGCATTCCTTGTCTTTGGTTCCTGCCTCGCCCGCCTTCGCCTGCGCTGAACATTCTCCGCCATCATCCCCACGGTACTCAGCAATTCCCCTGTCTTTAGGGGCATGGAAAGACACATGATCCCGCTCCCCTCACACTGGCCCAGCAGATGGCCGGATGCTATCAGCAGCATCTCAAAACCCGGCGGAAGACATTCATGAAGCTCTGAAAATACCATATCCTTCAGTTTGTAACCGCAGATCACAATGCCGTCATGCAGGCCGTCCGCCTGACTGATGGCCTGGGCTCCGGTAGTGCAGATGCCGGTCACCTTAAAGCCGCCCCGCACCAGGATATTTTTAATGCCCTTGGCATCCTCCAGCCTTGGCAAGGCTATCATAATATTTGTCAAACACCCACCCCCCGGCTTAGAAAATCTCTTCACCCTAGTAGCGGTACAAATACTCCTGTATCTCCCACTCCGACACATGGGCGCGGTATTTCTGCCACTCCCCCTCCTTTGCCGCAAGATAGCTGTCCGCTATATGCTCTCCCAGCACATCCAGAATAAAACTGTCACGACGCATTTCCTCCACCGCTTCTATCAAGGTGCCCGGCAGGTTCTCAATATGCAGCGCTTTCCTTTCCTGTTCCGTCATGTTGTAAATGTTGTGATCCACACTGTCGGGAGGGTCTATCTTATTGATGATTCCATCCAGTCCCGCCTTTAGGCACAGCGCAAAGGTCAGATAGGGATTTGCCGCCGAATCCGGACTTCTCAACTCCACTCTGCCGCCTCCGGAGGGGATACGGATCAGCGGGCTTCTGTTGGTAGCGCTCCAGGCGATGTATACCGGTGCGGCAAAGCCGGGAACCAGCCTTTTGTAGGAGTTTACCAGAGGATTTGTCACCGCCGCCATACCCTTGATATGCTTCATGATGCCGCCGATGAAATAATATGCCTCCCGGCTTAAGCCGTTGGCATCGCTTTTATCCTCAAAAATATTCCTGCCGTCTCTGTGCAGGGACATATTGATATGCATACCGGAGCCGTTCACCCCATACCTGGGCTTGGGCATGAAAGTGGCGTGCAGTCCGTGGCGCTTTGCAATGGTGCGCGCCGCCAGCTTGAAGGTCATAATATTATCCGCGGCTGCCAGCGCCTCGTCATAGCGCAGATCGATCTCATGCTGGGCCGGCGCCATTTCGTGATGGGACGCCTCGATGACCAGCCCCATATCCTCCAGCGTCATGACAATGTCCCGCCTGGCATTTTCGCCGCCATCCAGAGGCCCAATGTCAAAATATCCCGCCTGCTCATGGGTCTCTGTGGTAGGCATGGCATTTTCATCCGTATTAAACAGAAAAAACTCACATTCCGGGCCAACTTCAAATGTGTACCCCAATTCCGCTGCCTCTTCGATAGCCTTTTTCAGCACCAGCCTGGGGTCTCCGGCAAAAGGCGTTCCGTCCGGCCGATGAATGTCACAGATCATTCTTGCCACTTTTCCCTGCTGTGGTCTCCAGGGAAATATCTCCAGCGTGGACAGATCGGGATACAGGTACATATCCGACTCCTCGACCCCCACAAATCCGTCTATGGCGGAACCATCAAACGTACACCTGTTTTCCAATGCCTTCTCCAGCTGGCTTGCCGTGATCGCAATATTTTTCAGATTTCCAAACATATCCGTAAACTGCAAACGGATAAACTCTATATCCTCCTGTTCCACAAGCCTCAAAACGTCCTCCCTTGTATAGCTCTTCATAACATGACCTTCCTTTCCAACGAATAAAAGGGCAGTCCTATCCCACATAGAACGCCCTTGTCCTGTAACTAATCATAACAATGCGCCGCCTTCTTGTCAATGACAAATCCTTAGCATAAACCCTGCATTCCCCACATACTTATTATAAAGAAAAATATGACAACCAAGGGGACAATAAATGAGTGCTAAAACAAAAATAGTTGTGCTTCACATGAAGGAACTGATTTATACCGCGATCTTTGCCGCTCTGGGTATCCTGTTCATAGTACTGCTCATCATGATGTTCCTGCCCGACAAAGAGGAAAGCCCTGCCCCGGACAGCTCTGCTCCGGAGGAGGAATCGACTGCAGCCGGCTCCGATGCTCTCTACATACCCGGCGTCTACACCACCGAACTGGTGCTTGGAAATCAATCCATCGACGTAGAGGTCATTGTGGACAGTAATTCCATTACCTCCATCCGCATGGTAAATCTGAATGAAGCCATCACCACCATGTATCCTCTGCTGGAGCCCACCTTTGAAGCCATCTGCAGCCAGGTTTATAAGCTGCAGACTCTGGAAGGCGTCACCTATTCCTCCGACAGCAAATATACCTCCCTGGTTCTGCTGGAATCCATCCGCAGTTCTCTTGATAAAGCGTCGGCCGCCCGATGAAGCTTGCCCTGAAAGCATTTTTTCGCCCCGTAAGCAGGCGTCACTGCAAGTCCGCCCTCAGCCGTTGTCTCAAAAAGGATGTGCTCCACGCACATCCTTTTTCATTCATGGCCGCCTGGCTCATTGCCCGCGGGAATAGAATTTCGCGAAGCGTGAATTCTATTGCTTGCATTTTTGATACAGTTCCTTTAATTCATCCACCGGGAATTTATAGTGAGTATTGCAGAAATGGCAATTGACCTCTATCTCCTGCCCCTCTTCTATCATGTCCATGATCTCCTGCTTTCCAAGGCTGATCAGAACCTTTTCGATTTTATGTCTGTTACAGCTGCAGGAAAACAAAGTCTCCCTGGTATCGCCCACCACAGGCTGCAGCCCCTCCAGCAGGATCTCCAGCATCTGCTCCGGCGTTTTTCCTTGATCCAGCATTGCCGTCACCGACTGCACCTGACTCAGATTCTGCTCCAGCCTGCTGACCACATCCTCAGCCGCAAAGGGCATCAGCTGAACGATGAAGCCCCCTGCCTGTCTTACGGTATTGTCCCGGTTCATCAGCACCCCAAGCCCCACGGAAGAGGGCACCTGCTCGGACGCCGCAAAATAGTAAGTCAGATCCTCGGCGATCTCTCCTGTCTGCAGCAGGGTCTGCCCTACATAAGGCTCCTTTAAGCCCATATCCTTGATGACCCGCAGGCTGCCCTGCCCCACAGCCCCTGCCACATCCAGCTTACCCAGGGCATTTGCCGGCAGGATCACATCCGCCTGCTCCGGATATCCTTTCACGTTTCCCAGAGAGTCCGCCGTCACCGTCAATCCCTGTACCGGCCCATCCCCCCTGATCTGCAGAGTGAGCAGATCTCTTTCTCCCTTCAGCATACTCCCCATCATGGCTCCCGCGCTCATCAGCCGCCCCAGCGCGGCCGTCACCACCGGACTTGTATTGTGTATCCGTCTTGCAGTCTCCGCCATCTCCCTGGTGGTGCAGGCAAACGCCCGTATCTGCGCATCCGCTGCCGTTGCCCGTACAATGTAATCTCCCATATCCACACCTCTTACGCACTTCCGGTTTACTTTTCGACTTTCCGGCGTGCCACCATCAACACCCGCTGGCTTTCCGCCCCTACCTCGCCGCCGGTTTCTGCATCCGTCATTTCCAGAAGCTCCAGTCCTGCCTGCCGTACCAGCCGGCACATCTGCTCCGGTGTGTAGCCTCTCTGCAGATGTGTCTCCGTAAACCGCCGAAACCTGTCATTCTCCTCCCTGACAAACACAGTCAGGTCATACTCGTTGATCTCCTCCTCCGGATCATAGATATTTTCCCAGATGAAGCTGCAGTCCTCCCTGTTCTCCGCAATAGTAGTGTTCCCGATGACCTCCCGATACTTATGATCCGTGTTAAAATCAAACACAAAGATCCCGCCGGGAAAAAGATAATTATTCACCAGGGAAAACACCGTCAGCAGCTCTTCCTCCTCCAGAATATAATTCAGAGAATCGCAGACGCTGTACACGGTCCCCACTGTGCTGTACAGCTCCAGTTCCCTCATATCCTGCATCAGGTAAAGGATCTCGGAACCGCTTTTCTCTTTCTTCTCCATGGCAATATTCAGCATGGCGTCCGATGCGTCCACGCCGATCATATCGTATCCCTTCCCGTACATCAGCTCTGTCAGCGTACCCGTACCACAGCCTAAGTCTACCACCAGGTTCCGCTCGGAATCCAGAATATCCTCCGCGTCTCGCTCCGGCCTGGACACACCATATTTCCTGATAAGACCATCCAGACGTTCCCCCCAAAGCTCATAAGGCGTATTGTCCATGAACGTATCATACACTGTAGCAAAATCCTGATACATTTCCATCCTTCATCCTCCCGACTATCAGCAAAACGCCCTCTGGCGTGAGCATTAGAACTTCTCTTCACACTAGTCGCCCAGCTTCAACGCTATAAAAAAGCCTGCTGCCAGCGCAATCACACCGGTCACCCCGCTTAAGACCGTTATCTGTGAGAAAACCCCCAGATTCATCAGCAGGATCGCCACCGGAGAAGCGATGATCAAGCCGATAATAGCCCAGTAGGCATACAGCGGAAACTTTTCAAAGACGATCTCCACCACCTTGGCGATTCCGAAAACTCCCGCGACTACGCCGATACCGAAGGGAATCAGTATGCCGCAGCCTGTCAGTATCCCGTTCATGTCCAGATGTACAAGCGCCGTGACAAAATCTGTGATAGCCACCAGCACGGGTTCATAGAAGCCCATCAGCATCAGCACCATGGAACCGCTGACCCCTGGAATCACCATGGTGGCTGAAGTGATCACTCCCACCGCAAAAAGTATCAGCACATTTACAAAGCTGAAGGAAGGCTCCGCTGCCCTTCCTTCCGTCTCACCCATGGCTGCCATTCCCGCCACCAGGACAAAAAATGCAAGAGCTGCTATGATATGCCCGATCTTAACGCTCTTCCCTTTTACATTTTTCCAAATAGCGGGAAGTCCTCCCAGAATCAGACCCACAAACAGCAGGTTCGTCTGAATGGGAATCCTTGCGAACAGCTCCTTCAGCGCAAAGGAGCTTCCCACAATGGCGATCAGCATCCCCACCGCTATGGGGAAGAGAAACTTTACGCTTTGCTTAAACTCTTTGAACAAATGAGTAATACAGTGGATCAGCTTGTCATAGATCCCCATGGACACCATCATTGTGCCGCCGCTGACTCCCGGAACGATATTTGCGATCCCGATCACAATACCTTTTAAAATACTCTTGATCATATGCCTTCTCCTGTTCTCTTCCATTTTAATGTCATTTTAAAGCCCTTTGATACCTTCCTGTAATGAAAAACTCCCTGCCTTACGCCCTTTGCTTTACAAAGTCCCTTAAAAACGCCAGCAGCTTATCCATCTGTTCATCCGTGCCCACTGTGATCCTGAGATATTCCGAGATTCTGGGTTTATCCCAGTACCTCACATAAATATCCGCCTCCCGCAGCGCCTGAAAGATCTCCTTTGCAGGAATAGACGGATGTGAAGCAAAAATAAAATTCGCTTCGGAGTCCGGAAAAGTAAATCCCATCTCTTTCAATTCCTTCTTCACCCTCTCTCTGGTGGCGACGATCTTTGCCGCGGTCTCCTCAAAATATGCCCGGTCTTTCAATGCCTCTGCCCCCAGCAGCTGGGCAGGCAGATTCAGCGTATAGGAATTAAAGGAAAACTTCACATCCTTCAAATAACCGATAAGTTTCTCACTGCCCATACAAAAACCGATGCGCAGTCCTGCCAGAGCACGGGATTTTGAAAAAGTCTGCACTATCAGCAGATTGTCATATTTCTTCAGCAGCGGCAGGGCGCTGACCCCGCCGAAATCAACATAGGCTTCATCTACGATCACCACCACATCCCGGTTTGCAGCTACTATTTTCTCTACCGTCTCCAGGCTTTCCGGCACGCCGGTGGGCGCATTGGGATTGGGAAATATCACACCTCCGTTAGGCTGTCTGTAATCCTCCGGTCGAATATGCCAGTGTTCGTCCAGCGGACAGGTCCTGTATGGAATCCTGTACAGATCCGCCCAGACATCATAAAAGGAATAAGTCACATCGGGAAATAATATGGGCGCCCCACCGTTAAAAAAGGTCAGAAACGACATAGCCAGCACATCGTCCGAACCCACCCCTGCAAACACCTGCTTGGGGCTTACATGATAATAAGCCGCAAGAGCTTCCGTCAAAGGCGCTCCGTCAGGGTCGGGATAGAGCCGCAGCGCACCGCAGTCCATCCCGGCCGCCATTCTCGCCACGCCCGGCGCCGGAGGATAAGGACACTCGTTGGTATTCAGTTTGATCACATCCGGCCTGTTCGGCTGTTCGCCCGCCACATAAGGCACCACTTTGCGCACATTATCTTCCCATTTCATTCCACTGTTCTCCTTCGGCTGTCCGCCGCTTCAGTTCCTCACTGTACTCTTTTGCCTGTCCGGGGCACCCCAGCTTCTCATAGCACCGGATCAGACCGTTCAATCCCTCGCTGCCTCCGGCGCGAATATTCAGTATCGGCTGAGTCTCGTACACGGCATTATAATACCAGACTGCCGCCTCCTCATAATCTGCGGCGTCCTCATAAAAATGCCCCAGCTCACAACAGATCTCCGAGTTAGCCTCCCCGGCGATCACCTTTGAAGTATACTTGAAAAATCTTACCGTATCTCCCGCCAGCCTTGCTGCGTGAGCCACAATACAGCACGCCTCCGCGATCTCTTCGCTGTCCCGGCTCCCATCCTCCGCAGACGCCGCAAAAAAATCCGCTCCCCGGTCAAAATCTTCCTTTTCCCCTGCCAACAGCAGCTCTTTTGCATACATAGTGTGGAGACGCTTGGGCAGCCGGTATCCTTCCCCGCAGTGACGGCGGAAATTTTCCAGATCCCTGCCGGAATGACTGTTCTCCGGCATATGCCGAATGACGATGTCACTGTCGTACACCACAGGCGTCAGCCGTACCGTTTCATGGATCGGCGCCTCCCACACAAACTCCCGCAGCCGCTTAAACAGCTTCGGACGAAGCTCCTCATCAAAATTATACACCGTGTTGAACTGCAGCTGGTTTCCATATTTCATCTGCACGATCTCGATCTCCGGAAGCAGTGTCTCCTTCAACTGCCGAAACCTCCGTCTGTTCTCTTCATCCAGCACCTCGTCCGCATCTGCAGAGTATATATATTCCTTCGAGGCCCTGGAAAAGGCAAAATTCCTTGCGGCACTGAAGTCATCGATCCACTGAAAGTCATAGATCTGTTCCGTGTACTCTGCGGCAATATCCTTTGTCCCATCATCGGATCCCGTATCCACAATGATGATCTCATCCACCAGGTCCGCCACACTGTCCAGACATCTTCTCAGCAGCTTTTCTTCATTTTTTACAATCATACACAGGGAAATCGTAATCATGACGCACCTTCCTCTAAACAGTTACACTATACCAAAGCAGCGCCCAGAAAGCAAGGGTTATATACGGCAGAAAGGGCACAGGCTGCCGCAGATTTCCTCCTCTGCCAATGTTATGGCGCAGCGCCTGTACAAATGCAAGTAACATAAAAGAAAGCAGCATATGGAGCAAATATCCCGTAAGAGACAGTCCCGCGGCGGTCTCCGCTACAGCGCAGACACTGAAAGCATAACAGTCCGCCCGCCCGTACATTTTCGTAAATAATGTGAGCTGCAGCAAAATAAAAAATCCAAGCTCCGGGATGCCCCCGGCAGCAAGCCACCCCCTTTCTGTCAGTAACAGCATTCCGGCCGCAGCGCCTGCCACCCACCAGGTAACATTGTATACCTCCCGGCTCCTGCAATCCGTAATGCAGGCAAACAACAGACATCCGGCAAAAACGCTCCAAAGTACCCCGCTCATCTTAAGCGGGTGCGGAATTCGCTGAAAATATCTCCGCCCTCTGACGTAACGTAAAGCACCGGATCGCTTTCCAGCATTTTGTCTCCCCGAAACGCCCGCACCCGGAAAGTATATTCTCTGTCTGTGGGCACATACAGGGGCACCATAAACTGCACCTGACATTCCTGCCTGTACAACTGCGCGCCGCTGAAATCAAACACCACCTTTTCCAGCCTCTCGTCTAAGGCCGCCAGCTCATCAGGGAACTCCACCTCCACTCTTTCCGGGTATCCGTATACTTCGATAGAAAGAACACCGCTTTCTCCGCCTTTGAACACAGGATCATGAGGCGCCAAAATCCGTTCCACTTTCGTTTCCAGCGCAAATTCCGTTACAAGCCTGGAGATTTCCGTAATATTTCCCACATTGTCCACAGCGTAGGCTGTCACTTCAAATTCTCCCGTAAACACCGGCTCTTTCTTCGTTATCTCAACCTCTATCACATTTCCTTCCGAATAATATATTTTTGTACTGTAGTTATCCAAGTTCGTCACCTTCAGGTAAAATTCAGCCACACCGGATAAATCGTCACTCACGGTAAGATACAGCCGGATACTCTCTTCCTGCCTGTCGATCAACTGTCCTTCCGAAAGCACATCCATTCCGGCGATGACAGGTCCTTCCCCGTCTCCTATCAGAGTAATGCCATTGTCTGCGTCCAGCTCCCATTCGGAGTAATAGGTTTTCTGCACTCCTTTGTCCACAAATATGCCTCCGGCTCTGGGAATCACCTCAAGACGCTGTCCATGGGCTTCCATATCCAACGTAAACATCTGCTCCACCTCCAGTCTCCGCCCCTCCTCGGAACGGCTTGCAGCGGAATGAGGATAGCGCGTCAGAAGCGGCGCTCCTTTTTCGGAATAAATCAATTCCGCGCCCTTCTCTCCGGGCACATAAAGAATACTCTGTCCATACAACGGAGATTCAAAAATGCTGTATGCCAGCCGGTTCTCTCCGGTCGCCGGCCCGTCCATGCAGGACTCATACTCCAGGAGAAAAGGCGTTACTCCGTCGCACTTCACATAATAAATGTTTTCCGCCGCATATACATTTTCCCCTTCTCCGATCCGCAACTGCTCTGTGGCAATATTCCAGGGCACACTTTCGGCATCGATCGGCACATGGATGGTCTCACCGATATTGCCTGCCACATCCACCGCCGCCAGATGCAGATACTGCTGCTCCTCGGTCAGAGGGATCTCCACATTTTCCGTGACGGTATAGCTTCCTGTCTGCGTCGCCGCGGAATCCTTTTTCCCGTCAATTATATAATAATAGCCTGCCACTCCGGAGGTCAGTGTATTTTGGGTAATATTAGAGCCGCACAGCGGCGATGCCGAACCCTTCAGACAGGCTTCCGCCCTGTGATAATAAGTCGTGCCGTTGTCTCCGGGCCTTTTCCAGAAAACCGATACCACGTCATCTCCCGCCGGCAGCATCTCCACCGAATCTGCGGAGACCATGCAGGGCGCCGCCCTGTCCGCCGCCTTTACAGCCTCCAGCTTCAGATCCTCCTGAAATCCCAGCTGCACAGAATGAATGACCGCGCATCCGTCTCCCTCTCTGTTTCCGGGCGTCAACACACAATCCAGCACGGCGTCCGGATCAATATAGCTGCTTCCTCCGTAGGCTGGCAGTGCAGACTCGATCTCGCCCTCCTTATAGCCGCATTTCAATTCTCTGCCGCTGTACCGATAAATCACATTCTGTACCCCGACGCCCGTCCAGCACCCTGCGTCTTTCGTGGAAACCGCTCTGGAGATTTCTATATATACCCCCTTTACATCCTCTTCCACTTCAAATTGAAAAGTTCCTTTCATACGATACACCGCTTCCGTTCCATGATAAACTTTTTCCGGATGCTCGCATGCCGCGTGGGGCCTCGTCTCAATCTCCCCTGAAAAATGCTTTTGGGAAAAAATATAAGTATACACAGACCTTTCAGCCTGATAGCTGCCCTCTCTGTACCAGACATCTTTTCCGATGGAAACATTGCAGCTTAACCGTTCCGGAATAACCGTCTCCTTTGTGATTGTCCCATTTTCGTGAATAAAGAAAACCGTGGCTGTGGTCACTGCGCCGTCTACGCCATGTCCTCTTATACCGTCCTGTCCGGTTGCATCTTTGAAGGTAAGCGTACCGGCATAGGGCGTTTCTACATAAGTACTTGCATTCCCCACTCTCAGTCCCAGGGACGTCTGGTTACCGCATGAATGTCCGACGATACGGGCGCTTATGCCTGAACTTGTTGTACCCTCCATGAATATATTGCTGTGCCATGACGTACAGGCATTGTAAAAGTCGAGGCCCGGATTTACCGTACCGCTGACTTCGCTGTAGCAGTCCGGCTGATGGACATGAACAATATACTCTCCGGCAGCCCCGCCCCGAAAACCGCCGCCACCTCCTGCCATACCATCTTCACCGACATATTCCGTCTCCGTCAGAGACACAGCGCTGCCGCCCTTTCCGCCGTCTCCGCTTTCCGCGGCTCCGCCGCCTCCCCCTGCCACTGCGATCAGGCCCTTTTTGTCAGAGGAAAGCGTGGTACAGCCGCCCCCGGCCCCATACACGCTTCCCTCTCCGCCTCCGTTGTATCCGTCGCTGCCTCCTACCTGAAAGGTCAGCACTTCTCCCTCCTCAAGCCATATCCTGATTTCCGCGCTGCCGCCCCTGCCGCCTTCATGATCCTGATAGCTGCCGCCCTGTGCGCCGGACAGTTCAATGGTATAGATTCCGGTATAGGGTACGGTCATGGTTTCTTCCCTGCCCGTCCTTTTAAATTCCCTGTGAACTTCGATCTCATTGCAAATATCATCCGCAGCGCTGACTTTCACCCAGTTCTCCCCGTCTGTGCTCTGGTACAGCAGATATGTCTTATCCTGCCCATCCTGCATCTGCCAGGAGAGATCCACTGCTCCACTTCCTCCGTACGCCAGGTAATTGTCTGCTGCCTTCAGCTTCAGATCGACCCATTGAGCATAGAGCGTCATATTTCCGGCAGGGGTGACAGAATCTCCCCCGCCCCCTGCCGGACGCTGAAGCTCTGTGTCATAGTACCAGCCTCCGAAGGAATATCCCTCTCGTTCCGCTGCGGGCAGCACAATGCTTCCCGGCTCATAGATCGCCTGCAGGGTATCCTCTGCGCCGTCCGGCGCTATATATCTGTATATACCGTTTTTAAAAAAACCGGAAAAAGGCTGCTGCATCGCCCATTCCTGAAAGTGCATGGCAGCGGTGACCGGTGGAATTGCATTTCCTCCGTTTACCTGAAAAGAAACAGTATATCCCGCCGGGGGCTCCAGCAGCGCCTCGTCCGGTGTATAAGTATCCCCGTATTTCCTTGTGATTTGGGTGATACCGCTTCTTCCTTCATAGACGCCGCCCATCGGGTCGATCTGAAGGGTGCTTTCCATCGGCTCCCACTGTGCATAAAGGATCACCGTACCCTCCTCATTCCGGCCGGGTCTGCCGTTCCAGTTCTCCGTTGTGAGATCCTGTATCTCTGCTCCGTCCTCATAGGCATCTCCTGCGCCGTCCGGCGCTGTGTTCCATCCGACAAACCTGTAACCCCTGCAGCTGTAGCCGTTCCCTGATAATTCCCTTACAGGCGTCAGCGTCGTTCCCTCGTACACAGTGGCATTTCCATACATATGAAGGCTATATGTCATATAACCTCCCGGATTTTCCGCATCCTCCGGAAAATTGGCGTCATAGACCACCCTGTACATATTTGCCGAAACGGCCTTACAGGTATGCCGAAAGGTACATCCCTGCTCCAGGTTACTGCAAAAGGGACAAAGGTAATAATAATCCATCCCCAGCGGGATGCAGTCTATGGTCTCCGCTGCCGCCCTGCTCATATAGACCAGAATATCCGAGATCACCTCTCCGCAGTCCGCACAGTAGGCCAGCCAGCCCGAATAATGCCTTTCTTCACAGCTCTGCTGCCTATAGCTGATCCCATGATAATCCGCCGGATAATCATCATGTATACACTGTCCCGCCTCATGGGCAAGCACCCAACGCCCCACCACCGCCTGGTCCGCTGCCTGGGTATAATAATAATGTTCCCCCTCTTCCGGTTCCCGCAGGGCAGAGGGAATCCCCGTATCCACGACTGTTCCCTTGGAATACCATTGCACATTCCTGTCTCCCGCATTGGTAGTCCATGCCTGCCCGTCCGGCGAAAAAGACACATAGGGGCTGTTATAGACTGTTTTTGCGGGAGCTGCCGCCGCAGGCACTGCCCCCATAAGCAGACCGGCCAAAAGCACTGTCAGCACTGTCAGCACTCCCAATCCTATCCTGTATCCTTTCATTCGCTCTCCTCTCTTTTTCCGCATACGCTACAATACAGATAGCGAACCTCCTTCGTCCCCCCGTTTTCCCAGTCCGTCTCCTTCCTGATCCCTTCCGTCCATGTATGGGGCTGCACCCGGCCATATGCCTCGCTCCACTCTGCGCCGCACCTTATACAGGTATATTTGATACTTCCTTCCCCTGTACAGTCCGGCTGGCAGGTCACTACTCCTTCTTTTCCCGTATGTCCCAAAGGGCCCTGATATATGACATCCAGGATCTTTCCACAATAACTGCATTTCACATTATACTCCGCCCCGTAAAAGCAATCCGGCTCCTGCTGTCCAAACGCCAGAACCGTGACCGTACTGCCACTGTCCATGGTACAGACATGAGGCGTTACTTCCTCTTGTCCCGGACTTATCTCCGATTCGCCGACCGACTCCGACCTGCTGACTGTCTCCGGCTCCTCAGCCGCTTTCGGCTCCCGAATCCTCTTAAGCCTCCGACTCATTTCCTGTCCGCTCTCATCCTGTGTCTTGACCCGAACGGCAGAAGTCTCCTCCGCACCATTTCCCTTTCCCTGCGCCTCCTGTCTTTCGGCACCGTTATATGCTTCTTTCTTTTCCAGTGCCTCATCTCCGCTGTATGCGACTTCAATTTCGTATACCTCATCCCTGCCGTATGCGCTTTCCCCGCCGTATGCTTCGCCGCAGCCTGTCATCCAAACCGCTGTCAGCATCCCGGCCGCCAATACTGCTGTAATTTGTTTTTTCATAAGCCCTCCCTCACAATATTCATCAAAGGACCCTGACAGCCCGGAGCGTTCCGCTTGCCAGTTCAGAATAAAAAGCTTCCACATCCTCTTTATCCAGATAAATGTTGATACGCTGGGCGGAGGTCGCCCTGTCGCCGCTTACGATCCTGACGCCCGCCTGGTCAAACACCTCCTGCACATAGACATTGCTCCAGGCAAGCGCAGCCGCCCCTTCCTCCGACACGCTGTAAATATGGATCCTGTCTCCGGCCCGGAGCACTCCGCCCGCCACCTGATAAAGGTCCTCCACCTTAAAACCCGCCACCACCGGTTCCTTCATTCCCGATAGAACGTCGTCTAAAGCTTCAAACATTCCCTCTGACAAAAGCACTCCCTGTTCAATGTCAAAAACTGCTGCCAGCCCCGTCACCTGCTCCGGACTGCAAAGTGCGCTTTCCGGTATGCAGGAGCTATCCAGGGACTTCTCCTGAAAATAAATATTTAAATTTTCCGCTGTGATCATCTGGCCCTTTGGTATTTCAGCCGCGGCAGCATACACTGTTCCTTTTTCATACTTCGTCAGCGTGCTCTTCTCCAGCTGCAGCATAACGGTGAAAACAGCCACCGCCGCAATCAGCGCTGCGGCCATACCGCCCGCTTTCCACCGGCCCGCCATCGCTTCCCGCCCCAGATCTTCTTTTTTTCTCATCTCTCTCTTTTTCATATCCCTTTTCCCATCCTTTTCCATTTCTGAATCCAGGACTTTTCAGCCCTGAACATTATTTTCACATCTGACCACATCCACCAGCTTTCCTTTTCTGGCTGTCACCTCGATTCCCAACACCCCCTTGATCTGATAGGATATTTCACTGTATATTCCGGTGTTTTCCACCTTGCATCCGTTGGGCGCTCTCTCCTGTCCCAGGGTTCCGTACCGGCGGACTTCTGCTCCATTTCCGTCAAAGCTGCACACCTCCACCTGACTGCCGTCCACATTGTACACCGTGAAATTTTCAATGTGGACCGGACCGGAGATCAGCCCCTTATTTTCACATTCCCACAGATCGTTCAGGCTTAGATTTGCTCTGAGTGCCTCTTTGTACCAGTCATATGCCTCACTGGGATCGCTGATCTGCAGCTTGTGGGAAATACCGTACTCTTCCACATCTATCACCGCCGCGGCCAGATTGGACGCGGCAAGGGCATCCTCCATATACTGAGAGGACGCGCGGAATATCTCCATCTGCAAAAGAGCGCAGAGCAGGACCCCTGAGAACAGCATGAACCACAGCCCCAGCGCCCAGCCGATCTGACCGCTTTCAGTACTTTGCAGTAGACACCCTTTTTTCTTCAAACCCATAAGCTCCCCTCAGCTTTCCCTTTATTTTGAGCACGATCTCTTCCCCGTAGCCCACCCTTTCAAGGGTGGTGCCCTCCAGACTTATCTCCGATGCTCCCGCCGCCTCAAGCTCCCTGCCAAGAAGCCGTTTGTCACTCTCCGTCAGCATCCCTACCGTCTCCATCCTCAGAATATACTTCCTGGCGATCTGGTTGATCTCGGTCTTTTCATCCACCAGGCGCACACTGTCCATATATGACACCAACAGCAGCGTCATCAGAAGCATACAGATGCACGCCGCCATCAAATCACCTATGCTGCCCCGTTCCTTTTTCATGCGCTCACTCCCGTCAGTATCTGCTGCGCCTTGACCGTCATGGCATCCACCAGGGTCTTGATAAACGCAGTCAGACTGTCCTTCATCACCACACACAGCAGAAGAGCTATGATACACAGTCCCACCGTCACCAGTATGCCGTCTATTCCCGGCTCCTTTTTCATCGCCTGCCTTTTTATAAAAACCGCCGCCTGTTTCATTCTGTATTTTATTTGCTCTATCATTGTTTTTCCTCCTTTTCCCGACATTAAAATATTGACGCAGCGCCGAACATATAGCTTACGCACAAATACAGCGCAATGCCCAATACCACCGTCAGCACCCCCAGCTGGCAGAAAGTCAGCTTCCTGTCCAGCGCCGCTTTTTTTCGTTCCAGTACCGCCGCCTCCATGTCTTTCACCTGTTCCCCGATATCCCGGATCAGTTCCACCGCCTGCCCTGATTCCAGAGCCTGCAGGATAATGATACAGAGGGAATCGATATAGGTATTGCTGAATTTTCCCTGGAACCGTTCCAGGGAATCATGTACATCCGCTTTCATGACAATATCCCCCGCCAGCTCCAGCAGGGCCTGCCTGAGACGCTTTTCCTGCACATTTCCATAGCACTCCGCCAGCGCGTCGGTCACATAGACTCCCGCTCTGATCTGTATCTCCAGGGCATGGTAGACCAGCTTCAGCTCAGGCAGCAGCTTCTCATTGTCCTTTTTATTCAGATACTGCAGCAGCCACACGGGCAGAAACGCCAGCAGGAAAAATGCCGCCGCCCCATATCCTGCTCCCAGGGGGGCGCACGCCAGGATGCCTGCCAGTCCCAATACCATGCAGCAGGCCAAAAAGCGCACCGGCTCCACCCACTTTCCGTAATGGCAGGAAGCGCCGTTTTTAAGCAGCCACCTCATTCCTCTCTGATAACTGCTGCTGGACTTGCTTTTTTCCCGCAGAAGCCCTGTGATCTCATAATATGCCTTCAACAGCCTTTTTTGCTGCCGTCCGCTTTTTTCCAGCATCCTTAAGCTCCAAAACACCTCTGCTGCCGTCAGCGCCGAGACAATGTTTATGACGATTTTGATTTGTACCTGTTCCATATCTCCCTCCGCTCTAAATTCTCCATCCGCTTTCGGTAAAGCTCCCTACAATGAGCAATACGATAACCGACATTCCGGCCAGCAGCGCCAGGTTGATCGCACCCTCCCGCAGCATACCTCTCCGTTCCTGCGCCACCTTGAGATATTCCCGAAGGCTCCTCCTGCTGCTGTTTACCAAAACGGAAAAATCCGCACAGTACCGGACACTGACCTCCATATTCCGGGCCAATTCTTTGAATTTCGGGTGTTCTATCCGCTCCGCCATGGCAAGCAGGGCCATTCCCACATCTCCCGTAGTAGCCGCTTCATAGCAGCAGACATCCAGAGCGCTTTTCACCGGCTCCTCCATATATCTGCTGATCTGTCCGAATATTCCGGTGATCTCCCCTGAGGTTATGCTGTAATTGCCCAGAAAGTCCAGCAGCTTTGTAAGATTGTCCTCGGTGCGCCGCAGATTCATCTTTCTGAGCCGCCACAGGAACAGACGCTCCGCTGCCGCGCAGCCCATGAGCGTTACCGCCGCCCATCCAATGCCTCCCAGGGCAGACGCCGCTGTAAACAGCAGGGCCGCCGCTCCGATATGGCTAAGCAGCCACCACTCCGCCGTGATTCCGGGAAACCGGTTCTTTATGCCGCAATATTGCAGCCTCTGCTCCAGGGAATACCAGCGGGAGTGCTTCTCCTGCATACTAAGCAGCTTCTGCCTGTCCGCCAGACTCCGCTGCCTGGAGGCAGCATTCATTCCACTGCGGGTCTTTTTCAGCGTATCCGCAATATATTTCAGCGTTCCCATTTCCTGAAACAGCAGGAAAAATCCTGTAAACAGCAATATCAGTATCAATGGTCTCAATCCTCGTTCCCTCCTAAGATCTTCCGGTAGGACAAGCTTCTGCTTTCCTCATCCCACCCTTTGCACTCGTATATTTCCTTTACCCGATAATGCTCCATAAACACCACCGTTTTGAAGCAATCCAGCATCCTCATCAGCTCATCTCTGGAATATCTGCTTTTCCCCAGACAGTAATCCACCAGCTTAGCGGTTGCCTTATCCGCAGACGGCGCATGAATGGTGGCGGCGCACAGCTGTCCCGTGTAAGCCGCGTTCAGCAGATAGACCGCCTCCGTGCCCTTGACCTCGCCGATGATAAAAAAATCCACATCCATAGTGAGCCCCGCTATGCTGATATGCTCCAGATCATAGCTGACCTGCTGCTCCCCCGTCCCCGGCAGGGAATGAAGAAACATCATATCGGGGTGAAACATGGTGGTCAGTTCATCCGCCTGCTGGGCCACCAGAACCGCGCAGTCGTCGGGCAGCGTCTCCTTCAGCGCATTCAGAAGCGTGGTCTTTCCTGAAGAATTGCCGCCGCAGATCAGCGTAGAGCCTTCCCTGAAGCGGCAGATCAAAAGCTCCGCCGTCTCCCGGTCAAGCATACCCTGTTCTATTAAGTCTTTTATCTGTGGAAAAACCTTTGGAATCTTTCTGATACAGAGATAGGGTTCGTCATAGGTGTTCACCAGCGGCATGGAAACCGTGAACCTGAGAATAAAATCCGGATGGCTCTCATTATCGGTAAAACGTTGAATTGCATTCAGATTGGAAATATTGACCTGGTTTCTTGTGGCAATGTAATCAATAAACTGCCTGTATTCCTTAGGCGAGGCAAATGCGGCGTTTGCCGTCATCCGCTGCCCTTTCTTTTTTACCCGGATATTGTCATGGCTCACCACCCGAATGTCGGACACTGTTTTGTCGTCTATCAGTCCCGACAGCCTGGAATACCCAAAGATGTATTGCTCAAACTCCGCCAGAAGAGCGGCATCCTCATCGGCCGACCTGTGATAATATTCCGCAATACAGGACGATGCCTCCTCCAGAAACGCCTCCTTTGACACCAGGCCCTTCTTCATTTGCATCAGAGACTGCTGCTTTCTGGTGGTATACTCCTCCACCAGCTTCTGCAAAGAGATCTCTGACGGGTCATATTCAGTTTTGATCTTTCATCCCTCCCGTTCTCTGCGGCAAAGAATACCGTGCACTGTAGCCTCCTGCCTGAATACTTGATCTGTGACTTTGGCTGAAACAGCCTGAAAATGAAATAGTTAAAAACCAGATACCTGACCGGATCCTGTCGGGTGTTTTAAAATATACATCATTGAAAATATAATGTCAATAGCTGATATCAAATTTTTTTATTTTTGGAAATTTCAGGCTTGTGATTTGCATACGAAGATGCTATACTTAAGGCATCAAGTACTACAGAAAAGAGGTAGGGATATGTTTATAATATTGGCAGGCGGACTTCTTGTAGTTATATTTGCCGTGATAGTAGCGGTGGTTTCTTCCGTATCCGCAGCAGTGGCTGCAGAGACCGATTCGGAGGATTGACGGAAATATCCGGCTCTGCTGCAGGCATCAATGCAGCTTTCTGACAAATATGTATAAAGGGGAATGGCTTGCGCCATTCCCTTTTTTCATGACACCGGAATTATTCCAATTTACTCCAGCGCCCCGTAAGTCACCATGCGCAGCTTTCTCACCAAAGGCGTGGTGCCCGCGCCGCAGAGCTGGATAAAATACAGAAAAACCAGATCCTCTTTTCTGTCCATGGTCACATAATTTCCTGTCCAGCCATCCCAGCCGAATTCTCCAAGGGACGCGTTGCTCCCCGCAGCCCCGGCGTCCGTCAGCACCCGCATGAGGCAGCCGTAGCCATAGCCCCGCAGACTGTCCCAATCCAGACAGGCCGCCTGCTGCTTTGTCAAATGATTCCCGGCCATGAAATCCACAGTCTTTCTTCCCAGAATACGCTTCCCGTTGTATGTGCCACCCTGTACCAGCATGGAGGCAAAATGAGCATAATCATCCAAGGTGGATACCAGCCCGGCTCCGCCGGATTCAAAAGCCACATCTTCTCCGTAATACTCTCCCAGATGGGCTCCCTTGTGGGGAACCAGTCCTGCCTCTGTCTGCTCGTAAGCCTGGGCAAAACGCGCCCGCTTCCCCTCCGGCACAAAAAAGCCTGTGTCCCGCATATCCAGCGGCTCAAAGATCTCCCCCCGCAGAAACTCGCCGAAGGCTTTACCGGATACCGCCTCCACCACGCCTCCCAGCACATCGGCGGAAAAGCCGTACATCCACCGTTCACCCGGCTGGAACACCAGAGGAACTGAAGCGATTTCACGCATATAGCCCTGGGTGTCCACCCTCTCTCCTCTTTCCCTTGCGGCCACCAGCCTTTCCACCACAGCGCCCATGCGTCTGCCGGACTCCGTAGCCTCGTCCGGATAGGTGACGCCGGAGGTCATATTCAAAAGGTCGTATATCGTGACCTCCCGCTTGACCGGAATCTCTCCCCTGCCATCCTCCCATACCTTCTGACCTTCAAAACAGGGCAGGTACTTTGAGACAGGATCCCACAGGTCTATCTCCCCCCGCTCCGCCAGGATCATGACTGCGGCGGCTGTGACAGGCTTGGACATAGAATAGAGGCGTACGATGGTATCCCGTTTCATAGGGTATCCCCGCTCCTCATCGGCAGCTCCGAAGGTGTTGCAGTAGATCTCCCTGCCTCTGTGCAGCACAAGGGCTCCCGCCCCCTTCACTCTGCCGCTCTCCACTTCCCGGCTTATCAGTCTGTCCATGGTTTCTTTATACTGGTACATATATAAGCACTTCCTTATATCTCCACTTCCAAATGCAGCACGCTGCAGGCGGGAGCGGTAAATGTCACCTTGTTGCCGCTTACGGTAACCGCAGTAAGTTCCTCGGTATGCACCTGGTCCGGCACCTCAAAGGTGTTATGAGCCTTCATATCTCCGGTCAGGATGGAAGCCTTCACGGATCTCACAGGAGATTCTGCAAAAAATGCCTCGATCTCCGTATTGTCCGTCAGGGAAGCATTGGTCAGGGTCACATGAAGCCTGCCGTCCCTGCCAAGAGATACGGACTCCGACAGATCGGGGATCATATACTTCTCCTCCAGCCCCACTTCCCTTGTCTCCACGGAGGACTCCACCAGCTCGCCGTCCTGATGATACTTGTACAGGTCAAAGGTATGCCAGGTAGGGGTCTTGACCATTTTCTCGCCCTCGGTGAGGATCACCGCCTGAAGCACGTTCACCATCTGGGCAATATTTGCCATCTTCACCCGGTCGCAGTTCTTGTTGAACAGGTTCAGGTTGATACCTGCCACCAGCGCGTCCCGCATGGTGTTCTGCTGGTACAAAAAGCCGGGATTCGTGCCGGGCTCCACGTCGTACCAGGTCCCCCACTCGTCGATCATCATACCGATCTTCTTCTCCGGATCATACCTGTCCATAATGTCACCGTGTATCTGGATCAGCTTCTTCATCTTCAGGGTCGCCTTCAGAGTGCGGTACCACTGCTTTTCATCGAAGTCCAGGGCGCTTCCCTTTTTGCTCCAGTCTCCGGTGGGCAGCGTATAATAATGAAGGGACAAGCCGTTCATAAAGCCGCTGCCATGGTCAAAGACAGTCTCCAGCATCTTTTCGGTCCAGTGATAGTCGTCTGCATTGGGACCGCAGGCGATTTTATTGATATGCTTTTGGGAATCATAATTGCGCACATAGGTCTGGTATCTGCGGTACAGATCCCCGTAATATTCCGGCCTCATATTGCCGCCGCAGCCCCAGTTCTCATTGCCCACGCCAAAATAATCCACCGTCCAGGGCTCCTCGTGGCCGTTTGCCTTCCTCAGGTCAGCCATGGGGGAAACTCCCTTGAATGTCATGTATTCCACCCACTCGCTCATCTCCCGGACAGTACCGCTTCCCACATTGCCGTTTATGTAAGTCTTACAGCCCAGCTGCCTGCACAGCTCCATAAACTCATGGGTGCCGAAGCTGTTGTCCTCCACAACGCCGCCCCAGTGCGTGTTGATCATCTTCTTGCGCTTCTCCTTCGGTCCGATGCCGTCCATCCAGTGATACTCGTCGGCAAAGCATCCCCCCGGCCAGCGCAGAACAGGCACCCTGATTTCCTTCAGCGCCTCCACCACATCGGTGCGCATACCGTTTACATTGGGGATGTCCGAATTTTCCCCCACAAAAAGCCCCTCGTAAATACATCTCCCCAGATGCTCGGAAAAATGTCCCTGCAGCTCCGGATTGATATGTCCCTTTTTCACATTGGGATTCACATACAGTTTTGCCATTTTCTTTACTCCTTCTCTTCTATTTTATTTCACTTTTTAGTGAAATATTAAACTTTTTACTTTACACATCCAGTTTATTCCTTTATGCTGAAAATGTCAAATAAAAAAAGCAGTATTTTGCATCTGTTTGTGTTATACTGAATTTGAGATATATCAAGGTGAAATGAGGTGACCGCCTATGAGAATAAAAGACGCCGTTTCCAATATAAACAAGGAACGCCCTGAGACGCCCCTGATCCCCCTGTACACTCCCTGGGGCGAAGAGATAATGAATGCAGACGCCCCGGCCGTATGGCAAGAATATCCCAGACCCCAGCTGGAACGGGATAACTACAGGATCCTCAACGGCAAATGGAGCTGCTGCTTTACCTCCGTGTCAGAAAGCGAAGAGGCACCCCAAAAACAGGACATTCTTGTGCCCTTCTCCCCCGAATCCCTGCTCTCCGGCGTAGGCCGCCAGCTACAGCCGGACGAATATCTCTGGTACGAAAGAGAGGTCGCCTTTTCAGAGGAGGATCATGCCCGCAAGGCAAAGGGGCTTCGCTGCATCCTGCATTTCCAGGCGGTGGATCAGCAGGCAGCTGTCTATTGCAATGGCCGGGAGGTGGCTTCTCATACCGGCGGGTATCTCCCCTTCCACGCCGACATCACCGACTATGTCTCTGACACTCCCCTGCTGCTCCAGGTGCGGGTCCGGGATGTCAGCGACACCTCCTGGCATACAAGGGGCAAGCAGACGCTGAACCGGGGCGGTATGTTCTATACTGCCCAGAGCGGCATCTGGCAGAGCGTCTGGTACGAGTGGGCGCCGGAAAACCATATCGAGCGGCTGGAGATCACCCCCGATGCAGACAATGGCGCCGTATCCGTGAAATTCTATTCCAAAAAGGAATTTTCCTTCGTCTCCTGCACCGTTCACAAAGCCACCACCCGGTTTGTGTGCTCCAATGACGCCGCCGCCCGACGCCTTTCCGGTGAACGCACCGGAGCCCTCATCGGCGTGTCCGTCCAGCGGGAATCCTCCGCCCCCAATGTACTGCGGCTGATCCTGCCGAAGGACGACGTTTTCCTCTGGACACCGGATGAGCCTTATCTGTACAGCTTTACCATTGTGGCGGACAACGACACTGTCCAAAGCTACTTTGCCCTGCGGAGCTTTTCTGTCGAGCCGGGCGAAAAGGGCGTACGCCGTTTCTGCTTGAACCATAAGCCACTTTTCCTGCACGGCCTGTTGGATCAGGGCTACTGGTCGGACGGCCTTATGACCGCTCCCTGCGACGAGGCGCTGATATACGATATTCAGCTGGCCCGTGACACCGGCTTCAATATGCTGCGAAAGCATATCAAGATCGAAGCTCTGCGCTGGTATTACCATTGTGACAGGCTGGGCATGATCGTATGGCAGGATATGGTCAGCGGAGGCACTACTTACCATATGCCCTTTGTCTGCTATATGCCCACCGTGTTTCCGAATACATCCCGGCACACCAGAGATTCCCACTACAGACTTTTCTCCCGGCATGAAGAAGCCGGACGCCTGGATTGGGAACAGGAATGTCTGGCAACCGTGGAACATCTGTGCAGCACTCCTTCCATAGCCGTCTGGGTTCCCTTCAACGAGGGCTGGGGACAGTTTGACGCCGCGCGGATTGCCCGACTGGTAAAAGAAAAGGACCCCTCCCGTCCGGTGGACCACGCCAGCGGCTGGTTCGATCAGAAGAGCGGAGACTTTAAAAGCATTCACAATTATTTCAGAAAATTAAAGGTCAGACATGACAAAAAGCGGGCCTTCGTCATCAGTGAGTACGGCGGCTACGCCTGCCATATCCCGGAACATTCTTCTGTGGAACAGGTATTCGGCTATAGGCGGTACGACACTTTGGAGGAATTGAACGCCGCCTACAGACAGCTTCTTGAGCAGCAGCTTATGCCCCTGCGCGCCAGGGACTTAAGCGGAGCCGTATACACCCAGCTCTCAGACGTGGAGGAAGAGGTAAACGGACTGGTGACCTATGACAGAAGGGTGGTAAAGATCAAGCCTTTCCCGTCAGCCTCTGATTCAGAACCTTCTTTACATGAAAATACGCCGGAATAAGAAATAAGTCCGCAAAGATCCATGCGGCAGGGCTGCCGAAGCAGACCCCGGTAAACCCGAACAGGGGCACCAGCCCAAAGCCCGCCATGGTCCTGGCTGCCATCTCAAAGACCCCTGCCAGGATCGCAAAGGCCGGAAAGCCCATGCCCTGTATCAGAAACCGGACAATGTTCACCAGGGCAAGAGGAAAATAGAATGCGGTGCTGCAGATCAGGAAAAATCTGACATCCCCGATGATCGCCGTCTCCGAGGCATCCAAAAAAAGCGTTGCCAGAGGCCGCCCCAGGAAAATAGCCATGATCAGGGCTATCACCGAGTACCCTGCCCCCAGGCAGACACAGGACTTTAAGCCTGCGCCTATACGCTCCAGCTTTCCGGCGCCCACATTCTGCCCACCGTAGGTGGCCATGGTGGAACCGAAAGCGTCAAAGGGACAGGAAAGAAAGCTGTTGATGCGCCCTGCTGCCGTCACCGCCGCAACCGCGTCGGAGCCCAGCGTATTGGTAGCGCTCTGCAGGATCACACTGCCGATGGCAGTGATGGAATACTGCAGCCCCATGGGCACCCCCATGCTGCAGAGCGTTCCCATCAAATGTCCGTTGGGAGTCCACTCATCTTTCCGTATCTTTAAAATTTCAAATTTCTTTATGATAAACAGCAGACAGCACAGCCCCGAAACCCCCTGGGAGATCACGGTGGCCCAGGCTGCCCCCTGAACACCCCACTGCAGATCAATGATGAAGAATAGATCCAGCCCTATGTTGATAATGGAGGAAAGCAGCAGAAAGATGACCGGGGTCCTGCTGTCTCCCATGGCCCGGATGATCCCGGATGTCATATTGTAGAGAAAGGTCACGGGAATCCCCAGAAAAATCACCCATATATAGGAATAGGAAGCATCTATGATATTTTCCGGCGTCCGCATGATGATCAGAATATATCGGCAGGCTATGGTGGTCAGCACCGTCATGAAAAGCGCAAACCCGGCGGAAAGCCAGACGCAGTTTGCCACCACCCGCCGCATACCGGCATGATCCCCCGCGCCGAACTTGTGAGATACCGGAATGGAAAAACCGCTGCACACACCCATGCAGAAGCCGATGATCAGAAAGTTCACGGAGCCGGTGGCCCCCACTGCCGCCAGATTCTCTTTTCCCAGAAACCGTCCCACGATCATGGTATCCACCAGATTATAAAACTGCTGAAATAAAAATCCAAAGAAAAGCGGTATGGAAAAGCCTAAGATCAATTTCATGGGCGAACCCTTTGTCATGTCCCTTGTCATTGCCGTAATATCCCTTTCGGTCTTTATCCGTTCAAAGCGCTCCCGCGCCATCACCGACTAAAGAGTATAGTCACATTCCCTGGGTTTCGCAATGGTCATTTTTGCTAAAGAAAGGGACTTTTACGCCCATTTATATGCCATTTTGCCATCAGTTCAAATTCATACGCCTGTTGGCGCAGTTTCCTATAAGGTAAAAAAGCGGACACTGGCCGCTTCCTATAAGTCAAAAAAGGGCCCCCGCCGGGCAAATGCCTGACGGGGACTCTTTTTCATTTTCTGTAAATATGTTTTTTGATGCCCTGCTTTCAGCGGTCATGTTCCGCGGGATATCAGCAGAAAGGATTCTCCGTAGGATAAGGCAGAGACTTAGGCTGGTTGTAGTTCAGATCCTCCACCGGCACCCCTATGTACTTGAATACCTCGTACAGCGCCTTCCCGAAGTGTCCGAATGCCACCGCGCCGTGATGAGGGTAATTCTTCTCGATCAGCACATGGCGATAGAAGCGTCCCATTTCCGGAATGGCAAACACACCGATACCGCCAAAGGATCTGGTGGGCACGTTCAGCACCTCTCCCTGTGCGATATAAGCGCGAAGCTTGTTGTCCGCAGTGGACTGCAGGCGGTAGAAGGTGATGTCGCCGGGCATGATATCGCCCTCTAAGGTGCCGTTGGTGACCTCCACGGGAAGGCTTCTTGCCATGATCTTCTGGTACTTCATCTCACAGAAGGCCAGCTTCTTGGTGCAGGTATTGCCGCAGTGGAAGCCCATGAAGGTATCCTTATGGGTATAGGGGAACTTGCCCTCGATGGCCTCTTTGTACATATCCGCGGGAACCGAATTGTTGATATCAAGCAGGGTGACCGCGTCTGCGCTGACACAGGCGCCGATGAACTCAGACAGACAACCGTATATGTCCACCTCGCAGGATACAGGGATGCCCATACCGGTGAGGCGGCTGTTTACATAACAGGGCACAAAGCCGAACTGGGTCTGGAAGGCAGGCCAGCATTTTCCGGCAATGGCAACGTATTTACGATACCCCTTATGCTCCTCCACCCAGTCAAGCAGGGTCAGCTCATACTGAGCCAGCTTCTCCAGGATCTCAGGCTTCTTGTTTCCTTCGCCCAGCTCCTCTTCCATCTCCTTCACCTTAGCAGGGATCCTCTCATCCCCCGCGTGCTTGTTAAAGGCTTCAAACAGGTCAAGCTCGGAGTTCTCCTCGATCTCCACGCCCAGGTTGTAAAGCTGCTTGATAGGCGCATTGCAGGCCAGGAAGTTTAAGGGCCTGGGACCGAAGGAAATGATCTTTAAGCCTGCCAGCCCGATGACAGCCCTTGCAATGGGCACAAATTCATGGATCATGTCGGCGCACTCCTCTGCAGTGCCAACAGGATACTCAGGGATATATGCCCTGATATTGCGCAGCTTCAGGTTATAGCTTGCATTCAGCATACCGCAGTAGGCGTCGCCTCTGCCATCCATCAGATCTCCCTGGCTCTCCTCCGCTGCCGCCACAAAGATGGAGGGGCCGTCAAAATGCTTTGCCAGCAGCGTCTCTGAGATCTCAGGGCCAAAGTTTCCAAGATAGACACACAGAGCGTTACAGCCCTGGGCCTTGATGTCCTCAAGGGCCTGCACCATGTGGATCTCGCTCTCCACGATGCAGACAGGACACTCATAAATGTCCGCCTCGCCATACTTTTCCGTATATGCCTTTATCAGGGCCTTTCTTCTGTTCACGGACAGGCTTTCGGGAAAGCAGTCACGGCTTACGGCAACGATACCGATCTTTACCTGGGGTAGATTGTTCATTTTTGAATCCTCCTGTTTTTGTCTTATATTCATTTTTTATACTCATTAAGGCGTAACTCCGCCAAAACTTCCGTATTTATTCCGCTTATTCATTGATATCCAGATTTTTTCCCCTGAGGCCAAGGAAGCTGCCCTCCCCCAGACCGCCCTCCTCATGTCCGATCAGCCACTTATTCACAGCCGCGATCAGGCAGTCCTCATTGTCCGTGGTGACGCCCGACGCCTTCGGATGGGACGCCTTCAGCGGATAATTGGTGCCCTTCGGCAGCACGATCGCCACCTGGAAGCCCTTCCCCTCCACACTGCAGGGCGCATAATGCAGGGTAGTGGCATAAAGCTCCACCGCCGTCCCCTCCGGGATCAGAAACGCCTCCATCCTCGACGTATCATAGGTGTGATCCGCCTCCACATCCTGTAAGCTTCCCAGAATCAGGATCGCATCCGTAGCTGCAACATTGACCTCCGAATCCCTGTGATATTCCACGGCATTCAGCTTCGTGTTGTGGCCGTTGCAGTAACCGATCTGAACAGGCATCTCCCCGTATACCGCGGCGGACAGCTCCTGCATCACAGGCAGCGCTTCCAGCTCAGGAATGCCGGGCTCATAGACCACCCCTTCCGGAACAGGGGTCCTTTTCATGGCAGAGACAAGCTCTGTAAAGTCAACGTTTGTAATGATCCTGCCATACTTGCGAAAGCCGGGATCTGTAATGGGTAATATGTTCATGATATTCTCCTTCCTGGACCTCCCGGTCTATTTCATGGCCTCGAACAGGGGCCTGCACGCCGGGTAGATCTTCTTGAACTGAGCATAACGGGCCTCATACTTTGCCGCCAGATCCGGGTCAGGCTCCACGGTATCCACGATCCTGACCACCTTTGCCGCGATCTCTTCCACGCTTTTGTACTCCCCGCAGGCCACCGCCGCCAGCATGGCGCCGCCCATGGCGGGACCCTCCTCGCTCTCTATCACGTCCACCTTCAGGTTCAGCACATTAGCGATGATCTTCCGCCACAGGGGGCTCTTCGCTCCTCCGCCGCAGATCTTCGTCCGTTTGATGTCAATTCCCAGGCTCTTTGCAACCTCCAGGGAATCCCGCAGGGCAAATGCCACTCCCTCCAGCACCGCCTGGGTCATGTCCGCTCTGGCAGTGTCCATGGTCATGCCGATAAACACGCCGCGGGCATTTGGGTCGTTATGGGGTGAACGCTCCCCCATCAGATAGGGCAGGTAATAGACATGGTTCTCTCCCAGCTTCTCTATCTTTGCCTGCTCCCCGGCGTAATCCGCAGTGCCGATGATCTCATCCATCCACCACTTGTTACAGCTGGCGGCGCTGAGCATACAGCCCATCAGGTGATAGCTGCCGTCCGCATGGGCAAAGGAGTGCAGCGCGTTGAACTTATCCACGCCGAATTTCCCGGAGGAAATAAAGATGGTTCCGCTGGTGCCCAGGGAGATGTTGCACATATTGTCTCCCACGGTCCCCGTTCCCACTGCCGCCGCCGCATTGTCCCCGGCTCCCGCCGCCACCTTTACGGATGCTGACAGGCCCAGCTTATCCGCAATCTCAGGAAGCAGGGTCCCCACCGGCTCATAGCTCTCATAGCAGGCGGCAAGCTTATCTGTACTGACGCCGCAGATCTCACACATCTCCTGAGACCACCTGCGGTTCTTCACGTCAAACAGCAGCATCCCCGAAGCGTCCGACACGTCGGTGCAATGCACTCCCGTAAGCTTATAGGCGATGTAATCCTTGGGCAGCATGATCTTTGCGATCCTGGCAAAATTCTCAGGCTCCTTATTTTTCACCCACAGAAGCTTCGGCGCGGTAAATCCCGCAAAGGCAATATTGGCGGTGTACTCCGACAGCTTCTCCCTGCCGATCACATTGTTCAGGTAGTCCGTCTCCTCCGCGGTGCGCCCGTCGTTCCAGAGAATGGCGGGGCGGATCACATTGTCCTCCTTATCCAGAATAACCAGTCCGTGCATCTGTCCCCCAAAGCTGATGCCTGCCACCTGGGAGCTGTCCGCATCCCGAAGCAGTTCCTTTATTCCCTCCATTGTCTGGGCATACCAGTCCTCCGGCCTCTGCTCCGACCAGCCCGGATGGGGGAAATATAAAGGATATTCCCTGGAAACCACGTTTACGATCTCCCCCCGGCTGTCCATCAGCAGCAGCTTTACCGCCGACGTTCCCAAATCGATCCCTATGTACAGCATCATGACCCTCCCGTTTTTTATTTCTCTCTTACTATTCATGATACCTGCTGCGAGGGAAAAAATCAAGCCGTATCTTTCTTTTGTCTGAACTGCCGTACCCTCCTCACTCACTTTCTCTGCAATAATAACTGAAGTACTGTTCCCTTAAGCCCTTATAGGTACCTCTCGGCAGGTAGATCTTCATCCCGTTATCCATATGGATCTCCTTTGCATCCAGACTGGCGATATATCCCAGGTTTACGATAAAGGCGACCCCCACCCGCACGAACTCCTGATACCGGGAGAGCTGGTCATAAAGCTCCGTCATGGTCATCCGCAGAATACACCGCCTGCCGTCTGCAAGATACAGGCATTGTGTTTTTCCCTGTGCCTCGCAGTATATAATGTCGTTTAAAGGCACCCGCACAATTTTTCCCTCTATCTTCAGCAGGATATATTTCTTCCGTTCCTCCCCGATATCCTGCAATATGCCGTCCAGCACCGAGAACAATCTGCTTTCCTCTACCGGCTTCACTATATATTGCAGCGCGTCCACGTCATAGGCCTCCAGAGCGTGCTCCCTGGAGGTAGTGAGGAATACCAGCTTCCCTTTATAGTTCATATCCCGAAGGGCTCTCGCCGCTTCTACTCCCGCCGGACGGGGCGCCCTTTTTTCATCCGGCAGATAAATATCCATGAACACCAGATCCGGCATATAATTTTTTTCTCTGACCGGACAGAGCAGCTCGTCCGCATTTTCAAAACACCGGATGGAAAATTCCAGGCCCGGATGCTTTTGCTCATACTCAGCCAGCAGCCTCTCCGTTTTCTCCAGTTCCGCCGGCTCGTCGTCGCAGAGCGCTATCAGATACATAAGCCTTCTTCTCCCTTCCCCGGTTACAGATCTGACGGAATGTTCATGAGTAATCTGAAAACAAACACTCCGTTATCGTTTTTAAAATCATATTCCCCGTCATACTTTTCCGCTGTCTTGATAATGCTTGAGACGCCGATGCCGCCGGTGAACTCCGCCCTGGGCTGTCCGTTTTTCAATTCGGTCTCCATTCGACAGGTATTGCTGCAGGAAATGATCAGCTTATTTCTTCTCCGTTTTATCATCAGGTGGATAAAGCATTCTCTCTCCCCGGAATGCTTCTTTGCTTCCACGCAGGCGTAGATCGCATTTTCATAGGCATTTGCAAGAATGGCCACCAGGTCGATATTCGGTATCGCCAGATCCCTGCCGATCTCAACATCAAGCCTGACTTTGATCTGCTCTTTCCCGGCCTTTTCGGTATACGCCGAAAGGATATTGTTGACCGCAGTGTTGGCGCATATCGCCTCAGGTATACTCCGATCCGTCTCTCTGTCATATTCCTTCAGATACTCCAGCAGTTCTTCCCTCTGCCCCCTGCGGGCATATTCCGCTATGACTGCATTGTGATGCCTTATGTCATGGCGAAGTCTCCTGCCCGATTCCACGGACTCTTCCAGGATCTCCATCTGGCGTTCCAGAAGCCTGTGGTTCATCTGTATCAGCTGATTTTCCCTCTCATATTCTTTTTCCAGGCCGATATGCAGATAAAGCCGGAACACAACCAGCTGCAGGGCGCCCGTCAGCACAAAGTTCACAACGATCTGATAAATACGGAAGGGCGTCGCTTCTTTGATATTTGCATTTAAGATAAAACCGATCCCCAGAAGAATGCAGATGATCATGGCGGCAACGCTGAACTTGTCTACCTCCTTCTCCACATAATCGCCAAAGCCCTTCATGGAGCTTTTCAGCTTTTTTTCCATAAAAAGGACCATAACCAGGATCAACAGGATGCGTGTGATAATGTCCGCCCATACATTTCTGTCAAAAAAGATGATGGAAACCTCCAGTCCGCACACCAGAAAAACCGCCAGCAGATAAAAGGTCAGCGCAAGCTTATAAATGCACAGACAGACCGAATCCCTGCTCATGAACAGGGCAAATACCGCAAAACACATATACATGGCAAACGCTACGATCCGCACGCAGCTTTCCCAGTCCGCCACATACCAGATGCAGGCTGCAGTGAGCAAAACCGCACTGAAGCACCCGTAACAGATGATCGTCTTTTTCCTGTCAAACCGCGACTCGCTCATGCCGGAAAACAACAGGATCACTCCCGCAAGACTTATGGCAAACCGCAGAAATGCTATTATGACAGAACCACCCAGCATACCATGCTCCTTTCCTGTGTACACCCGGATATTCGATTTATCCGGATATTTGATCTATCCGGATATTCAATATTTCATCCGGATATTTATAATACTTTGTCATACTCTGCGCGTACTCTCTATCAGAATATCTCATAATTATACATGAGTTTCCCGCCAGGCACGCTTTGCGTCTTTCAGGGTATGATTTGCAGCTTTTACGGCATCGTTTGCAACAGCTCCTGCTGGAAAGCCGCGCTCCGATTTGCTATAATAGTCTCGTTATGATGAGCCTGATATCAAACAAATGAGAGGTGCAGCATTGAAACAGAAGAAGAAAATTCAAAACAACAATGCCAATACCCAGCTGGAGCTGCGGGTCATTCTTGAAAACGAGACGGAGGCCAACCGATATGCGGCAAAATGCCTGGCGGTCTGCGCAGGCGTTGGCGCACTGGCCTGGCTATTTAACCTGGTGGGCATTTTCATTGTTCCGGCGGCGATCATGAATACCGCCATGCCCCTTCTGATCCTGTTCTTTTTACTGCCGGCTCTGCTCTGTAAGCTGACCGGCGGAAAGCCCTCCTGGCTGAAATACGTTTTTTTGCTCTGCGGCACCGTGGGTATTTTTATCTTATCCAGCGCCATGCCCAAACACGGAGTTCTGGCGTGGGCTCTGCCCCTTCTGCTGAGCTGCCATTACTATTCCAAAAAGCTGACGCAAATGACCCTTGCCGCGTCCTGGCTCCTTTTTTCGGCGTCCATTTATATCGCCCTGTATTTCGGCGAGGGCGACCTGAATATGCTGCTGGACCCCTATGATTATAACGCCACTGTCCCTACCGGGGAATTGCTGTACAATTCCACCCTGTTCTTTGTGGTGCCCAGGGCTCTGATCCTGCTGGGACTCTCTTCCATATGCACTACCATAGCCGGACGGACCCGCCGCCTTTTGGAAAAGCAGATTCGGGACAGCGAGGAACGCCAGCGCATTTCCACGGAGCTGGATGTGGCGACCCATATTCAGGCGGATATGCTGCCCCGTATTTTCCCTGCCTTTCCGGATCGTCCGGAATTTGATATCTACGCCACCATGAACCCCGCCAAAGAGGTGGGCGGCGATTTCTATGATTTCTTTATGGTAGACGAGACCCATCTTGCCATCGTGATGGCCGACGTATCGGGAAAGGGCGTTCCCGCCGCCCTCTTTATGGTGATCGGCAAGACGTTGATCAAAGACCACACAAAGCCGGGTATTGACTTGGGCGACGTATTTTCAGAAGTAAACAATCTGCTGTGCGAATCCAACAGTGAAGGACTGTTTATCACTGCCTTTGAGGGTGTGCTTGACCTGGTGACGGGAGAATTCTGCTTTGTCAACGCAGGACATGAAATGCCTTTTATCGCAAAGGCAGGCGGGGTCTATGAGCCCCACAGGCTGCGCCCCGGATTTGTGCTGGCAGGTATGGAAAACATGAAATACCAAAGCGGCCGGATACAGCTTTCCCCCGGAGACAGGATCTTCCAATATACCGACGGCGTGACGGAGGCCACCAATGAGGCCCATGAGCTGTACGGCATACAGCGGCTTACCGATGTCCTTGCGCAAAATACCGATAAACCGCCTGCAGAGCTTCTTCCTGCCGTAAAAGCGGATATTGATTCCTTTACAGGAAACGCTTCCCAGTTCGACGACATCACCATGCTCTGTGTGGAATATGTAAAGGCAATGACCGGAGATTAAATATTACTCCAGTCCAGGCGGTCCTTTTCTGCCCCCGCGTTCAACTGTGTCCGCACCTTATCCATCAGGATATCCGCGTCGATGGGCTTCACCACATAATCCTTGGCACCGCCCGCCATGGCCTTTATCACATGGTTCTTGTCGTTGTTCGACGTGAGAAAGATAACGGGGACAGCCGCCAGGTGTTCATTTTCCCTGATCGCCTTCAGCATCTCATAGCCGTTGATCTCCGGCATATCAATGTCCAGAATGATCAGGTCCGGCGTTTTTTCCTTTAAAAACTTCAGCGCCCGCATACCGCCGGAAAATGCGTGTACATCATATTTTTCACCCAATACCTTCTGCAGCATTTTTAATACGATGCCGCTGTCGTCCACTGCCACGATCTTTTTCTTTTCTCCAAACATCATTTTATCCTCATTTCTGCGCTGTCTTTTTATAGGATACAGACCTCCGCCCCAGCGCCGGCTCAAAAGCCTGCCATGAACGCCTCCCCGCGCCGTTATTCCCTTAACAGCCGGATCGCCTTGTCCTCGTCAAATTCATCCTCCAAAGCGCTCAGCACATCCCTGATGCGCTCATACATTTCCTGTTCCAGCCCACAGCCGATCCACTCCTTTAACTGTTCCACCGCCTGCCGGGTCTCAAAGTCATCCAGAAGGGCGGCAACCCTCTCCAGATCATCACGGGACAACTGCAGCAGTTCTTCTCCTTCTTCCCGTACCGCCTCATAGTTATCGCCGCTTTCCCCGCCGCAGCTTTCACAGTAAGCCTGAAAGCCTTCCAGGGTCCTATCCCAGACCCCAAGCAGATCCTCCCAATGGGACGCCACATAATCCCCATCCTGCGCCTTGCTGCGCAACTCATGCTCATATGCCATATCCGCAAGGGCATCCGCCCCAAGGGTCCTGGCATTTCCCTTTAAGCCATGCACCAGAATGGCATAGTCCGCCATATTCTGTGCAGAGATGAACTGCTGCATGATCTGCTGCTTTTCCCGCTCCTTTAAGAACATCCGCACCAGTTCCAGATACATCCCGGTATCCCCCTTGGCGTGGGACAGACCGTTTGCAATGGAGATCCCATATGCAAAAAAGGCTTCTTTCTCCACGGCTGCCTCATCCTGCTTCTCCTCCCGCAGGACGGCTTCCTTTCTCTGTATCAGATTCCGGGGAAGGTACATCGCCACAGTCTGCTCCAGCAGATCCCCGTCAACAGGCTTTGTGAGAAAATCCGCAAACCCCTCCTGCAAATAGGCTTCCCTGGCGCCGGACAGAGCGTTTGCCGTCAGCACGATGACCGGCGTGTCCTCGTTGGGGAAATCGGAAAGCCTGCGAAGCGCATGAAGCGTTTCTATGCCATCCATCTCCGGCATCATATGATCCATGAAAATAATGTGGAAATGCTCTTTTTTCACAAGCTCCAGACACTGCTTCCCTGAATCCGCCGTGGTGATCTTCATCTTCGTCCGCTTCAGCAGAGCCTGGAATACCTTCCGGTTCATGTCGTTATCATCCACTACCAGGACGCTTGCCTCCGGTGCTTCAAAGATCTGCTGCTTTTTGAGATAATTCTGCTCCTGCCTGCCTTTTATCTCCGTGAAGCTGCCTGTAGGGTCGCCGCACACCACCTTCTGGGGGATCGTGACCGTAAAGGTAGAGCCTTTTCCGTATTCGCTCTCCACCTTCATATCTCCGTCCATCAGCTTCAGCAGCGACATGGTGATATTCATTCCCAGGCCCGTCCCCTCGATATTGCGGTTCTTTTCCTCGTCAAGGCGCTGAAAGCTTTCAAAGAGTTTTCCCATATCCTCCTCTTTGATGCCCATGCCGGTATCCTGCACGGACAATATCAGGTCGATCTGCTCCTCTCCCGTTTTCTCATATGCCGCCCGCACCTCGACGCCGCCCTGGGGCGTATACTTGACAGCGTTTGTCAGCAGGTTGGTGACGATCTGCTTGATGCGCACATCATCCCCATGCAGGGTTTTCGGCATGGTCTCGTCCAATGAAAAGGAAAGGGTCAGCCCCTTTTCCTGGGCCCGCAAAAAGATGACGTTCCACAGATCTATCAGCAGATCCGCAAAGGCATAGTCCACCCTGACGATCTCCATCTTGCCGGATTCGATCTTTGACATATCCAGTATGTCGTTTATCAGAAATAAAAGGGTCTTTCCGGAGCTTTGAATGTTGGCCGCGTAGGAAAGCAGCTGCTCGTCGGTACACTCTCTCAAAATCATTTCATTCATGCCCAGCACGGCGTTGATGGGCGTTCTGATCTCATGGGACATATTGGAGAGGAAAAGACTTTTTGCCTCGTTTGCCCTGACCGCCTCGTCCTTGGCTTTCTCATATTCCTCGTTCAGCTTACGGATCCTGTCCAAAGCCTTCTGCGCGTCCCGCAGTTCGTTTAATTCCGTCACGTCGTCGATCACCACCACCACCGACTTTTCCCCCTCGTTATGGATATAGCTGGTGGTCAGGGAAAGATTTCTGTTCTCTCCGGCAAGAGTGTAATCCACAGGCATATTGCTTACCTTTTCTTTTTCATAAACGGTATCCAGGATCACCTCGGTAAAGGAATCCGTTCCTTCTCTGGTCAGAAACACATTGGCAAAGGAATTGCCGATATCCTCCTGGGTGAGGCCCAGCATATGCTCCGCCGCCTGGTTCAGCATGGTAATTTTGCCGTTCATGCTGATCACCATGACGCCCTCCAGCATATTGGTGACTATTTCCCGATATAAATCTCCATGGTTGTTCTGTTCCGACATATCTTCTCCTGACATATCCCCTTCCCCGTCATCCTGTGCCGGTAAATTGTCATGCGGCTGTTTACCGATTTATCCGGATGGCCCTGTCGCCGGCTATTTCCCGCTCCGGCTGTTTTCTGATTCCGTTTGTTTGCCGCTTTTTACAGATCCTTGCGTATCCTCAGGATGTTCTTGCCGTCCTTGTATTCGTAGGTGATCTCATTCATATTTTTCTTTACAATGTAGATTCCCAATCCCCCCGGATCCCTGTCCCTGGCAGACAGCGTCACATCGGGATCTGCCTTTGCAAGGGGGTCATAAGGCACGCCCTGGTCAATAAAGGTGATCACCACAGACAGGGGCTCCTCCAGTACCTCCACCCGCACCGTGGCAGGCCCCACACCGGGATGATAGGCGTAGTGGACAATATTGCTGAACAACTCATCAATGGCAATATCGATCTGCGCCTGCGCTTTCACCGGACAGTCCAGCTGCTTCAGCTGTTCATCCACAAATGCGGTGATGACAGGAATGCTCTCCAATGTTGCATCAACTGTTAATTCTTTCATATCCCGCCTCCGTATTTATTCCGCAATATTGAGAATATCCAAAAAGCCCGTGACCTCAAAGACTTCATGAATAATTTCATTGACGTGGCATATCACCAGTTCTCCGCTTCCCTTTTTCATAAACGTCTTATGCGCGGACAAAAGCACCCGCAGACCGGCTGACGAAAGATATTCCAGTCCCGCAAAATCCAGTATCAGCTTTTCAGCGTCGTCAATGCACCCGTTGATCTCCGCCTCAAGCTGCGACACCGTGTTTGAATCAAGACGCCCTTTTGGTAAAATAGTGATTTCCTTTCCGTTTTCCTTTTTCTCGATCTCCATGGCACATCCCTCCTGAGTCTAAGCTACCTGCTGTAATTGTAATTTTAGCTCAAATTGTAATTGTAGCTCATATGGTTTGCGATACGCATAACGCGCACAACTTATGGCTTTCATAACTGTATGATGATAATCATTTCATTGATCATGACGATCACTATCATAATGATTATTTTCTGATTCTACCACATTTACCGCTGCTTTTGTAGCATTTTGCGGTATTTTGGTATTGATTGCACTTTTTGGGGAATGATTTGCATATTGTTTTACGCCGGCGCTAAACTCCAGACACTCATCTATGTAATTGTTTACACATATTCTATGATGGAGCCATGTCTCTCTGTCTTTCTCCGTCTCCTGAGTACTTTCCCAAAAAGCGATCAATAAGGGGCCCATAATAGAGCATAACGTCAAAAGAACTTTTATAAAACATAAGAAGCCGCTTTCCTGCGTTTCAAGAATCCCTAACGCCAAAACAGCACTGGATGCCCCGCAGCCCAAAGCTGTCAATCGCATACCTTTTAAACTGCCCCGCGTTGACGGACGTATTTTCCACACGGTCAAGCTAATATTATTATAACATACATTTTCTGACATAAAAAGAGGCTTTCCGAGATCTCGGAAAGCTCTCGGAAAGCTACATATATTCAGGAATGCTTATGCTTTACCAATCAGCTATGTTATATTTTTCCAAAAGTTCTTTTGCTTTCGCCTCACCTTCCTTAGTAATATACATGGATTTTGAGCGATGCGAACCCTGCCTTATGTAATCCTGCTCATCAAGTTTATTGAGCATATCAAAATCATAACCTTTCCACGCATACTTGTCATCTTTATTAGCAAACCTATCTCGTTCTGCAAAATGTGATAAATAGATCAACATCATTGTCAATTCTTCCATTGCTGTCTTTGCATCTGTTTTATCCATGCTATTCTCCTCTGCTTTCTAATACTTGTGTAAAGTTTTCTGAACAAGCGACAACTTCAAAGCGCCCTTGTTTAAATGTTGGATAAATCTTGTTTAAACCTTGTTTAAATATCCAGTAGGGAGTAATTTCTCCATGTTCTTTTATAAAGCTGACTATTGCACTTACTTTATTATATTCTTTTTGTGTCAGAACTTCGCTCAAAACTTCGCTCATTTTTTTGAGCGGAGTTTTCACTTCCAAAAACATTTCTTTCTCTGCGTCTGCGACAAGTAAATCTTTCTGGTAGATGTCTGTATAATTATCTATGTCAAAAATTATATTGGACAACGCTTGTTACCTAAAATTCTTCCTCTTCATCATCCCACATCGGATACTGTTCCACATGCCCTGCCGACTTAATCAGTTTAGGCGATGTCTTTTTCGTTTCAGCTTCTATCTTTTGCACATGAATCGTAAACATCCAATCATCGCCATAATCATAATGAAGCGAAAAATTTTGCCCCTTTACAAGACCAATTTTGTCTATCACTATATCTGTTGACGGTCCGCCATCTTCGGGATCATACTGATAATTGTCTTCGCTATACATTCTATTGTCCATGCAGAATTCATATAAATGCTCATGAATAAAATCAAACGCTTCCAGAATAAACTCACATAATCTATCGAGCGTTTCCTTTCCAGAGATTTCTATAGTACGATATACCGTTCTGCCCTGCCCCGCCGGATAAACCTTAAAAGTGTATTTTGCCATTTCTTCTGTCCTTTCTCTATGTGCTTATATCATCAGTTTGTGTTATATTTCAGCCTTCCCTGTACTAACTTTTTAGATCCAAGTATCAATAGTGCTTGTATGCTTCTTAAGTTTTCAAATTCTTATGCTTTACCAATCAGCTATGTTATATTTCTTCAAAAGTTCTTTTGCTTTCGCCTCACCTTCCTTAGTAATATACATGGATTTTGAATGATGCGAACCCTGCCTTATGTAATCCTGCTCGTCAAGTTTATTGAGCATATCAAAATCATAACCTTTCCACGCATACTTGTCATCTTTATTAGCAAACCTATCTCGTTCTGCAAAATGTGATAAATAGATCAACATCATCGTCAATTCTTCCATTGCTGTTTTTTGCATCTGTTTTATCCATGCTATTCTTCCCCTGCTTTCTAACATTTCTAATTTTCTTTAAAAATTGTCTGAACAAACAATAATTTCAAAACGACCTTGTTTAACGCTTGGATAACCTTGAATAAATCTCAAATAATCTTGGGTAAATTCCAAATTATCCAACCAAAGATAGTAGCTACACGACCAGACTCAACAGTCCTGCCACCCTCACGGATTAAGCCAGAATGACCTCTTTGGGTAAATAGCGCATTTTCCAGCTTTTTATTCATTACATTTTTCTGAAATCATAAATTTTCTCTGCATTTTCAGAATTTCTGTAGCCAATTTGTAGCCAAAGAACTTCTAAGTCATATTCTGAATGGGCGCAAATTAAAAATATTATCCATTATCTCTACACTTTTTCATTGAATCCAATATTTTATCTGACAAGGATTTCAATTTCTCCATTTCATCAATTTGGTTTGCAGCTTCCCATTGGTTTGCAATGATTTTCCGAAAATATGGATACATATCTCTAATATTCTTTTCGGAATCAAGGATAGCACTTGGCAACTCACCCGGATTATGCTCGCCTTGCTGATAAAAAGTGACTTTAATATTACTAAAAGATTTAGCATCGTCGAATAAATCATACGCAACAAAAGAGGTAGTAAATACAAAATCTGATGTTGCTAATAAAAGACGCTTTTTCTCAAAAGCATCACAAAAACTTTCGTTATTTCGTATGGTATTTACCACCACATTCAGCTTTGACAGCAGATCATATTTATAGGAATTATCATCATTATCCGTTCTTGATCCATAATATTCAGCACAATTCTCTGAAACAGCATCTAAGCTACTAATTAGTATGTACACTTTGAAATTCTCATTATTTTTTAAAAGCATCTCTAATTTTGCTCGATATTTTTCCATGAAGCGATTAGGTGCTATACCTGTTAAGACAAAATCTTTTTTTGCATTTTCAAAAAAATTATAATCATCTATATCTATTTCATCCTCAAAACGCAAACCGCCATTTTGGGCTGTCACATCTACAGATAGCCAATTCATTTTCTTTTGCATAATAGAATCTTTAGTTTGTAAAACATATAGTTCCATAAATATATTTAATACTAATGTATATCGAACAACTACTTGTATTGATTCTGGCACCAATCCATATGCAGCTCCTGAAATCACAGCAAACAAGAGTAATACTATTTGTATATATCTATTTCTTTTTTCTACAAACCGCTCAATATTATCTATAACAACATTTCTTTTTGCGCCTTCTCTTTCAAAATTAATTGTATTTTTTAACCCATTGTCTTTAGCCATGCTTTATCAGCACTCCTTTCTTGTCAGTTCAAGTATTCTCACCAGTAACATTGCAAAATATTTTATTTCATATGACCCATAAATAAAATAACTATATTGTCATGTATGCATAGGAGTTCAATAAATACTTTCTACAAATTCGTCTCCTCTTCTATCCATTCCTTTAATTTCTTCTGCAATTCTTTCTTATCAGGCAAATATAATTGATACTCCGATGCATAAATATTGGCATCATCCGGCAATGTAATTTCTACAAGGGCATCATCCTTTTCCTTGCACAACAGAATCCCTACTGTTGGATTTTCCTCCGGTAGCTTCTCATATCTATCGTAGTAGTGTACATACATCAACATTTGCCCTAAATCCTGATGTGTCAACTTATCAATTTTCAAATCTATCAACACATAACATCGCAGAAGCCTATTGTAAAACACAAGATCCACATAATAGTTGTCTTCCTTAAATGTAAATCGCTTCTGCCTTGCTTCAAATAAATAGCCCTTTCCTAATTCTAATAAAAATTTTTGCAATTTATTAATAATAGCAGTTTCCAAATCAGTTTCCACATATTTTGCTTTTTCATCTAACCCAAGAAATTCAAGCACAGTCGGTTGTTTCACAATATCTTGCGGCTTTGTTATCACATTACCTTCAGACGCAAGCCGCATTACCTCGTCCTTTTCCCTACTCAAAGCCAACCTTTCATAAAGACTCGAATTATATTGTCTTTGCAGCGTTCGTATTCCCCATGCCTCATTTGTTGCCTCTATCTCATAAAATTTTCTCTCGTTTTCATCTTTAATACGCATCAATTGCAAGTAATGAGACCAAGGAAGCGTGAACGGCACTTCTTTCTCAAAAAAGCTAAACACCGTTTCACTTTTTTGAATGGCAAAAAGGCTAAACACTGTTTCACTTATTCGGTCACTATATGTTAAATAAAATTTTCTGGCATTTTTCAGTGTGTCCTCTGAAAATCCTCTTCCATACTTCTTAGATAAAACTTCTGAAAGTCTTTTAATCACTCGCTGACCATATTTCGCTCTGCTCTTACCTTGCTGCTGCTCTTCCACAATCCATCTTCCTAAAGAATAAAACGTCATAAGCTGAATAATATTAATCTGCTTTCCTGTAATTCCTCTTGCATATTCAACTAAATCTACTGAATTTTTGCACAATTCATTCAATGACTCATCTACATCTATTATTTCCAACAAGTCCTTTTTCATGATTCGGTCTCCAATCTCATGCTTTTTATTTCCAGTCATTACCTACTCTTGTCACTCCAACTTATTCTCTTAATGACAATTGTTTCTTTAACATAAATAACCTATGCAATGTCTGCAAAACAAACTTCTTTTAAGGTCACTTAGCCAATACTAACTTAATCTCCCAACACTAAAAATCACTGCAAACACAACAAGTATTCAAATATAACATAAATTTATTTTTCAAACATTGTTTGTTTATTAAATAATGTACCGTTCATATTAATTATTAATTCGTCCATAAAAATATTATCATACTTATATATTGATGCAATAAAAATCTGGTGTTTAGAAAAATCACGGGACAAAATTTTCATTATATCATCTACTGTGCTTTTTTCAACCTCTCTCCCACTAGGTGAATCACAGAATATAGGAAGTGGATATCCTATCTTCTTGCTAAGTAACTCAATATATGCCATCTTATGTGCAAACACCATTTTATGAAGAATTGCTCCTGACTTTTCTTTAAGATTTCTTGTAAAAATATCTATTTTGTAATCAAATGGTATTTGTAATTCATGAGCATATTTTTCGATCAACTTATATGCATCCGTAACCCATGGATTGTCACTTTTTGCTCTGTAATCTAACAAATTTGTTAGTTCCTTTTTTTGCCTTTTCATATCATCTAAAATGGAATTAACTTGAATAGCGCTTATACCTTTAATATCAGCTAACCTTCGAGTCAATTCCTCATCTACCGCAGGTATCTCAGCAAAAGCAATTTGTTTCTCTTGTTGTGATTCAATTTCTGCAATTTGCCGTTTTAAAGTATTTCTATTTGCTATAAGCATACTTTGACGTGCAATATTTATTTCAGCTACATCTTGGTACTCCAATAATGTATCTTTAGAAACTAAAATTGCTGAGCCATCAATAGGATTTTTAATAAATATTTTCTTCTTTTCTATGTAGTTTGCAAAGTTATTATTTGCAGAGATAATATCATTAACTTTTGCTAATTCTTTTTCCACTTTCGAAAGCTGCATTTTTTTTTCGGCTAAATCGGCTTCCAACTCCTGATCATATGATTGAAAATCTAATTTTAAATCAATTGATTGATTAATGGCAGCCTGATATTCTGCTACATTAAGCAATAATTTATATTGTTCAATTTTTTTTTCTAATGCTCTTATTTTTTCTACTATTTCGTAACTTTCTTGACTTTCGTCTTCCTTTAAACCTCTAAAAAAGCTTTCTATTGAAAATCTATTTTTTCCAATGATTGTTCCTCGATTTAGTAATGTCCACCCTTTTTCTTGATCAAAGTAAATCGTTCCAAGCATATTATTTATCAATTCAACATTTTTGATACCAAACAAAAATGCGTGTGCTGCTACCTCATCAACGGGTAAATCAAATTCTGTTTCATTTAATTTCAATAGATTTTTTTTACGATATACATTATATCTTTGACCATTTCGAAGAACACTTAAAGTGAACTCATATTCTTCAAATTTAATTAATTCAGTATTGGGAACAGCAAAACCGAGCGTATATAGAATTGCTCGTATTATTGTTGTCTTTCCAGTGGAATTTCCCCTGCTAAAAAAAACGCATACTTTATTATTTAATCCTATTTCTTTCCAGTTGAAATCCAATATTTTTCGCAAACAAAAATGCTCTATTATCATAAATTCGCCGCCTCCCTTATTTTATTAATTTTTGATCTTCTTATTATAATTGTTAATAAAATAAGTTTTATTAAAGCCTCTTTTTTTTCTTCATCATTGATTTCAGAAAAATTACTTTTATAATTTTGCCACTCATTTTTTACATACTCATACTTATACTTTGCCTTTTCCTTTTGTATTTCTCTTTTACGAAGAAAATCTCCTGCCACTTCCGCAACAAATTCATAATCATATGTATGCAAATTTATTATATTTCGGAATTCTTGTTCAATCTCAGCGTAATCATCATAATCGCAAACCTTATTAAACTCATCTTCCTCTAATGGTGGATCAATGACCAAAACAATTACTGGCATCATAATCTGGTTCTTGGTCAAATCTATACGCTTTTCCTTATCTGGTTTGTCTGAACAATTAACCATAAATGTCTCAAACCAGCTATCTAATAATCTCTGGCTATATGAAGCATCATTTATCGCCGCTCTCAAAAATTCTTCAATTTTCACTTTCACAGATGCGAATTTATTATCTCCTTCACCAAAAAAATTGAGGATATGTACTTGTAATTTTTCAGTTGAAAAATCGGAACTGACCAAATTTTTAATCTTATTTTGATCATCCTCAGGCAAAACAGAAAAATCATAGGTATGTCCATACTCATAAGCAGAAGGTATTTTACTTGAAAGTGGATTAATTATATTTGTAATATAAACCAGCTTTACTGCATCTCCATTTTTTCCATCAGATTCCAACAATTTTAGAGAATCTTTCAAATCTTTATAGGCATTTCTTTGATCTCCGATACGCGTTACCGACTTTGCCTGAGCATATACCTTGCCACCTTTTAATGTCAATTCAATATCATCAGAAATTCCTTCCATCTTTATTGCTGTTAATTCTTTTATTTTATCTAACATTAAGGTTATCCCTGCTCCGACTTGAAAAACCCATCCATAAGCAGATGCTGATGCATTTGTATCAACTTCTTTATCGTCAATTACCGCCACGCCTTATCCTCCAATGAATTCACTGTATTCCTTTTAAAATAAAATCTTACAACCCTCTCACAATCTCCATAAACCTCTCATGCGAGTACGCCCCCGCATACTCCGGCTTCTTCGTCTCATACACCATAAAATACTTATATATCCTGCCCAGCTGGGAAGCCTTTGCCGCCCAGGTTGCTCCGATCTCTGCCTTTTCCCTTGATTCATCATTCTTCAGATGATCGCCCTTTGTCTCCACCAGGAGCACTTTCCCTTTTTCCGTCATGACGATCAGATCGGGATACGCCGTTACCGCCCCATTGATGGCAAAGCCGCTTCTGGATATGTTACGGTGCCACCATCTGATATTGGGCAGGGCAGACAATTCCCACGCGACCCTGCTTTCATATCCATTCACATCTTCCTCCGCTGTATAGAGGGACTTTGGTATGACATCGTTCACCTTTGCCGCGGTAATACCGGCGGGAAAGGAATACAGGGGCTGACATGAGATCATATCCTGCTCGATCCACTTTTCAAAGGTATCCTTCGCATGGGCAGCCAATAACTGCCTCACCTTATCATATATCTTTTGGATATACAGGTAATCCGACTGCTCCAGGTCGGTCAGCTGGTCCTCCGTCATATTCTGCATGACCCTGGAAACATACCCATCCAATTCCGCATCATTCACCGCATTAATCTTAGAAATGCGCTTTATGATCCTTTCCTTGCAGATCCTCCGTTTCTTCTCCGAAGGCTGGGCATCGAACCATTCCTTCATATAGACACTTTCAAAGCCCTGCAGCTGCCATGCCTTGGGACTGGAATTTTCACCTTCTTCCACATCCACCTGTGCCATCTCAACATCCAGCATGGAAAAATCAATTATCGTATCTTTATTTGAGAGGGTGAAGCCGACATATAAGTCCTCTTTCTGCAATAAACTGTATTCCTCTGTACTAAACAGGCTCGGTGAATCGGGCAATGCAAACTGGGGCAGTCTGAGGGCAAGCGTCTCCTCCCGGAACTCTGCCCTGATCGGATATGTTTTCATAGTTTCCCTCACCTCCGGCGGAACATCCGCCACGGAATCTTTATCATCTGCGGCAATATCTTCCCAACAGGCACTTTCCTCTTTCTCGGCTGTCTGGAAAATGTCATCCAGTTCAGCGGAAATTCCGGAAGCAATTTCCTTATGATCCGCCTCAAAAACAGTATCCTCACACAATGCCTGGGTAATCTGTTCTTTTAACTCATCCGTATAAAAAATCGGTCCCTCTGTTGAAAGTACCTGTCCTTCTTCATGCTCCGGCTTAATTTCTGCTTCCCCTGTCGCAAATGTCATCTGCTCCGGCTCCGTTTGCAGAGTCCCCGGTTCCTGCCCAGCCATGGGAGAATCGTTTTCTGCCCTATAGTCCTTATCACTAAACCCGGCAACCTTTAATCCATCCACAACCTTATTGCATGTGG
>JAMPHT010000080.1 GCA_023663285.1 Bacillota bacterium
GAGAAGCAGTTGGAAGGGTCAAGGGAAAGGCGGAAGGAAAGGCGGAAGGAAAGGCGGAAGGAAAGGCGGAAGGAAAGGCGGAGGCTGTCCTGCAGCTTTTGTCCTTGAAAGGCCCGGTCCCGGCGGGACTGGAACGGCGGATCCGCGAGCAGAAGGACATGGACACATTGAGCGGCTGGCTGGTCACAGCTGCCAGAGCGGAGAGCGTGGAGGAATTTGAACAAAAGGAGTTTCAAAAATGAGGAGTGCTTCGGCGCTCCTTTTTTATGCAAATAAAATATGTCCAATAAAATATGTATTCTATTGCCTTTATTTTTCTGTTTTCCAATCAGAAAAAAGGTGGTACAATATAACAGAATATGTTAAATATGCCAAAGGAAGGACTGTAGATATGGACAAGATCATTTTAACGGGTGACAGGCCCACCGGAAGGCTGCACGTGGGACATTATGCGGGCTCTCTGCGCAGACGTGTAGAACTGCAGGATTCCGGGGAATATAAGAAGACCTTTATTATGATAGCGGACGCCCAGGCGCTGACGGATAATATTGAGAATCCGGAGAAGGTGCGTCAGAATATTATCGAGGTGGCGCTGGATTATATGTCCTGCGGGCTGGATCCCGCGAAATCTACATTGTTTATCCAGTCCCAGATCTCGGAGTTGTGCGAGCTGACCTTTTACTATATGGATCTGGTGACTGTGGCCAGGCTGCAGAGAAATCCCACGGTAAAAAGCGAGATCCAGATGCGGAACTTTGAGGCCAGCATCCCGGTGGGCTTCTTTACCTATCCTATCAGTCAGGCGGCCGATATCACTGCTTTCAAGGCTACTACGGTCCCCGTGGGGGACGACCAGCTGCCCATGATCGAACAGACAAGGGAGATCGTACACAAATTCAATACGGTGTATGAGGAGGTCCTGGTGGAGCCTACAGCGCTTTTGCCGGAGAATGACGCCTGTAAGAGACTGCCGGGAACGGACGGCAAGGCAAAGATGAGCAAGTCCCTGGGCAACTGTATTTATCTTGCTGATACGGCGGACGAGGTGAGGACCAAGATCATGAGTATGTATACGGACCCGCTGCATCTGCAGGTCAGCGATCCGGGACATCTGGAGGGAAATACGGTATTTACCTATCTGGACGCTTTCTGCAGGCAGGAGCATTTTGAACGTTATCTGCCGGATTATGCCGATCTGGACGAGCTGAAAGCCCATTATCAGAGGGGCGGTCTTGGCGATGTGAAGGTGAAAAAGTTCCTGAACAACATTATGCAGGAGACGCTGGAACCCATCCGCAGCCGCAGAAAGGAACTGGAGAAGGATATTCCGGCAGTGTATGAGGTGCTGCGGAAAGGCAGCGATACCGCAAGAGAAGTAGCGGCACAGACACTTTCGGAAGTAAAGAGCGCCATGCGGATCAACTATTTTGAGGACGCGGAGCTGATTCGTATGCAGAAGGAGAAATATGAAGCCTGATACGGACTATAAGGAATGGGAATCCGGAGAAGAAGCGGATTTGGAAGAGGATCTGAATGAGGAATGGGATCCTGAGGTGGAAGAACCGGAGGATGAATGGGAGCCTGAGGATGTGAAGCCCAGGGTCAGGGTCCTTGTTTTTTTGGGGCTTGTTGTCTTTGCGGCTATTTTTTCAGTGATATTGTGGAATGTGACCCACAGCGGCCGGGGTGGAGCTGACAGAAATGATCAGGTAGTGAGCCGGGACGGAGAAAGTCAGGAACCGGGCGCCGAGGCGGCATCGGGAGAAGATGCAGGATCAGACGAGGGAGAAGGCTCAGGCACCGGGGCAGGATCAGATGAGGGAGAAAGCGCAGGCATCGGGGCAGGATCAGACGAGGGAGAAGGCTCAGGCACCGGGGCAGGATCGGACGCGGGAGAAGGATCAGGCACTGCGACGGCATCGGGCGAGGGAGAAGGCTCAGGTATCGGAACAGGATCGGGCGAGGAAGCGGGAGAAGGTTCGGACACAGGGACGGCATCGGGCGAGGGCACGGACCCGGACGCTGGGATCGCAGGCGGCGCGGAAAACGGCATCATGGCTTTTGCGGAGTGTCAGGACACGGTGACGCCCAAGGAAGTGATAAACCTTCGTTCTGCGCCCAGTACAATGCAGGATGATAATATCGTAACTCAGGCTGTGAACGGAGAGGTCCTGACCAGAACCGGAATCAACAGCGATACGGGCTGGTCCAGGCTGGACTATAACGGACAGACGCTGTATGCTGTCAGCGGCTATCTGACCACAGACCTGTCTTATCAGCCGCCTGTTCCCACATCGGATCCCAACAGTGTCAGCACAAAGGACGGCAGAACGATCACCTTTACGGATTGCGACGACAGGATCTCCCCTAAAATGTATGTGAATCTGCGCCTGGAGCCCAGTACCTCCGAGGGCAACGATACGGTGCATTGCAGGCTGGAGTATGGCCAGGTGGTACACCGCACGGGGATCAGCGAGGCATCCGGCTGGTCCAGGGTGGAGTATGACGGGAATATACTTTATGTGGTCACAAGCTATATGTATGTGGTGGAAGAGGCGGAAGGGCAGGCGGAGACTCAGGAGTAGACGGAGGTTCAGAATCAGACGGAGGTTCGGAAGCAGATAGGAGCCCTGGCGTAGAATAACAGGTTTTGTGTATCAGGATGAATAAAAATTCCTTCGGAGAGAAACACTGGATTAAAAGTCCAGAAATCCGGAGGAATTTATTTATGAGTAAAAATCAGAAGTTGGGTAAGGCAAGCGTGAAGCCTGAGCAGCCGGTCTATATCTTAAGCAGCGGAAGCGTGGTGGGCACCAAGGAAGGGCAAGGCCCTCTGGGACTGTTGTTTGATACGGTGGGAGAGGATGATATGTTTGGCTGTGAGACATGGGAGGAGGCGGAGAGCAGCCTTCAAAAGGACGCCGTTTATCTGGCGTTGACCAAGGCGGGTCTGAAACCGGAGGATGTCTCATTTATCTTTGCTGGTGACTTGCTTGGTCAATCAATAGCCACATCATTTGGTATATCCGCCTATCAGATACCACTACTGGGTGTATATGGAGCCTGTTCCACCTGTGGAGAGTCATTGACTCTTGGAGTCATGAGTATCGCGGGGGGATTTGCGGACAGAGTGGTCTGCGTTACCTCCAGTCACTTTGCCAGCGCGGAGAAAGAGTTTCGATTTCCTCTGGATTACGGCAACCAGCGTCCCCTGTCCGCCACCTGGACGGTCACCGGAGGCGGCGCCTTCGTGCTCTGCAATGAAGCGGCCCTGCAGGACAGGAAAACAGGGAGCGGCGCGGCGAATGTGGGAAAAGAAAAGCCAAGAGCCCGCATCACGGGAATGACGGTGGGAAAGATTGTGGATTACGGTTTAAAGGATTCCATGAATATGGGGGCCTGTATGGCTCCTGCAGCGGCTTCCACCATTGAACAGCACATGATTGACTTTAACAGTCAACCGGAAGATTATGATAAGATCATTACCGGAGATCTGGGAAAAGTGGGGCAGAGGGTGCTGATCGATCTGCTGCGGGAGAAGGGCATTGATATTTCAGACCGTCATATGGACTGCGGCATCGAGGTCTATGACGGGGATTCTCAGGACACTCATGCAGGCGGAAGCGGCTGCGGCTGCTCTGCGGTCACTCTGTCCGCCTATATTTTGAAGCAGCTGGAGGAGAGGAACTGGAAGAGGGTGCTTTTTATGCCCACAGGGGCGCTGCTGAGTAAGACCAGCTTTAACGAGGGAAAGAGTGTGCCGGGCATTGCCCATGGGTTGATCATCGAGTCGGTGTGAACAGATCCGGCGGGCGATCCGGCAAAATATTCAGTGTTTATACGGGCAAAAGGGTGCCGGGCAGGGCGGAGAGCGCTCACGGCACCCTTTTAAATGTAGCCGGAGTGGTGCAGTCTTTTGGTATAGCAGACAGTGTTTCATCAGGAGTTGTCTGTGGCGGAATACAGGCGCTGTTTGCGGCGGAAAAAGTTTGACAGAAGGCAGAAACCGTCATACACTTGTTGCAGATAAAGTTGCTGACGGCATTTAAAGCTGTGGAACAGTTCAAAACAAAGATTTCAGGAGAAAATTATCAAGAGGGAAAATCAAATGAAGATTCAGAATCCGATCATCAGGGGGTTTTATCCGGACCCCAGTATCTGCAAGGCAAACGGAAAGTATTACATAGCCTGCAGCTCTTTCCAGTATTTTCCGGGGGTGCCCGTTTTTGAGAGTAAAGACCTTGTGAACTGGAAACAGGTGGGACACTGTCTGACCAGGACGGGGCAGGTGGAGCTCCACAGGATCATCATTTAGGCAGGGAGGTGTTCCTGGCGCCGGTACAGTGGCAGGAGGACGGCTGGTTTACGGCAGGCGACGGCGGTGTGGTAAACCGGTGGATGGAGGCGCCGCTGGAAGCGGAGCAGCAGAATGTGCGGCAGTATGACTTTTCCGCTGAAAAGGGCCTTAAGGACATGAGGTGGATCTATCTGCGCGACCCCAGGGAAGAAAATTACGGGGAAGAGGAAGGGGCTATCCTGCTGCGAGGCACGTCAGTAACGCTGGATGAGGCGGACAGCCCTACCTTTGTAGGGGTACGTCAGTCGGAGTTTGACACACAGCTGCGAGTGACTGTGTCCGGAGCTGCCGCCGAGGCGGGTATCACCTTTTATATGGATGAAAGCCAGCATTATGATCTGGCAAGAGTGACGGATGAACGAGGCACAAGGGTGATCCTGCGGCTGCGGGTAGGCGATGCGGTGGGTATTGCCGGGGAACTGGCGGTTGCAGGACCGGCAAAGCTGGAGGTCTGCTCCGATGCGGAATGGTATGAGTTCTTCTGTTACGCGGAAGGCGTCAGAAAGAGTCTGGGCAGGGCCCGGACGAAGTATCTTTCCTCCGAGGTGGCAGGCGGCTTTACGGGAGTGGTCATGGGTCTGTACGCCGTGGACGGAGAGGGGCGCAGCGCCCGGTTTGAAGGACTGAACTGGAGACAGGGAAAGTAATGTTTTAAGGTCAAAGAGCCGGTTCCTCAGAGAGGCACCGGCTCTTTTAAATTATTGCGGATTCCTCCCAAGAGCCGGCGAAGTGTTTCGGCTCAGGGAAATGATATACAAGGCATTCAGCTATGATTCAGTTATGTGTAATTTTGCTGTCCGGTGGATAATTGGTTTCTCCTGTTTGACGTGTCGGTTAGAATATTTGAGAAAATGACAAAGAGAGGTCAATACAATATAAAATGAGATGAGGGAATCAAATCCTGACAGGGCAGTAAGTTTCAACAGATAACTGACAAAAAACAGACGAATGTCTAATTGAAACAAGTACAGTATAGCAGAATTTGTCAGTCAATGCAATAAAAATATAAAAATATTGTGTTGATTGTCGAATATTGCCTTACGATTCTATTGCCTGTAGGAAATAATGTCGGAAACAATAAGACGAAAATTATTGACAAACGATAATCTAAGGTGTATCCTTTATTTGAAAATTATTGCAAAACAATAATTGAGACAGACATCTACTGATTCAGGAGGAGAGAAAATGGGTTATTTTGCTTTTCCGTGGGAACAGATTGGAACCTTACTCAGGAGACTGTCCCTGGCCGGCGGGGCGGGAAATGCGGCGGCATGGGTCTTATTTGCGGCCATAGGGGGCTGTCCGCTGATCCTCTGGGGCCTGCTTGCCCGGCAAAGGAAGAGCAGCAGGGCGGAGCTGCTTCTGCCGGTGTTGAGTCTGACCCTGTTTTCGGGTCTCTGGTTTCTGATAAATCCTTCTTATCTGGAGGCAGGATTTTTCCCTGCCGGAATGGGAGAGGCAGGGAAAGGCGCATTTGCCCTGGCCATTGACAGCGTGCTGCTGTGCTGGCTGCTCCTGCGGTTTTTAAGGAGCAGTGGGAAAATGAGCAGGAAAAGTCTGCTTAGGAGTCTGGAGCTCCTGCTGGGACTTTATGTGGTCCTGGCCGGGGCGGCGATTCTGCTTCAGGCAGGCGCGGAGCTTGGAAAGGGCTGGGAAAATATGGGTGTGAGCGTGTCGGGAGGCACGGACCGGATACCGTTGTTCCCGGATACTGTCATTGCAAAGGAAAGGAGCCTGGGGCTCAGCAGATGCTTTCTGGTGCTTCAGACGGTCTGCCGTTATCTGCCGGATTGCCTGGAGCTTGTCTTATGTACGGCGGCGATCTTCTTTTTGCGCAGCTGCGAGCAGGGCAGCTTCCGGGAAGAGAGCCTGAAACAGATGGAGCGTCTGAAGAAGCTCAGCGTCTGCTCTCTTGGGGCGGCGGCCGGGGCAAATGTGTGCGCCAATCTGCTGCAGCTGGCCTTTGCAAAATATCTTTACAGCAGTAATTATACCCTTGTGTTTCCGGTCAGGCAGATCATCTTCATGCTGGGAGCGCTGATGCTGTCCCGATTCTGGCTGGAAAGTAAAAAGCTGAAGGATGACAACGGGCTGTTTATATAGGAGGCGGTCATGGGAATACGAATCTGTCTGGATGAAATTTTGCGGGAGCGTCATATGACATCCAAAGAGCTGTGCGGGCTGGTGGACATTACGGAGGCAAACCTGTCCATTCTCCGCAGCGGTAAAGCGAAGGGTGTGCGGTTCGGTACGATCAATAAGATCTGTTATTATCTGCAGTGCGACGTGGGGGATATTCTGAAATTTGACGGTAAGCTGGACGGGGAGCAGGACGGCGGGTGAAGAGATGGACGGCAGCCAAGGAGCAAGGCGGCAGCGAAGGGGAGGGATGGCAGCCAAGGAGCAAGGCGGCAGCGAGGAAATGAGCGAAATCCGGGAGACGGGCGGCAACAGAAAAGGAGCAGGGCAGGAGGAGTGGAAATTGAGAAGAAATAAGACGGCAGACGGTAAAATGGACTGTGTTGAGAATGGAAAAAAAGGAAAAGCCGGCATCGAAAAATGGAAGCAGGGTAAAACGAAGGTCACGGCGCTGGCATTGATCTTTTCGGTCTGCATTTTCACCGGCTGCAGGCTGGCCAGGGAGGAGAGATCAGCGCAGGATCCGGAGGAGGACCGACTTGTGGGGGTCTTTGTGACCGAGGAATATCTTGACACAGGAATGCCGGAGGTGACCATGAGCCCCGGAGGAGAAGTGTCCCTTGTAGAAAATAAGGAAGGGATTGCCGGAAGGATCGTCTCGGACGAAAACGGATGGCGGACGATCGTATTTCACAGGACAGGGCATACGGAAGCAGACAGAGGCGAAGATGAGAGCGCTGAAATAAAAGGCTTTGGGATCTATGATATCAGGGTGCGGGAGGAAGGGCAGGAGCATTATACTTATTACGGCTTTTCGGATGACATTTTCTCAGACGTGTATTGGGCGGTAAACAGCAGTGATTCAGCCGAGTCAGGCAGGGTGGAGGCAACCGTCTACGTGGAGCCGGACGGTCCGGAAGGCTTTTATTTTAATCCTGTTTACCAGACGGCCCAGGGGGATATCTATCTGCAGCCGGGAACCGGGTTGTTTGACAGTGAAAGGCCGGAGGGGGCTTCCGGCACCCACACAATGTCCTGGAAAAGAAGCGTGGGGCAGGACGGACAGGAGACCGTGGAAGAAAGTACGTTTGCCATCACCATTATCTGTGCGGTCCGGCCCACGGCTTACCGACTGCTGTTTATGGGGGAGGACAGTCAGATAGCAGGGATCATGACCGGAGAGGAGCTTGCCAAAATGTGGGAGCAGGGACAGTGGGAGCTTAAGGTGCCTGGGAAAACAGCCTATCTGGTGCTGGAACAGGAAAGGGAAGGCATTGTCGTCGGACGGGTGTTCTGTGATCAGGGAGAAAAGTATCTGGAATTTTTGCAGGGCGCAGACGGCGGCTATCTGGTGAAACGGCAGATGGACCTCATCTGGGAATAAGCTCTGGGAATAAGGAACTGTCTGCCCGTATAGAATCTGTACATCTGCCCCAGGCTGTGATATAATGAGCGCAGAAGAAAATCAAGCGACGCGAAGCGGCATTTGATTTTCCTGCGCCGTTAACGAGCAAACAGTCTGCGAAGCAGACAATAAAGCGCTGAAAGCGCGGGTTTGCGAGTGTAGATGATATAATGAGCGCAGAAGAAAATCAAGCGACGCGAAGCGGCATTTGATTTTCC
>JAMPHT010000081.1 GCA_023663285.1 Bacillota bacterium
GTCCGAAGGTTTTCAGATTGTCCTCCACCTGCTCCATGGTAGACATACCGCTGAGTACCACCTTCACATTGGGCAGGCTTCCCACCCAGCGCAGCGCAAAGCTCGCCATGGAAGCTGACGGATCCAGACTGTGGAACATATTTGTAATATCCTCCGGAAACGACGCCAGCGAACCTCCCTTTACAGGCTCCATAATGATCAGCGGCACCTGCTTCTTTTCCGTCAGACAATATCCCTTCATCCCTGCCTGCTGAAACTCCTCCTGCTCAGCGGCGTCCATATAATTCAACTGTATCTGGCAGAAATCCCATTCCCGGTAATTGATGATGTTCTCAAAAGTATCATAGTTATCATGGAAAGAAAATCCCAGGTTTCTGATCTTTCCCTCCGCCTTCATCTGTTCCAGCTTTTCAATGCAGCCTATATTCACCATATCCCGGAAACGATCCTTGTTCAGGGCGTGCATCAGATAAAAATCTATGTAATCCGTCTGTAATTTTTCCAGCTGCTCGTTGAAGATCCTGTCCACATCCTCCGGAGTCTTTACCTGCCAGCAGGGCAGCTTGGTGGCAAGATAAAAGGTGCCGCGGTCGTATTTTTTCATGATGCGCCCTACCACGCGCTCGCTCTCCCCGTCATGGTAAGGGTATGCCGTATCATAATAATTCACCCCTGCGGCATATGCTCTATCCAGCATCCGCTCCGCCTCCGGCTCATCTATCCTGCCGTCCTTAGTCACCGGGAATCTCATGCAGCCAAACCCAAGAAGGGAGGTCTCCAATCCCAGCTTCTCCATTTTTCTCTTTTCCATACTTATATCCTTCCTTTCCAAAGTTGTAACTGCCTGAACATGGACGTTCATGAACATGGATGTTCATGGACATGGACGTTCATAGGCACGGACGCCCATAGGCACGGACGCCCATAGGCACGGACGCCTATGTTCAGTCGATCTTCAGTATCAGCCCCAGTATCCGCTTCGCGCAGATCTCCATTTCTCCACGGGTAAGGGCTCCCTTTTCCATGGCCTCCAGCAGTCTTTCCGGGAATCCCAGCGCCATCTTTACGTCGTTTCCCGCTTTCACTTCCTTGTAATGCTCTCCCATCGTCCACCAGTCCGTAGTCACCATGCCCTCGAAGCCCCACTCGCCCCGGAGGATATCTTCCAGCAGCTCCCTGTTTTCAGAGGCTCTGCAGCCGTTGATGATATTGTAGGAGGACATAATGCTCCAGGGCTTTGCTTCCTTCACAATGATTTCAAAGCCTTTCAGGTAAATTTCCCGGATAGCCCTCTCGGATGCTCTGGAATCGCTCTCCCGGCGGTTTGTCTCCTTATTGTTCAGCGCAAAGTGCTTCACGGTAGCCGCCACATGATTGCTCTGGATGCCCTTCACCATAGCGCCTGCCATCTTGCCTGTCAGGAACGGATCTTCGGAATAATATTCAAAGTTTCTGCCGCAGAGAGGGCTCCTGTGAATATTGACGGCAGGGGTCAGCCATGCCCCGATATTGTTCTCCTTTGCCTCTGCGCTTCCCGCCGCGCCCACCTTTTCCACCAGCTCCGGATTCCAGGTGCAGGCCAGCATGGTGGAGCAGGGCCAGGCAGTGGTACAGACGCCGCAGTTCGGATGGATCCTCACCCCTGCAGGCCCGTCCGCCGTCATGATATTCGGCACGCCATACTCCGGCAGATTGCCGTAGCCGAAGGTATTCGCCACGCCGGTGTTGGGCTGGCCCCCCAGAAGCACCGCCAGCTGTTCATCAGGAAGCTTTGCCACAAATTTCTCCAGCGTCATTCTCCCCTCCGCCACATCGATCAGCTTGGGAACGCTGTCCGGACAGCCCCACAGATGATAGCTGTCTCTGCGCCGCACAACGGGACTTACGCCGTCCGCCTCCTCTGAGGATAACTTTGCGGGAAACACGCTGGTGTCCGTGTCCACCGGCTCCCCCTGGGGAAGCTCCTCATACTGCCCGTTTGCAAGCATCCGCTTTGTCAGCTGCGTCGGTATCATTTTCGCGGACAGCTGCTCCGTGATAACATCCTCCTGCAGCACCATCACATAATTATCCTCCACCGTGTCACGCACGGAGGTTCCCACGTAAAAGTGATATTCCCCTTTTTCCAGCACATAGGCGGATCTTGCCACCCTGCCCAGATCGTCATAGGACGCCATATCGTTTATCTGGAACCGCAGCACCACCGTCTGGGTCTCGCCGGGCTGCAGCAGCCTTGTCTTGCGGAATGCCACCAGCTCCCTGGCGGGCTTGCCCAGCTTTCCCTGGGGGGCGCTGTAATACACCTGCACCACCTCTTTACCCGGAATTTCCCCGATATTGCAGACGTCCACCATCACGCGAAGATGATGCCCCCGCTTCTCCACCACAGGCATGGACAGAGAAAATTTTGTGTAGGAAAGCCCGAAGCCGAAGGGATAATTCACCTTCTTTGCCGCCCCCGGTATGGTCTCGAAATAGCGGTAGCCCACATATATGTCATCCGTATACTCCACATAATCATCCGATTCATGGAAATTGTAAGTGGAGGGATAATCCTCCAGCCGTTTGGCAAAGGTATCCGTCAATTTGCCGCTGGGATTTCCTTCCCCAATGAGCAGCTCGGCAGCCGCCAGGCCACCCTCGATGCCACCCTGCCATGCCATCAGCACAGACTGGATCCTTTCATCCTCTGCAAACCAGTCCGTATCCACCATACCGCCCACATTCATGACCACGATGACCTTGTCAAAGGAATTCTTCACCTTGTCCACCATGGCTTTCTCGGCATGGGTCAAATAAAAATCCCCCTCCTCAAAAAGCTCAGGCTCCGACTGTGCCTTCCTGCCCTGAGCAGCTTCCTCATCCTTCCGGTCCTTTTCGTCCTGTCCGGCAATGGCAAGCGCGTCCTTCTTACCCTGCCTGTCATAGATACTCTTTCTGTCCCAGCCTTCACCGGAGAAACGGCAAATGCTTATGACAGCCGTGTCGGTAAATGCTCTGGCCTTTTTCAGAAGCTCTTCCGGTACCTCCGGTTCCACCGTCATTCCGGATGCTTTGCCCGCTGCGTGCTGCTGCTTTACATTCTCTCTGTAAAAGGAGGCCAGCTCCTCAAAGATTTCCACATGATCCGCTTTTTCCCGAAAGCCCTGATACAGATCGCGGGTGTAGGATACGGTGACATCCCCGCTTCCTCCGCCACCCTTCACATAATCAAAGGTGGCCTTGCCAAACAGTGCTATCCTGCTTCCCTTCGGCAGCGGCAGCACCTGCCGCTCATTCTTCAGAAGCACCATCCCTTCCTTTGCCGCTTCCTTAGAGAGGGTAATGTGCTCCCTGCCTGCCGTGATGCGGCAGCCGTCCTTCCCCATGGGAAGTACGGGCTGATATTTCGCTCTCGCCCATCTTTCCATACACCGATCCTGCCTTTCCCGTCTTACATATGTATTTTAATTTTATTATCCTAAATTTGTGGGGATTTTGCAATCATTTTCTTGTTGCCCTTGTCCGGCTAAGATTATATAATAATAGAATCAAGTACAAGATCCAAGGAGGTTTCCTTTTATGAACCGTAAATACAGGCAGACTTCTCTCTGCTCCCTCTGTCTGGCGGCAGTACTGCTGCTTTCCGGAATCATTTCTTCCGTGGCCCAGGCAGCGGCTTCCCCTTCCTACACCAGAAAGGAAATGGATATTCTGTTCCTCCATGACACCCATTCTCATCTGGAAAGCTTTGTCACCATGCAAAACGGCGATACTGCTACTGTGGGCGGCTTCCCACAGATCAAAACGCTGATCAACGAAGCCAAGGCGGGTAATCCCGATACCCTGGTAGTCGATGCAGGAGACTTTTCCATGGGCACTCTGGTACAGACCATCTTTGCCAGCCAGTCCGCGGAGCTTCGTATGCTGGGGGAATTAGGCTGTGAAGTCACCACTCTGGGCAATCATGAGTTCGACTACCGCTCTCAGGGACTTGCAGGCAGCCTCTATGCGGCGGCGCAAAGCGGCGACCCCGTTCCCGCTATGGTGCTCTGTAACATCGACTGGGAAGCTATGGAGGCGGAGGGCCTTACCGGGGAACAGCAGCTTTTAAAGGACGCTTTCGACGCGTACGGCATGGCCGACTATACTGTCATTACAAAAGGAGACGTGAAAATCGCAGTGCTGGGTATTTTCGGAGAGGACTCCCTGGCCTGCGCTCCCACCTGTGTTCTGAAATTCAAGGACGCCTCCAAAGCCGCCGCGGAAACTGTGGCAAAGATCCAGGCAAACGAGGATGTGGATATGATCCTCTGTGTATCCCACAGCGGCACAAACACTGACGCCCGCAGATCCGAGGACGAAATACTGGCAAAGAATGTTCCTGAGATCGATTTGATCATCAGCGGCCATACACACACAACTCTGGAGCAGCCTATCCGACACGGAGACACCTATATCGTGTCCTGCGGAGAATACGGTAAAAATCTGGGCTCTCTTTCCATGCGCCAGCGGGCGGACGGGCGCTGGGAGCTGACCTCCTATGAGTTGACGCCCATCACTCCCGCCATTGCTCCGGATGCTTCTACCCAGCAGCGCATAGATGACTTTATGGAATCGGTGGATACGGACTATCTTTCCCGGTTCGGATATACCAACGATCAGGTCCTTGCCCGGAATGATATTGTGTTCGCCACCTCCGATGACCTTTACAGCATCCACACGGACCACAACCTGGGTAATCTGCTGTCGGATTCCTTTATGTATACGGTGTCGAAGGAAGATACCGGCGACAGCCATCCCGTGGATATAACCATCGTTCCCTCCGGCTGTGTCCGGGACACCTTTGCCATGGGCGACGTGACGGTTGCAGATGTTTTCAATGCCTATTCCCTGGGGATCGGCCCGGACGGCGTACCCGGCTATCCCCTTATCAGCATTTATCTCACCGGGGCGGAGCTGAAAACAGGGGCGGAAATCGACGCCTCCCTGACAGATATCATGCCTTCCGCAAGAATGTATATGACCGGAATCGAATTTTCCTTTAACCCGCACCGCCTGATCCTCAACCGGGTAACGGATATCTATCTGACGGACAATGAGGGAAACCGTGTGGAAATAGAGGATGACAAGCTCTATCGCATTGTCTGCGATCTGTACAGCGGACAGATGCTGGGAGCAGTGAACAGCGTTTCCATGGGCATCCTGTCCGTACAGCCTAAATTTGCGGACGGCACTCCCATCGAAAACATCGAGGACGCCGTCATCACCACCGACAGAGGAACGGAAATCAAAGCCTGGGCAGCTATTGCAGATTATATAGGCAGCTTTGAGGATACCGACGGAGACGGCATCTCCAATGTGCCGGCCTATTACAATGAGCTTCACGGCCGCAAGGTGGTGGAAAACAGCCGAAATATCATAGACCTGATAAAGAATCCAAACAAATACGCAGTGATCATTGTACTGGCCGTTATCCTTGTGCTGGCGATCCTTATCCTGCTGGTGGTATGGATCATAAAGAAAATTCGGAATCGATTTGATTCTGCTTAGTTCACCTGGATCTCCGGCGAGAATCGCTTCTCCATGGCTTTCAGGTATTTCTCCTTATGACCTGCCGCAGCCAGCATGGGCGCATAGGCGTCTCTGCCGCTGATACGAAACAAATAGGGCGTGTTTCCGAAATGCTCCAGATACTGTCCGGCGAAGTCCAGAATACCCCTCTGGATCTCCCGGATTCCTTTTTGGTTCTCATCCGATTTTCCGAAGTGTAACTCGACGGCATCAGCCCTTCTACCAAAGTCCTCACTTATACCTGTCCCATCCTGCCTGAATCCGAATCCCGTAAACTGCCGGGTAGGCGACGACAGCAGCAGTTCCCAGTACACGTTATAATTTTTATTGGGATCATGCTTCTTGACCAAGTCCCTGTTGTGCGACAAAGAATACATATATGCCACCAGATCCCCCGTCTGTAAAAAGGTCTCACTGGCAAAGGGCTCCGCATTATGCAGCGTATTGGTCCCCGCTATAATGCCGGTGATACTGCAGGGCAGCTTCCACACCTTCTCCACCAGAGTTTTCAGCGCCACAGCGCCGCTCCCCGCCCATCCGATATCCACCGCTGCAGCCTTCCGGCAGCCACTCAAAACCTTTCCGTAATATGCCGCGGCGGCCTCATGTTCCTCCCGGTAACAGGCGAGAACACGCTGCCAGTTAGCTGTCAGGAGGCTTGTCACCTCCGTCAGATTTTCGGAGGTCAGATGATCTGATCTATGCAATGCTCCTTTCCCTGTCTGCGTCAGAAGGTCGTCTAACAGCGTTTCCAGTTCCATGGACTGAAATATCTCTTCCAGAGATATCTTCTGATTCACCTTATGATTCAGAAAACGTCTGAAATAATCATAGCGGTCTGAGGACGCCATCAGCTTGAGCGCTGCCTTTCTGGACCAGTAAACATACTCCGCATTTTCATCCGGATACAGCATCCGGTATACCCGGCTCAGTATATCTCCGTCTCTGGACAGGAACAGAACCTTGTCTGTCTGATGAAGCCGGCAGTATTCATGAATAAAGCTGCAATATCCCACCACAAATAATCCGCCGTAAATATAACCGTACTCATATTCGGGAGAAAATGCTTCCAGCCCGCAGTACAGGTGACTGTCCACAAGTCCGCGATAAGCGGCTCCTACAATAGGAGACATATCATATGCCCGAAACAGCGCGGCCTTTTTATGTACATTGGGATAAAGCAAAGACACAAGACCATGCTTCTTCGCCATCTGAACATCGCTCCGCCGGTTATCGCCGATATGGACTACCTGTTTTCTGCCTGCGTTCAGATCCCGCAGGACAAGCTCATACAGCCTGCCGCTGTACTTGCTGCCGCCCCATTCATTGGAAATATATATTTTCTCCGCCCCGGCAAAGCCCTTCTCTTCCAACAGACTCTTTAGAAACTTTTCAGATAAATACATATCCGAGGTGATAATGATTTTCTTCCCTGCCTCCGCGAGCCTGCGAAATACCCGGAGCATAAACGGATTCGCATAGCAATAGCAACGCTCCAGTTCCACCTCAAGCTCCATTCCGGGCTTTGCGGGAAGCCCGGTCTTTTCCTCCAGCCTGCTCCAGATCTCCTCCAAATTGACTTCATAAGAAGCTGTCCTTTTATACTTCTCCTGTCTGGCCTCCTGTTCCGCCTCTATGCGGATCCGCCGGAAATCCATGAACTTGAGCTTTTCCCCCAGCAGAAAAAACAATGCCGTCGGATCGTCAAAGGGCCGGAAAAGCAACGTATCGAAAATATCAAAGGAGACAATGTCATACCCTGCCAGAATATCCACAGTCTCCTGCACTGACAGACCTTCCGACATCCGCATTTCCGATTCCGTCCGATCGACGATCAGACGTTTCTCCTCATAGATCCTTTCTTCACGGGGAACCCCCAGAAACCGACAAAAAAGGACATAATAACAGAAATTTAAAAGGAGCAGATAAAAGTAAGATATCCATTTCCGTACTGTTCCGCTGTTGTTATGAAACCGATGGTATCTGTCAGCAATACCGCTGTGGCGGTTTACCAGCAGATCATATATTTTCATCCGCATCCTTTGCACCTCTGTCCCGTATATTACAAAAACCTCTTCGGTTTGTTTCCAGAATAGACGCACCTACCAGTACAGCTGCATACTTTTCCGGGCTTCCTCTTCCCCAAGGGAAAACTTC
>JAMPHT010000082.1 GCA_023663285.1 Bacillota bacterium
GTTATACACCCTCTTTGAGGTGTGTTATACACCCTCTTTGAGGTGTGTTATACACTCCCTTTGAGGTGGGCTATGCTCCCTCTTGGGCACATACAATAGAATCAAAAGGCTGATTCTATTGTCAAGAACAATCAATGAACTGCCGCCAAACCGGAAGAATCCGCCCTGCGGATTCTTCCCGGAATGACTTAGATTTTCTTAGGCAGTGTACTTTGCTGCCTTAGAAAATCTTCATTCCGTTCACACTTTTCCATGGCCTCAAACTCCGCGTCGTCCACGATAGCGGTTCCGACGCCCTGATTGGTAAAGATCTCCAACAGCAGGCAGTGAGGTATCCTGCCGTCTAAGATATGCACCCGGTTTACGCCGCTGCGGATGGCAGATGTGCAATTGTTCAGCTTGGGCAGCATACCCCCGCCGATATAGCCTTCCGAGATCAGCCGCTCCGCCTCGGTTGCGGACAGCCTGGAAATAAAGGAGGACTTGTCGTCGATATCCTTATACAGCCCCTCAATATCCGTGAGGAAAGCAAGCTTTTCCGCATTCACCGCCTTAGCGATGGCACAGGCGGCGTCATCCGCATTGATATTATAGGTCTGAAAATTCTCATCCATACCCACAGGCGCCACAATGGGCAGAAAATCCTTCTCCAGAAGGTCATACAGCACTTTCGGAGTGACTTTGGTGATCTCTCCCACAAAGCCGATGTCCTGTCCGCCGGAGTACTTTTTCTCCACCTGCAGCAGCCCGCCGTCCTTTCCGCTGATGCCCACAGCCTTGACCCCCAGCTCCTGCACCATGGACACAAGGCTCTTGTTTACCTTGTTCAAGACCATCTCCGCGATCTCCATGGTCTCCTCGTCCGTGACCCGAAGCCCGTTTACAAACTTCGCCTCCTTGCCCACCTTGCCTACCCAGCGGCTGATCTCCTTGCCGCCTCCGTGGACAATGATGGGCTTGAAGCCCACCAGCTTCAACAGCGTCACGTCCTTGATCACATTCTTCTGAAGCTCCTCGTTGCTCATGGCGCTGCCGCCGTACTTCACAACGATGATCTTGCGGTTGAACCGCTGTATGTAGGGGAGCGCCTCAATGAGGACCTCCGCTTTCTGCAGTACCTTTTCCATGTCCTTTTCCATGCTTTATATCCGTACCTTTCTTAACTTCTGTAATCCGCATTTATCTTTACATAATCATAGCTTAAGTCGCAGCCCCAGGCCGTGGCCTCCGCCTTCCCCATGTGCATATCCGCCACCACGGTGACCTCCGGGTCGGAGAGGATCTTTGTAGCCTCCTCCTCACTGTAATCCAGCGCCGCGCCCTTACTGAAAATATGGATCTCGCCGGAACGGCTCCTGAAATACAGATCCACATTCTCCGGGTCAAAGACTGCGCCGGAATAACCCAGGGCACAGAGGAACCGCCCGAAATTTGCGTCATGTCCGAAGATAGCCGCCTTGGAGAGGGAAGAACAGACCACAGATCTTGCCAGGATACGGGCTTCCTTTTTTGAAGCCGCTCCCACCACCTTGGCTTCAAAGAGGCAGGTAGCCCCTTCTCCGTCTCCTGCCATCTTTCTGGCAAGATAGGTGGTGACATAGTGAAGTGCCTCGCAGAAAGCGTCATAATCCGGGCCTTCCCCGGTGATCTCCTTATTGCCTGCCAGTCCGTTTGCCAGCGCCAGCAGCGTGTCGTTGGTAGAGGTATCCCCATCCACGGAAATCATGTTAAAGGTATCCACCACATCCGCGCTGAGGGCCTTCTGCAGCATTTCTTTGGAAATGCTCACGTCCGTGGTGATAAAGCCCAGCATGGTACACATATTGGGATGGATCATGCCGGACCCCTTGCACATGGCTCCCATGACCGCGGTTTTGCCTCCTGCCTGAAACTGCACCGCGATCTGCTTATGTATGGTGTCGGTGGTCATAATGGCCTTTGCCGCGTCCAGCCCCGCCTCCGGGGTGGCCGCCTTTGCCGCCGCCAGCTTCTCAATACCTGCAGTGATCCTGTCCAGGGGCAGCTGCATACCGATAACGCCTGTGGAAGCCACCAGCACCGAATTTTCGGGAATGCTTAACAGCTTTCCCAGACATTCCGCCTCCGCCCTGCAGCAGTCCATACCCTGCTTGCCGGTGCAGGCGTTGGCTATGCCGGAATTTACCACCACCGCCTGGGCATAGGGGGAATTTTCCACCACGTTTTTGTCCCACAGCACCGGGGCCGCCTTTACCACATTGCTGGTAAAGGTTCCGGCCGCCCTGCAGGGCGCGGTGCTGTACACCAGCGCCATATCCTTTCTGTTCTCATACTTTACGGCCGCCTCTACGCCTGCTGCCTCAAACCCTTTTGCTGCGGTGATACCGCCCTCGATCTGCCTCATATTCCGTTACTCCTTCTTCCTGCTTCTGTCGATCCTTTCTGACCTTAGAAAATCTTCCTTCTCTGTTATTGGTTAAATGCCGTAATGTTTGCCTCATTCAACGTAAAGTCATAATAGTTCAGATCCTCCCGCCTGGTCCAGCCGATGCAGTTCCAGAATGCGTTTCCCACATCGTTTTTCGTAAAGGCGATCAGGCTGACCTTGTTGATTCCCTCCGCCTTCAGGGCGTTCATGCAGTGAACCACCATGGCCTTGCCGATACCGTTTCTGCGGTGATCCTCCCGGACGCACACATGATACAGACAGCCCCGCCTGCCGTCATGGCCGCAGAGAATACCGCCCACCACAGCGCCGTCCGCCCCTATGGCCACCACGCTGGTATCGGGATTCCTCCTTAAAAACCGCTCCACGCCCTCCCTGGAATCGTCAATGCTGCGGATGCCGAAGCCGCGGATGGTCATCCACAGAGCCCGCAGCCCTTCATAGTCCTCTATTGTCATGGTTTTCACGGTAAATGCCTTATTACTGCTCATTGCTTCTGTTCCTTTCCTGCATGGTTATAAGCCGAACTCCCGCTTGATCAGGGCCGCCGCTTCCTCCGCAGACATCCGGGTATTGTCGATCCGCAGGTAATTTTCAAAGGGAACCTCCCCTTCACGGCTCACCAGACGGTGGTTCTCATCCAATCGCCTGTTTGTCTCATCAGACCATTCCAGATCCCGCTTTGACGCTTTATGCTTCAGCCGGTTTTCCGTTTTATTCCGCTCCTTACGCACCTGCGCATCCGCTATCAGCTCCACACAGTAGAATGTGGTCTGATAGGGTTCAAAAATACTTTTCACATATTCAATATAATCCCAGTCCGATTGACTGTCAAAGTCCCACATATATGTAAATATCATTCCACAGACATCAGAGCAGGCGAAATTCCGAAACACCGCCTCCCGAAGCTCGTTAATTGTCTTTCCGTCGTAATACCCGAATATCTCCAGCACCGGCTCAATGGTCATATGGTTGTGGAACAGCCTTAGATCCGTAATCTTCATCAGCTCCTGTCCCACGGTCATTTTCCCCACAGCGCCGCTTCCTATGATAAAAATTAGCTTCATCCGATTCCGCCCTCATAGCTTTCCGCTTTTTCATATCCCGATGAATATCCATACATCTTTGCTTAGATAAGGTTTACAAAAGAATTTTCTAAAACGTTCGGCAGAAATGTATAAATATTGCATTCGCATAATTCATCAAAATGTTTTTTTGCCTCCATAAATGCTTTCCATTTCTCTATTGTAAAATCCGGTAAACCATGCCTCAATGCAACATCTATTAAACGTTTTTCCATAATGCAGGCTCCATTTGGCAATGAAATAGCATCACATAGCTGAATGAGAATATCATAATCATCATACTGCTTATTTTCTAAAAAATGCTGCAGAAACTTTTTCTGTTCGGAAGAACAGTCATATTTGCCAAAGAAAGTATCCGCATCCTTTACAGGAAAAGAATGCGTCAAACAAATAAATGCGATTTCTTCCTGTCCTATACTCATCATATAATCGTAACCGTCAAATATATGCAATATGCCTTTTATACCGGCTCTGCGCCCGATATCATGCATTAATCCCATAACATATGCTTTATCGTAATCCATAATACCTGTTCTCTCAGCAATCAGCCTTGCATTTCTTGCAACGGATATACTATGCTGTTCCCAAGGTCCGGGATTTAATTTTGCTGCCAGCTTAAGTTCATTATCGGCTTCTGTGAGTTTAAGCATTTTTTCAGCCTCCCTGTATTTCAAAATCCACGGATTTGAAGCTGCTGTAATATCTGCCCTTCTCCGCCGTAAATTTCAGGACGCAATAATCCGGATCAGTGACGCCTTCCTTATAATACATGGTGTCTCCCCTCTCCCAGAGCCTCTCCTTCGCCTCCGGCGTTTCCAGCACCTCCACGGTCCCCACAAGGCTGATCCCCCGGAAAAAGCGCCTGTCCACAAAATATACGCTCGCCTTGTTGTTATCCCGAAAACATTTTACCTTATTGGAAGAGGTGTTTGTAGAGAACCATAAAACCCTGATTCCCTCCCGCTCTCTGGGCTTCAGCATAGCCTTGGTAATGGGAAAGCCGTCCCCGTCCACATAGGACAGAAAGCACGTACCCGCCTTATCAATCATTTTTCCAATCGTCTGCTCCGGATTTTTTAACATTTTTCCCTCCATAAAATCCATTAAAACAAATCAGATTTTCATCTAACTTTTGCTCATTTGCTAATGCATTAACAACATCCCGCAAACGCTCTATTTTGCATCCACGTTTTCTTGCAAGCTTCAAATCTTTCTTAAAATGATTAGATAGAACAATTTATTCCTCCAACGCAGCCTTCGTTTCCGCATTTGGCGTAAGACGTTTGACTTCAAACGGTATGCCATTGTGATTAATGGCAGATCGCAGGAACATATTGATTGCAGAAGACATATTTAATCCAAGATCATTAAAAAGAGTTTCCGCCTCCTGTTTTAATACAGAATCAACTCGAACATTAATATTTGTAGTAGCCATATTTTATATCACTCCTGGTTTGATTTTTCTTCTATTATATATGCGAGCGCAAACATTGTCAATCAAACGAACTGTTTTGCATTGCAATGTTTTGCGTCACAACTCTACATCTGAAATTTTTCTGGTCATTCGTACTCTGTTCGGATAACAAACTGCCGGATAACAAACTTTTGGATATTTTATACATTCCGTTGCTTTTTCAAATATTTATGATATAATAATCGCAGAGGAAAATCTATGGAAGCATAGCTCAGCTGGGATGAGCGCTCGCCTGACTAGCGGGAGGCCAAGGGTTCGAGCCCCTTTGCTTCCATTTTTTTTGCCTTTTCTTCCTTCTTCATGTGGATTCGTCCCCAGGGCTCTCCCTGAAAGGTAAATGCGTTTTCCTCCCGGCCTGCCTCATAAAATCCGGCCTTCCGGTAGCAGCCCACTGCCGCCTTATTCACGTCAAAAACATTGATACGAAGCTCGGAAACTCCCGTGATTTCAAAGGCAAAACGGGAAATCAACTGAAGCATCCGACTTCCATAGCCCTGTCCTCTCAAGCTTCCATCCAGAACAATAAATTTCAGAAAACCGTAATTCTCCTCCGCATTCACATTATAAGCAAAAAAGCCTATGGGCCTGCCGTCATCCTCCGTCACCATATAGGGACAATCCTGCCACTGTGCGCCATTTTCTTTAAGCATCTTTCTGAAATCATCCCTGTCCAAAGGATAGGCAAAGTGCCCTGCACACCACAGAGCATGGATTCGCTCATCCCCGGTCCACTTCTGCACAAGGGGAAAATCGATCTCCTCAATGTATCCTCTCAACCTCATATACGGCCTCCCTCTCCACACTTCCAGCCATTCCGAGAAGAATGCCTTCCTTTGGCATTCTTCAGTGTGAGCAGGCGCTTCCTTGCGCCGTAGAATTTCTCCGCGAAACAGCCTATGCTGTGAGCGAAAACTGCCGTAGGCAGTTAGAAATTCTTCTCACACTTGTTAGGGGAAGCAGGGCACCAGCTCCAGCCCTTCCTCCTCAGGAAGCCCGAACAGCAGGTTCATGTTCTGCACCGCCTGGCCCGCGGCTCCCTTTACCAGGTTATCCAATGCCCCCATCATAATGATGCGCCCGGTCCTTTCGTCGATACAGAAATTCACATCCGTATAATTGCTGCCCTCCACCCATTTAGTCTCAGGACAGATTCCTTTTTCCAGCACCCGGACAAATTTTTCCTTTTCAAAATATTTATCGTACACCGCCCTGATCTCCTCATAGGAAGGCAGGCTTCCGTCGGCTTTCTTTTTCAGCTTCGCGTATTCCGTCACCAGAATGCCCCTGTTCATGGGCACCAGATGGGGAGTAAAGTTTATGACTACCTGGCAGTTCCCCGCGTAGCCCAGCTGCTCCTCGATCTCAGGGGTATGTCGATGGCTGGCCACGCCGTATGCCTTCATATTCTCATTGACCTCGCAGAACAGATTATCCACCTTGGCCCCCCTGCCTGCGCCGGAAGTGCCGGACTTGGCGTCCACGATCAGGGTGTCCACATCTATCAGCCCCTCCTTTACCAGAGGATACGCCGTCAGGATGGAGCAGGTTGTATAACAGCCGGGATTTGCCACCAGCCGGGTCTTTTCCGTAATTCTATCCCGGTTGATCTCACAGAGCCCGTACACAGCCTCCGGGATAAACTGAGGCGACTTGTGCTCGATGCCGTACCATTTCTCATAGACCGCCACATCCTTTATACGGTAATCCGCCGACAGATCCACCACCTTTACCTTAGATAATATTTCCTCCGTCAGGACTCCCGCCAGAAATCCCTGGGGGGTAGCGGTAAAGATCACATCCGCCTGCCCTGCCAGCTCTGACAGATTATCGTCCCTGCATACGTCCTCCACGATCCGGAACATATTCCGGTATACCTGGCTGTACCTTTTGTCTATATAGCTTCGGGAACCGTACCACACGATCTTCGCGTCCCGGTGGTTTGCCAGTATCCTCACCAGCTCCCCGCCTGCATATCCTGTCGCCCCGATGATTCCAACCCTGATCATAGCCTTATCTCCCGCTTTCTCTCTTAAATAACCATACCTTTTCGCAGCCGTCCTCTCATGCTGCCATTGTCCACAAACTCCTGGACTCCTCAGGTTCCCCAAGTTCTTCGCTGCAAATTTTGCATGAAAGTACAACGCTCCCTGTTATCATACCACTTTTTACGCAAATGTCCACTGTTTTTTGTATTTTTATGCAGCCCGTTTCTGCTTTTATTCAATTTCACGAATATTCTCTTGGATTTTATTCAAAATATTAATAAATTTATTCATATTTATGCTTGCATTTGTATATTTTCTGTTGTATAGTACTTGTCTTTGGTATCAGACATTAAAAAATGGCGTTAGTTTATGGAAATTGTA
>JAMPHT010000083.1 GCA_023663285.1 Bacillota bacterium
CATAAATACTGGGGTTGTGGGTGCTTTCCACCCACCATTACCCCTGAAGAGCCAATTTTTTCTTCATTTTACTTTTACCTCTCCCTCATATAATATCGGCAAAATAGTGCCAACGAATTTAATTGTAATTCCTCTGTTGTGATTTTGCAATTGTTTTTTGCAAAAAAAGATAAATTTCGTAACAACTCAGGGATCCTGATATTCAAAATAACGCTCAAGATCTATCGTGGCCGCCGGTCGAACGCCAAATCCTTCCAATCCCACATTTGCTTTTTTCAGGTTGTTGCTGATCTCCTCATTTTCCATACCGTAACCGTTTTCCACCAGATAAGCTTTACTGGAATATCCCTCCACCGGCGTGCGGAGCCACCAGGCGTACTCCTTCAGACCGCATTCCGCCACGAAGATCTCATACCACTGGCTCATATCCTGATCCAGCGCCGCCTGGGTGGGCTCGCTGAGCTTACTGATGCCCGCCTGGTCAAACCAGACAAGCTCATCCTCTGACAACAGGAACACCCTGTCAAGGGTCACGATATCGCCCTCTTCCAGCGCATTCCCCGGCGTGTGACATTCTCTCTCCACCAGCATTTCCAGCTCTTCCTGAGAAAATTGATACAGAAAGCCCGGCTCATTCTGATACCCGTTGTGAAGCTCAGACATTGCCGAGGACACCGGCGCCTGTCCCTCATAGGCCACCAGCTCTGTTTCCGCATTCAGCCATGTGCGGATATTGGAGCTTTGCCAGCTGCTGTTTCCCCGCACATATGCCTGAAGCTCCATATCATGATCCGCCTCCGACTCCGCGCTTATGTAATCTTTGGTTTCATCATGGTTATATTTTCCGCTCTCCGCGGTGTCAAAAGCTTTCATGGTCAGAATGTATCTGGAAACCAGCACGGCGGTCTGCCTGCCGTCCTGTTCCTCCAGGCGGAGCACCCGCCACTGGATGGGTTCGTCGTTATAGCTGCCGAAAACAAGCGTGTCTCCCACCTGTACAGGATAGCTTTCCGCTGTGTCTGCTTCCCTGCCCGGAGACAGGATACCTGCCGCAGTAAAACACAGAAAAACCACCGCAGCAGCCAGAACGGCACACACAACGAAGGCTGTTCGCCACCGCCTTGTACCCTTTTGGGGCTTCGGCAGTCCGGCAGCTGTTTTCTGAACCCCTGCACCGTTCTGCCCATCCTTTCCTGCCTTCCGCGAACCGTCAGCCGTTCTTAAGGGAGAAGCTGTGTTCTGCTCCAGTTCTTTGACCGCCTCCAGGATCTTCACATAATCATCGGTCTTTTCCTGATCGATCCACTGGTGGGTCATAAGGAAATATTCCAGGGATCTGCTCAGCTCCACTTCTTCCAGCTTATAGACTAAAAGAGGGATATTTTTACTGACGGCGCGCTCCACCTCCCGCAGTACGTGAGGGGAAGCATTTGCAGCCCCGGACATCAGGAGCACCATGGCATGGGAACCATCAATGCCGTTTACGATCTCCTCCGCATATTCCCGCCCTGACCGGATATCCCTGGGCGCAACGAAGCACTCTATTCCGTTCTGTTCCAGCAGATCGCAGATCTCTGCCGCTGTGGAAGCGTCCTTGGAGGAATGGGATATAAAAATCATGGCTGCTTCCTTTCTGTCACTTTTTCAATTCGTCTGTCTCTATCTGCTTTCCGTCTCTCCAGATGCGTTCCAGATCATACAGAAGCCGATTTTCCCTGTCAAAAATATGGATGATCACATCCCCGAAATCCATCAGTATCCAGTTCGCCGTGTCATAGCCCTCGATCTGCCTGACCGGGTTTCCGGCTCTTCCCAGCTTCTCTTCCACATTATCGCAGAGCGCCTGGATCTGGCTGCGGTTGTTTCCGCCTGCAATGATAAAATAATCTGCTATCACGGAGACTTCGCTGATATCAATGACATGAATGTCCTCCGCCTTCTTATCTTCCAATGCCTCAATAGCCAGTCTTGCCATTTCTATTGATTTTTCTTTTTCCATCATTATCATACCTTTCTGTATCCTATCTATTGTTTATTCCGGCAAACAATGTGAGGTCAACGCAGTTGACTTTGTGTCAATGCCTAAAGCCCACAAATGCTGTCTGAGAAGCCGTCCGCAGATCACTGCCATTATCGGACATTTTCCCGATAATAACGATAAGCTGTCTCCGTCATGGGATCGATCTCACCGCCGTTTTTTTTCAGATGCTCCAGTGTATCCTCCAGGATGCGCAGCACCGCCCGGTCCAAATCATCAAAAGCAAGCCGCCGGATCTCCGGAAGATTGGGCGCGTGCCTCCTGCCCGGTTCAATATAATCCGCCACAAAGACGATTTTTTCCAAAAGGCTCATGTCCTCCCTGCCTGTAGTGTGGTAACGGATAGCATTTATGATCTCCGGCCTGTTTCGGACTCCGTACTTTTCCTCCGCAAGCCAGGCTCCCGCTTTCGCGTGAAGTAAAAACGGGTTTCGGCGCTCTATATCCGATACGGGTATGCCGTTCTTATCACAGATCTTCAATCTCTTCTCATCTGACAGACACTTTGCACAGTCATGCAGCACTCCTGCTATCTGTGCGTCCGTGACGGAACAGCTGTACCGCATGGCAAGGGCCGCGGCGGTAAACTCCACTCCCAGCGTATGCTCAAAGCGTTTTGCGTCCTGGGCCTTCCTCATTTCCTTTTCAAGTTTCCTTAAAAGCTTTGCGTCCTCCATGACCGCACCCCTCCTGTTGACTCCCGCGAGCAAAAAGTATCCTTCAGACATCAATCAATGAACTGTTGGAAGAATCCGCTTGCGGATTCTTCTCGGAATGATTTAGATTTTCTTAGGCGGCGTCCAAAGAGGTGTGCTATGCACCCTCTTGGGCACAAACCAATCCCACGGAGTCTGACGACTCCGAGAAGAATGCCCGCCCTTGGTATTCTTCAGTGTGAGATTTAGAATTTTTTTGTATGCGGATTTATCCGCATTATGCCCCTCTGGCATGAGCATTAGAAATTCTTCTCACACTTTCCCCGCAGTTCCGGCCGCCGGCAATACGATCCTGGGCTTGTCCTTATCCTGCTTATAAAGAATGATCTTCTTGCCTATGACCTGAACCACCTGGGACTGGGTCCGCTCTGCGATGATCTGGGCGATCTCTCTGGGATCGTCCGTACAGTTTTTGAGAACTCCGATCTTGATCAGCTCGTTATTGTGAAAGACCTCTCCTACTGCTTCTGTCAGCTCCGGCGTCAGGCTGGACTTTCCCACCTGAAAAATCGGCTTCAGGTCGTTTGCAAGGCTTTTCAGATATGCCCTCTGTTTACTCGTCATGTGTATGCTCCCTATTTATAATAATCAAATTTCAGTCCGTACATACGGACTGTGTCTCCATCCTGGATCCCTAAGTCCTCCAGCTGCTGCAGGATGCCTGTATCCTTCAGGAAATTCTGGAAGAAGGCAAAGCCCTTTTCACTGTCGAGATTGGTGTAGCCCAGCATTTTTTCGATTCTGGGGCCTTCCACCACATACTCATCCTCATCCCGATCGTATACCACGGTATGCGGTTCGTCTGCATCCGAATAAGCTTCCTGTTCGGGGAAATACTCCTGCTCGAACACAGTTGTTTTCTCTCCCAGTCCCTCCAGCATCTCGTTTACATGGTACAGCAGTTCCTTTATCCCCTGTCCACTGACTGCGGAAATGGGGTAGACCGGGATCCCTTTAGGCTCAAATTCTTCACGAAGCCGGTCTATGGGATTTATTCCGGCAGCGTCCTCCGGGATATAGAGTGCGTCGATCTTATTGGCCGCTATCACCTGGGGTCTTGCCGCGATCTCAGGGTTATAGGCTTCCAGCTCCCTGTTGATGGCATAGATATCCGCCACCGGATCCCTGCCCTCCGTGCCTGCGGCGTCCACAATATGGATCAGCACCTTGGTGCGCTCGATATGCCGCAGGAACTCATGTCCCAGCCCCACGCCCTCCGATGCGCCCTCGATCAGTCCCGGAATATCCGCCATGACAAAGCCCCTGGTACCCTCTAAGTCCACCACTCCCAGATTGGGATTCAGAGTAGTGAAATGATAATTAGCGATCTTGGGCCTGGCGTTGCTGACTCTCGACAGAAGCGTGGACTTTCCCACATTGGGAAATCCAACCAGTCCCACATCTGCGATCACCTTTAATTCCAGCAGCAGCTCAAGCTCCCTGGCCGGCTGTCCCGGCTGGGCGTATTTCGGCGCCTGCATGGTGCTTGTGGCATAGTGCTGATTGCCGTTGCCGCCCCTGCCGCCCTTTAACAGGACCACGCGCCGATTGTCCCCGGACATATCCACAATGACCTTTCCGCTCTCTGCCTCCCGTATCACCGTCCCCTGGGGCACCTTTAAGGTGATGTCTCCGCCGTCCTTACCCCGGCAGTTCCGCTTGCTTCCCGGCTGACCGTCCTCCGCCTTGTATTTGCGCATATTGCGAAAGTCGATCAAGGTGTTTAGCCCTTCGTCCACCTCAACAATGACGTCTCCGCCCCTGCCGCCGTCTCCGCCGTCCGGCCCGCCCGCAGGCACATATTTTTCCCGGCGGAAGGAAACGAAGCCGTCTCCCCCCTTGCCGCTTCTCACATAAATTCTGGCTCTGTCTGCAAACATATTGCTCTCCAATCTGTAAAGCTTTAACCAAAGAGGGACTTCAAACTCTTCGGTTTGAAGTCCCCTGCACTTAAGATCATTGCTCTTTCGGGTAAACAGAAGCCTGCTTTCTGTCTCTTCCTTTTCTCTCAAAACGAAGAACTCCGTCAACCAGTGCAAACAGAGTATCGTCTCCGCCGATCCCCACATTGACACCGGGATGGATCCTGGTGCCGCGCTGTCTGTAAAGGATGTTTCCCGCCTTTACATACTGTCCGTCAGCCCTCTTTGCACCCAATCTTTTTGATTCGGAGTCTCTGCCGTTCTTGGATGAACCGACTCCCTTCTTATGAGCGAATAACTGAAGGTTCATATTCAACATGGTCTACACCTCCTCGAATTTTACTTGCAAATATCTGTCTCCGTATTCCCTGCTTATATTTTCTAGGGAAAATACCATTGCGTCCATCAAAAATGAGGACTTTTCCTGCAAAGTACTTAAGAAGTCGCATTTGAGAAAGCCTGTCTCATCATTCTGAGCCGTTTCCAACCGCTCTCCCGCCAGCGCCTCCAGGGCATTGATCGTGCCGATGGTAAGAGCCGATATTGCGGCGCACAGGATATCCGGCCCGCCTTCTTTTGCGTACTCTGCATGGCCCATACAGTAAAAGCCTCTGTAGGAACCTTCCCGGTCTTTACAAATCACTACCGTTGTCATTTCGCATTGATCTTATCGATCTTGACCTGTGTGTATGCTTGCCTGTGACCGTTCTTTTTGTGGTATCCGGTTTTTCTCTTGTACTTGTATACAATAACCTTCTTACCCTTTCCCTGCTCCATAACGGTGGCGGATACGGATGCTTTCGCAACGTCCTCGCCCACCTTGAGGGTTCCGTCACTTACTGCGATGACCTGGTCAAAGGAAACAGTATTTCCGGGTTCTGCATCCAACTTCTCAACCTTGATGATATCACCCACAGAAACCTTGTACTGCTTTCCGCCTGTTGCAATAATTGCGTACATAATAAGGCACCTCCTATTCATGACTGCAAAGATTCGTCAAATCCCTGCCCGTCTTACTCGCTGGCTTTGGTGGCATGGAACTAAAAACATTCCTCTCTGCACTTATACCGAGCCATGCGGCATACTAGTGTATGATAGCATAAGGCGCCTTATAAAGTCAACTGTTTTTTTGATTTTTCAGCATTTTTCAGCTGTTTTTCTTCTCAAAGTCCTCAATATACTGCACGATCAGCCTGACGGTGCCCTCCACGCCCAGTACGCTGCTGTTGATGCAAAGGTCGTAGCTGTCGGCACGGCCCCATTTCTTGGAGGAATAATAATTATAGTAGCTCTGGCGCTGCTTATCCTTCTTGACGATCATATCCTTAGCCTTTGACTCGGAGAGGCTGTACCGCTCCATGATGCGCTTTATTTTCGTATCGTCGTCGCCATAAATAAACAGCCTTACCACATTTTTGTATTCCGCCAGAGCATAATCAGCACAGCGTCCCACAATGACGCAGGGCCCCTCGTCCGCAATCTTTTTGATGGTGTCAAACTGCGCCAGGAACACCTTATGGCTGATGGGCATATCCACAAAGGAGGATGCGTTATAGCCAAAGGAATAGGTATCCATCACCAGGTTATACAGGAAAGAATTTGTAGGGCGCTCGTCATGATTCTGGATCATTTCTTCACAGAAGCCGCTTTCCTTGGCTGCCCTGCTCAAAAGCTCCTTGTCGTAACACTTGATGTCAAAATATTCCGCCACTTTCTCGCCTATCTCACGGCCTGCAGAACCAAACTGTCTTCCGATCGTAACTACTGTATTCATTCGCCTACCTCTTTTCCGCCTATAGTCTGAAAGAAAATACGTTGTTTTCAGCTGTTTTAATTATACACCAAATTGTATTTTTGCACAAGATAGGGACACAATATTGTTATTTGTTACGCCAACTGCATAACATCTGCTTCAATTTCTCTGATTTCTTCACTAGATAACTCTGGGAAAAAAA
>JAMPHT010000084.1 GCA_023663285.1 Bacillota bacterium
AGCGAAGCGGCATCAAAGATGCCGCTTCGGTGGCTACTGTGTGAAAAGTAACAAAAAAGGTGGAAACGTTATTTAAGAACGAAAACGATTCTTTACAAGAGGGAATAATTTTGATATACTGAACACATAATGAAAAGAGTTCTTTGAGGTGGTCAATTTCGTGGCAACCACACACCCTATGGGTCAAAAGTGATGCAGGGGAACGCCACGCCTGCCAAAGAACTCTTTTATTGTTTTATAAAAGATTGTTTGAGGTGGAAGATTTGTTCGCTTCCCTATTGTCTTTCCAAAGATACTTTGCTATAAGATGTATGTGATGAATCTGGAACAGCCAACAAAAGGTACTGATAAACTTTCCAATCTATTGTAAAGGCTGTAAAAGAGAAGCGAATATATCGACAAGGAGCCAAGAGCCAAGAGCCGAAACCGGAATCAGTGATATGATTTCGGAACGGCCTTTTTTATTACCATCCAATGGCGAAGTATGGTAATTGGACAGATCAGAAGGCGTCCAAATCGCCATAGAACCTTACACAAATGTAAGCTTACAGGAGGAAATGTAATGTAATTCGATTGCAAAGCATTTCCTCCTGTTGTATTATTGTACTGCGCGCACGACACAGACAATAACTATGACGCAAGCTTGGATCATTGCTCGCGGGAATAACACAATCATGAATAAGACGCGCATGGCCATGCGCGGGATGGAGGAATTATGGCGCTTTTGGAAGTGAAGAATTTGAAAAAAGTATATACCACACGGCTGGGTGGCAATAAGGTACAGGCTCTGGAAAATGTGAATTTTACGGTGGAGCAGGGCGAGTATGTGGCAATCATGGGGGAATCAGGTTCCGGTAAGACGACCCTTTTAAACATCATGGCGTCCCTGGACAAGCCTACGGGAGGACAGGTCATTCTGGCGGGAAAGAATATGGCGGACATCAGGCAGAAAGAGCTTTGCGCCTTTCGCAGGGACAATCTGGGATTTGTGTTTCAGGACTTCAATCTGCTGGATTCCCTGTCCTTAAAGGACAATATTTTCCTGCCTCTGGTGCTGGCGGGCTGCAGAGTGGCGGAGATGGAAAAGCGTTTGGAAGCTCTGACGGGAAAGCTGGGTATCCGGGATATTCTGGGGAAATATCCCTATGAGGTCTCCGGCGGTCAGCGGCAGCGCACGGCGGTGGCGAGAGCGCTTATTACAAATCCCCAGATACTGCTGGCGGACGAGCCTACAGGCGCGCTGGACTCCAAGGCATCGGACCGGCTTCTGCGGATCTTCGCGGAGGTAAATGAGGGCGGTCAGACCATTCTCATGGTGACCCACAGTATCCAGGCGGCAAGCAGGGCAGGCAGGGTCATGTTCATCAAGGACGGATGCGTTTTCAACCAGATCTATCGGGGAGATTTGGGAGATGATGAGATGTACAGGAAAATTTCCGATACCCTGACCATCCTGCAGACAGAAAAGTCCGGCGAGTACTTTGACCATACTGTGAAAACATCAGCAGAGGGAGAGGAGGCGGCAGGCCATGAATAAAAAGCTGTCTCTTCTGCCCCGGATGGCGGCAAACAATATCCGAAAGAACGGTTCTACTTATTTCCCCTATATCGGCGTGAGCATTTTTGCCATGTTCACCTATTTTGTGTTCGATCTGATCCTGCAGAATAATGTGATGTGGACGCTTCCCAAAGCGGTCTATGCCATTGTATTTCTGGAGATCGGGTTTGTGCTGCTGGGGCTTATCATGGTGCCATTCCTCTATTACACCAACAGCTTCCTCATCAAACGCAGAAAGCGGGAGCTGGGGCTGTACAGTATTCTGGGAATGGAGAAAAAGCACATCGGCGTCATGATGCTGTGGGAAAGCCTTGCAGTGTATGTGGTGGTCATGGCGGCGGCAATCACGGCAGGGCTGCTGTTTTCCAGACTGCTCTTTCTCCTGCTGCTGAATCTGGCAAAGCTGCCTGTGGACGTGGCGTTTTCCATCAGCCCCAAAGCGATATTGGACACAATGGCGTTTTATGCCTTTGTCTCGGCGCTGAACCTTTTTGTAAATCTGGTGCAGGTGGGAAAAGCAAGACCTGTGGAGTTGATGACCGGTTCCAGAAAGGGAGAGAAGGAACCGAAGGCCATAGGGCTGTGGAGTATTCTGGGACTTCTGGCGCTGGGAACGGGTTATTATCTTGCAATTACGGCAAAGCTGAACGGCCATATCTTCAATGATTTTTTCCTGGCTATCTTTCTGGTGATCCTGGGAACTTATTTTCTGTTTACATCCGGGAGCATTGCCATGCTGCGGCGCCTGAAAAAGCGGAAAAGCTATTACTATCGGGCGGAGAACTTTATCACGGTGTCGGGGATGCTGTACCGGATGAAAAAGAATGCCGCAAGCCTTTCCAACATCTGTATTTTTGCCACCATGTCCATTATCACGGCCATTTGTACCATCAGCCTGGGCTTAAGTATTGATTCCATCACGTCCTTTTCCTATCCCAGGACCTTTAGTATGTTCTGGATCGGGGAGCAGGACGAGGAGGCGCTGAAGGCGGCGTTAAAAAGGGCCGCGGCGGAAAGCGGAGTAGAGCTTACCGATTATCTGGGGCGGGCGGATGTGACGGTGCGTAACGCCTATATGGATGATGATCTGTTTCGCCCTATGAAGGAGGAAGAGAAAGCAAATTTCAGCGACTGCTGTAACATTATCATGATGACCGCGGAAGAGTATGGCCGCATGGAGCAAAAGGAGATAAGTCTGGCGGAAGGGGAGGTACTGATCTATTCTACAGGCGCGGATTTTGGAAAGGATACTGTCTCCATAGGAGAAAACAGCTGGCGGATAAAGGAAGAGCTGCTTTCGTGCCCGGTGGCGAAAAAGGCCCGTGACATACGGGTGAGAGGGGGCTATCTGATCGTATTTGCAACCATTAAGGAGCGGAGTCTGGCTGCGGCAGTATTCGGAGTGGGAGAAGAGCAGAAAGCATTCTCCATGTCCTGTACGCCTGTGGGAGAGGAGGCTGCCGTTGATGGCTTTGTGGAGGCGGCAAAGGCTGCTTTGGAGGGGACGGCAGGATATGCAGGCTGCGGAGATTACCGGGAGGATATTGCTGCCGGGGAGAGTATGTACGGCGGCCTGATGTTTATCGGTATTTTCTTTGGAAGTATTTTTCTGATCTGCCTGGTGATCATTATGTATTATAAGCAGATCGCGGAAGGTCTTGAGGATCAGAATAATTTTGAGATCATGCAGAAGGTGGGAATGAGTGATGAAGAGATTCGTAAAACGATTAAAAAGCAAATCCGTCTGGTGTTCGCATTACCTCTGGCAGGTGCGGTACTTCATACGGTTATTGGCATGAATATGGTGGTGATGATGATGGGAGCGATCCAAAATTATGAGACAAAAGTGATGATGCTTTGCACGGTGGCGGTCTGCGGGGTGTTTGCCCTTGTGTATGCAGTCTGTTATAAGCGGACCTCCGCTACCTATTACAGGATCGTGCGGCGGATGAGTTGAAAGGAGTCTGCCCGGATTTGATTGTGTTTTGGAGGGAAATATCGTATAGTAAAATGTGAACGGAATGAAAATTTTCTAAGGTTGGAAAGAGGGGGTACCCCTCTTTGGACCCAACCTAAGAAAATCTAAGTCATTCCGGGAAGAATCCGCAGGCGGATTCTTCCGGTTTTGCGGCGGTTCATAAATTATTGCGCCATTGAAGATAGCATGGAGGGCAGGATGAAGGGAAAAGTGGTTGTGGGTATGTCCGGGGGAGTGGATTCCTCTGTGGCGGCTTACCTTTTAAAGGAACAGGGCTATGAGGTCATCGGCGTTACCATGCAGATCTGGCAGGAGGAGCCGGAGGAGACAATGGCGGAGAGCGGAGGCTGCTGCGGCCTGTCCGCAGCGGAGGACGCAAGGCGGGTGGCTGAAGTGCTGGAGATTCCCCATTATATCATGAATTTCAGGCGGGAGTTCAAACGTCATGTGATAGACTATTTTGTGGAGGAATATCTGGCGGGACGCACGCCCAATCCCTGCATTGCCTGCAACCGATACGTCAAGTGGGAGGCGCTGCTGAGGCGCAGTCTGGAAATAGGCGCGGATCGTATTGCCACGGGACATTACGCCAGAATAAGCAGGCTGCCGGGCGGCCGTCTGTCGCTCAGGCAGTCTGTGACGGCGGAAAAGGATCAGACCTATGCCCTCTATAATCTGACCCAGGAGCAGTTGGCCCACACACTGATGCCGGTAGGGGAGTATACCAAGGCGCAGATTCGGGAGATTGCGGACAGGGCGGGGCTTCCTGTAGCCCACAAGCCGGACAGTCAGGAGATCTGTTTTGTGCCGGATGGGGATTATGCAGGATTTATCGACAGGGAAGCGGAGGACCGGGCGCCTGGCCCCGGAAATTTTGTGACCCTGGAGGGGAAGCTCTTAGGACGACACAAAGGCATCACCCACTATACCCTGGGACAGCGGAGAGGCTTGGGGCTGCCCATGGGAGAGCGGGTCTTTGTCACAAAGATACGGCCGGAGACAAATGAGGTAGTGATTGGGACAAATGAGGATCTGATGGTAAAAGAGGTGCTCTGCGACAATGTGAATTTTATGTCCGTGGAGGATATCAGGGAACCCCGTCGGGTGAGGACGAAGATCCGCTACAATCACGGAGGGGAGTATTGCAGGATCGAAAAGACGGATGGGGGCAGGATCAAATGTACTTTTGAGAGAGAAGTCCGGGCGGCCACGCCGGGGCAGGCGGCGGTTTTTTATGATGGAGAGTATGTTCTGGGAGGCGGTACTATATTGTGAGGAAGCATAGTTGAGATCGCTGTCCTGAGACGGGGCGGGAAAGCGGAAAGGCACGTTACGGGCGGCGGAGCATATACTAAAATAATGAAAGCAGACAGCAGGGAGATAAGCGATGGATTTCAATTTCGGAGGAAGAATGCCAGAGAGGAGAAAACGTTTCGGTTCTGTGACGGGAACGATCGTGGATATGGTACCCACAAGGATCGGCAGCCGCAGGGCAAACGGGTGCATGATCTTTGCGACGTTGGAGGATACGGACGGCAATACAGTGAATTTTATCATGACGCCCGCCACATATGTGGTGGACTTTGAGACCTTGTCCGTGGGGATGATGTGTACCTTCTGGTATGCGGCGGACGCGCCCATGCCGTTGATCTATCCGCCTCAGTACAATGCGGTGGCGGCGGCCAGGGAAAAGACGGAGCGGATGGTGAATGTGGGCTATTATGATATGTCCATGGTGAATGAGGATCAGACGCTGCAGCTGAATATGGATGGCTCCGTGGATGTGCGCACTACCAATAACCAGTATTTTCAGGGCAGCCCTGCCAACCATGACCTGGTGGTGGTCTATGAAAGCTCTACCCGCAGCATCCCGGCTCAGACTACGCCCAAGCTGGTGGTGGTGCTCTGCGAAGTGTGAACGGAATGAAGATTTTCTAAGGCAGCAAAGAGGGTGCATAGCACACCTCTTTGGACGCTGTCTAAGAAAATCTAAGTCATTCCGGGAAGAATCCGCAAGCGGATTCTTCTACGCGGTAAGTTGCGGCACTTTTTACAGCCGTATAAACTCCGGGGTCCGGTTCTGGAACACGGTATAGTACCGGAAGCCGCAGGACTGCAGAGCTTCCGCAGCCAGGGAAAAGTGACCGGCAATGTGGGAAGCGTCATGGGCGTCGCTGCCTATGGTGACGATCTCTCCCCCAAGCTGCCGGTAGCGCCTTAAAATATCCGTACAGGGATGAAAGTCTTTCATCCCTTTTTCTATGCCGCCGGTGTTGAGCTCGATCCCTTTTCCTTTTTCCAGCAGGGTCTCCAGGATCTCATCAAGAATATCCTGATATTTTGCATAGCAGTAATCCCTGTCCCTGTTCGGGCCGTACCGAACCACATAGTCCAGATGCCCGTAGACGTCGAAATTGGAAAACTTTTTCACATTTTCCAGAACGGAAGTAAAGTATTCCCGGTAAGCTGCCTCCTCGCTCCGACCCTCGAAAAAGGCGGGATAGTAGGGGTCTTTTCCATGGCAGATGTGGGATGAGCCGATGATAAAATCAAATTCATAGGATTTGGCGTACACTGCGTTTTGACGCAGGAGCTCCGGCTGCAGCCCCAGCTCTACCCCAAAGAGCAGGCGGATCTTATCCCGGTATTTTTCCTTCAGTCTTGCCAGATCGTAGAGATAGGAATCCGTGTTCAGCAGAAAAATGCTGCCGGGTCCCTCCGGGGAATCCGGATAGTCTATGTCCTGGTGTTCTGTGAAGCACATGGTATCCAGACCAAGGGAAATGCCCTTCAGGACCATTTCCTCCATGGGAGCGTCCGAGTCCCCGGAGAAGGAAGAGTGCAGATGACAGTCGGCTGTAATTGACATATTGGCTCCTTTCATTGGTTGTTGACTTCGCTTGCGGATATTGTTTTACAGGAGGCGCTTTTGGCGCCGCCGCCCTGTGGCAGTATAGCATACTATCTGAATAAACAAAAGCATAATATCTAAACAAAGTGTAAATTTTCGTTACTTTTCACACAGTAGCCAGATGAATAAATACGCATATCTAAAGTAGA
>JAMPHT010000085.1 GCA_023663285.1 Bacillota bacterium
TCTCATTTAAGGCTTTGCCTCATTAAAGGTTCCGCCCTACTAACCGTCGTCTCAGGCGACAGCTTATTAAGGATAGCACACCCTATCGTGGATGTCAACAGATTTTTCAAAATTTCTTCAAAATTTTTCAAGCCCTGTCTTTCGTTTCAGAAAGCATCCTTAACGACGAATTGAGTATATCATTGAGTTTTTCAATTGTCAACAGCTAATTTCCATTTTTTTAAATTTTTACACAATTTATCAAGGCGGCCGGAATTCCTCTATATTTCAGGTGTTCCGGCCGTTTTAACACTTTATTGTTTTAAACTTTTTACTGCATATGGCACTATTTCAGCTGAATTGTATATGCTTTTTCATCATTTTTCAGATTCAGGGAAATAGAGCTTATTTCCTCCATACTTCCCTGCCCCACCTCAATGATCAGAACTGCCTCCCTGCTTTCGCCTGCAGGTATCGTTTCCCGAAAGATGGTCATATCCTCCAACAAAAGGGCCGTCATAGCATTGCGCCGGTAATCCTCGTTGACCGTAATGCGGAATGTCAGTTCTCTCTGAGAAGCTATGTCCACTGTCTGTTCCTGTTCCGTCCCGTTGGTAAATCGAAAATGCAGCACCAGAAGCTTGTTTCCTTCCGATGCATCCATCACGAGACCGCCGATCTCCTCATCATGAGGATAGGTATCGCAGACCTCTGCATCCACATAGCTGACGCTCACGCCCTCCGCCAGACCCAGCACATCTTCCATACTGCCGGGATCCTCCTGCTGAGATATGTCCGTGACCGGAGTATCATCCACCGCTCCCATACCTGACGGCTCCTCCGTCTCCTGAGGCGGCTGTGTTTCCACAGGATCCGGTACAGTCGGCTCCGGCTCCTGTGGCAGTGTCACAAGACGGCTTCTATTGCTGGCGTCATATTTCATCATTGTAAAAGCAGTATATTCTCCAATGGTCTGCATTTCCTGCTCCGTCAATTCCGGAATCGCATTTTCGCCGCAGCCGGCCAGCCCAAGACAGAGTACAACTGCCGTCAACCCGACTTTAAACTTTTTTGCTCTCATACCGTTCCTCACTTGCCTTTGTCAAAATAAGAATATGTTTATAATATACCGCACTTTTTTCATACAGTCAACCCTGGCAGCCGCCTGACAGCGGATTTTACTCACAGCCTGTATGCGCTGTATTTTTCCGCGTCGCCCTTATGGCAGCTCACCTTCAGGCGCACGCCTTCCGCCATATATTCCTGCTGCAGCACCGTCGCATTCTCCATAAAATAAGAAGTCAGATCTCCCTTCTGAAAAGGGATCAAAAACTCCGCTTCCACCCGGTCCGCATACAGAACGTCCTGGATCATCGCCGTCAGTTCCCTGATCCCCCGGCCCTTTCCCGCCGCCATATATATATGGCTGTTCTTTCTCTGTGGAAGCTCTTCCATTCCGCACTTATCCGCCTTGTTATATACCACGAGCTTAGGGATACCGCCCGCCCCCAGCTCCTGCAGCGTTTTTTCCGTGACCTCCATCTGCTGTCTGTAATGTTCATCCGAAAAGTCCACCACATGAATGAGAAGGTCGGCGTACTTCACCTCCTCAAGGGTAGAACGGAACGCCTTGATCAGCCCGGCGGGAAGCTTGTCTATGAATCCTACCGTATCCGCCAGAAGAAAGGGTCTGTTATCCTCAGTACAGATACTCCTCACCGCCGTATCCAGAGTGGCAAACAGCATATCCTTTTCCTGCACCGTCTTTTCCCTGCTCTCACCGTAATTTTCCACAAGCCTGTTTAAGATCGTGGATTTACCCGCATTGGTATATCCCACCAGCGCCGCCTGAGGCACCTTTGACCGTGTTCTCTTTTTCCGCATGGTCTCCCGGTTCTTTTCCATGACCTCCAGCTCCCTTTTCAGTTCGCTGATACGATGCTCTATTTTACGGCGGTCCAGCTCCAGCTTCGTCTCGCCGGCGCCCCTGTTGCTCATGCTTCCGCCGGTGCCACCCTGGCGGCTCAAGTTTTCGCGCATTCCTGCCAGCCTCGGCAGCATATACTGCAGCCTTGCCGTTTCTACCTGCAGCTTTGCCTCCCCTGTTCTGGCCCGAAGGGCAAAAATATCCAAAATCAGGTTGTTTCTGTCCAGAACAGGCAGTTCCAGCTCATTGCCCAGATTTCTGATCTGGCTGGGGGAGAGGGAGTTGTCAAATATGATCTCCTCCGCCTCTGTCTGCGCGGCATACTGCTTTACCTCCGCCACTTTTCCCGTTCCAATATACAGAGCTTTATTCACCGCCTCCATGCGCTGCACCACAATACCGGCCACCTGCTTATAAGCGGCCCCCGCCAGACTGGCAAGCTCCTCCATGGAATGCTCAAATTCCGGTTCCTCTCCCGTGTCAACGCCCACCAACAGCACCCTTGTGAGCTTAAGCTTCTCCTGCTCCTTCTCCATAGTCCCCTTCCTGCAAATCGCCTTCACGCGCCTTTTCCAATTCAAACCAGAACAACACGCCGTCTCCAAGGTTTTCCACGCCGTACTGCCGATTCATGGACTCCATAATGGCCTTTACAATGGAGAGCCCAACGCCGCTTCCTCCGTATTCCCTGGTTCTGGCTTTGTCAACCTTATAAAACTTTTCCCACAAATGGGGCAGGGATTCCTCCGGTATCGGCTCCCCCGTGTTAAACACGCACACACGCACTACAGTATCTTTCGCTTCCAGCGTCACAAGGATCTTTTTCTCCCCGCTGCAATAGTTGACCGCATTGGTGAAATAGTTCATAAAGACCTCTTCCACCTTAAATTCATCCCCCCACACATAGACGGGCGGATATTCCTCCATACAGACCCTGATCCCGTTCTGTTTTGTCAGTATCCCCGCCGACTGGATATAATTCTTCACCAGCGCCGTGATATCGAAGCGCTCCATAGCCACCACATCGTTGCCAAACTCCAGCTGGTTTAAGGTGAGCAGCTTCTGCACCATGAGATTCATCCTGGACGCTTCATCTATGATGACCTCACAGTAAAAGCTGCGACTCTCCGGATCGTCATTGACCCCCTCCGCCAATCCTTCCGCATACCCCTGTATCAGCGCTATGGGCGTTTTCAGCTCATGGGACACATTCGCCAGGAACTCACGACGCATCCTGTCCGTTTCTTCCTTCTTTTCAATATCCCGCAGCAGCTCATTATTAGCGGTTTTTAAGCCGGATATGGACTGTTCCAGGGAGCTTGACAGCTTGTTGATATTTTCTCCCAGCATACCGATCTCGTTTTTTACCTTACCATTATACCTGGCCTCAAAGTTAAGGTGTACCATCTGTTCTGAAATGCTGTTAAGCTTCTTGATGGGCTTTGTGATCTTGCCGGAGACAAGCCAGATAATGATCCCGCCAGCCAGAGTCCCCACGACTCCCACATAGGCAGAGAAGCGGTTTGCAATATCCGCGCTCTCCCGAATACTCTCTATAGGAGTTCGCATAATAAAGGAGATCCCCGTATTCAGCCTTCCGTACATGACAAGGAACTCATCCTCCTCGGTGGTCATCCTCTGGATAACATAGTCCTGTCCCTCTTCCAGCACCTTTACAGGATATTTCTCATAGCCGAAAACATACCCCAGCAGCAGCGCCTCCAACTCACGTCCCCCGTTGACGGATTCATACCTGGTCTGAGAATTGGCATCTATTACCAGCACCGTGATATTGGCTACGCTGCACACATCATCCAGTTCTCTTCTGAATTCCTCAGAGCTGTATGTGTCACTGCCTGCCGCCTGACGGATCGTGTCATATGCCTCATAGATCACCTTTGTCTTGCTCCTGACATAATATTCCTCCAGGAACATATTGTTGATAAACCAGCACAGCAAAACCGTACCGGCCATCAGCCCTATGAAAATCAACGCAAATTGCCTTCTGATCGAATGTTTCATGCTTCCAGCTTATAACCCATGCCCCAAATGGTCTTGATCATATCGCCCTTGTCTCCCATTTTGCTGCGCAGCTTTTTCACATGAGTATCAATGGTACGGGCGTCGCCAAAATAGTCATAATTCCAGACGTGATTCAATATCTTCTCCCTGGACAATGCCACGCCCTTGTTCTCCACAAAATAGGCGAGCAGTTCAAACTCCTTGAAGCTGAGCTCGATCTCCTTTCCGTCAACCAGGACCCGGTGGGCCGATTTGTCGATCTCGATCCCGCCGCAGCTCAAGGTCTCTTCCTCGGCAGATTGGCCTGCCCGGCGCAGGATCGCCTCGATTCTTGCCACCAGGATCTTGGGACTGAAGGGCTTGGAAATATACTCGTCCACGCCCAGCCGAAAGCCCTGCAGCTCATCCTGCTCATCCCCTCTGGCTGTCAGCATGATGACCGGCACCTTGGAGTATGCCCGCAGTTCTCTGCACACCTGCCAGCCGTCCATCTTCGGCATCATGACGTCCAGAACCACCAGCGCAATATCCTTCTGCTTAAAGAAAATATCAAGGGCCTCCTCCCCGTCTCCGGCCTCCACCACATCATATCCCGCCTTCACCAGAAAGTCCCTGACCAGCTTACGCATTCTGCTCTCATCGTCCACCACAAGGATCTTCAGTCTCTCCATACCGATAACACGCCTTTCCGCCTAAACCTTTTTATCTACAGTTATTATAAACTGTTTTTATGTCTATTCTGTGAAAACATCCGTATTATCATTCAGCTTCAGTTCCCGTTCCTTCTCGCGGATATAGTTCTCCCTGTCCGTCAGATCCTGTTCCCATTGCGCATATCTGTCGGTGATCACCCGCTCATAATTCAGCACATTGGGATTGTCGCTCCTCAAAGTCATGGTGAACATACAGATGACTGTGATCGCCAGCAGCACATTCAAAATAACGGAAATCATAAATCCCGACCTTTCTCCGCTCTTCTTGGCGTCCTGCGCCTTTATCCTGTTTCTCACAGGCGTATTCTTCTCCCTCACCTCTCCGCTGAAGGTATTATACAGCGCAATATCCGGAACACTTTCGGGATCGATCTCCGGCCACTTCAGCAAATATTCCCGCAGCTCTCTCAAATACTGTAATCCCACCGGCGTCCTGAAGATCCTTTCATGGATCGTCTTTTCATATACGGTCAGAATGCTGTCCGGTCTGGAATAATCTATGCGCGCCTCAAGATATTCGATTTTTTTCAGTTCTGCCGCCGCAAGCTGCGCATCCCTCTCCGTATAAAACCGGTAGCCTCCCACCGATAAATTCTTCTCGTCTGCCATCTTGATCCCCATTTCTGAGCGACTTGTCGCGAAGAGGCGACGAGAAATTCGCGAAGGCGATTTCTCGTCTGCCATCAAGGCTATTTGTTTTCGCTCAGAAACAAATAGCCGATTGAAAAATAAGCTATCGAGCTAATTTTTCAATCTATTTTCCTCCGGGACCACTATTCCACTTTTTACATCAAGTCCATTATAGGCAATATCTGCCGGAAATACAACTAAAAAGAAAAGAATGCCGAAAACATTACATTTTCAGGCATTCCTGTATAGTGGAGTAGGGGGGAGTCGAACCCTATGTGCGGCTCCTAGTACATCATTTATTATTTGACTACACTTTTTAGGAATTATGTGTTATACTC
>JAMPHT010000086.1 GCA_023663285.1 Bacillota bacterium
TTGTTTGTTGTGTGATTAAGGTAATGGATACCCTCTACTTCTCATTTTCAATCTTTACATCTATCAAAAAGTATGTCAAAATGCTTTTACATTGTACCCTGCTTTTGGCAGGCATACAATTCCGAAATGAGAAAAATTAGAAATAAGGGGTTGACAAACCTGTATTGATTGCGTACAATCTAAATTAAGTTGTATGCAATTTAATTTTGCGAAACAGAAAGAGAGAGGAGAAGGAACATGAGCATTTATGAGTATTCGGTGAAGGCCCAGGACGGCAGCGACATTTCGCTGGAGGAGTATCGGGGGAAGGTGCTGCTGATCGTCAACACCGCTACGGGATGCGGTTTCACGCCCCAGTATGAGGGATTGCAGGATCTGTATGAAAAATATCAGTCCAGAGGGCTGGAGATCCTGGATTTCCCCTGTAACCAGTTTGGAAACCAGGCCCCCGGCAGCGATGAGGAGATCACGGACTTCTGCCAGTCCCGCTACGGCGTGACCTTTCGGCAGTTCAAGAAGATTAAGGTGAACGGGGAAGGGGAGGAGCCCTTGTATACCTTCCTGAAGGCGCAGAAGAAGGGTGTGATGGGCAATAACATTAAGTGGAACTTTACCAAGTTTCTGGTGGACAGGGAAGGCAATGTGACGGCCCGCTTTGCGCCCACGGTCACGCCGGAAAAGCTTGAGGAACAGGTCGAGAAAATGTTATAATAATCTGCGAAAGAGAGGATGATTTCATGAATATTTTTGATTTTACGGTAGAGGATGCCAATGGCGGCCAGGTTTCTTTGAAAGATTATGCGGGGAAGGTCATTTTGATCATTAATTCCGCCACGGAGTGCGGTTTTACTCCCCAATATGACAGCCTGCAGGATCTTTATGAAAAATATGCGGGCGAGGGATTTATCATTCTGGATTTCCCCTGTAATCAGTTCGGGCATCAGGCGCCGGGGAGCAATGAAGAGATCGTCAGCTTCTGCGATTCTACCTATGGCATCAAATTCCCGATCTTTTCCAAGATCGAGGTGAACGGCGGCAACGCGGATCCGCTTTTCGTTTATCTGAAGTCACAAAAGGGGTTTGCAGGATTTGACCCGGAGCATCCCCTGACGCCCATGCTTGAGAGCGCACTGGAAAGGACGGATCCCAATTACAAAGAAAACAGCGACATCAAGTGGAATTTTACCAAGTTTCTGATCGACAGGGAGGGGAACGTGGTGGAGCGCTTTGAGCCCACTACCGACATATCGGTGGTGAAGGAGCGGATCGAGGACCTGCTAAGTGCCGGGAGTGGGATGGAGTATATTTATACCACTGAGGGCACCTGCTCCAGCGAGATCAAGCTTCATATCGACGGCAATGTGGTTACGAATATCTCCTTTACGGGAGGCTGCAACGGGAATCTGAAAGCGATACCCATTCTTGTGGACGGCTGGACGGTGGAGGAGATCGAGAGAAAGCTGTCGGGGGTGATCTGCGGGCGCAGAACCACTTCCTGCGCGGATCAGCTTGCAAGGGCCTGCAGGGCGGCATATGAAGAGCAGAAGAAAAGGGCGTTGGCCTGAGACGGAAATGAAAGAGGTGCATCAATATGCAGGACAATAAATATGACTGCCTGAAGCTTGAGAATCAGCTGTGTTTTCCCCTTTATGCCTGCGCGAAGGAAGTCATAAGAAGATATAAGCCCTATCTGGACGAGCTTGATTTGACATACACCCAGTATATCGCTATGATGGTGATGTGGGAGAAAAAGGAGGTGACCGTCAGAGAGCTGGGGGAGTGCCTTTACCTGGATTCCGGTACGCTGACCCCGCTGCTGAAAAAGCTGGAGGGGAAAGGATACGTGGTGCGGAACCGTTCCAGGGAGGATGAGCGCAATCTGATCGTCACCATCACGCAGGCAGGGGAGGATTTAAAGGAGCGGGCGGTCAGGATACCTGCCGGCCTGGGAGCCTGCGTCAATGTGGAGCCTAAGGAGGCGCAGCAGCTGTACCGGCTTCTGTATAAGCTGCTTGGAGGGCTGACGTAGGCGCAAAAAATGAGAGTTTTGCAAGTGTCTGATCATGATAATGGCAGGGAAGGGGTAGGACTTATGAAGTTCAAAAGGTATATAGGGATCATTACGGCGGTCCTTCTGGCGGTCCTGACTGCAGGCTGCGGGGGAAAGGAAGAGGGAGATTCAGAAGCAGCGGTTTCTGCTGAGGGGCTTTTGCAGATCGAGGGAGACCAGCTTTATCTGGGAGAGTACACCAGACTGCTTCTGAGGGATCCTGTTCCCGCCTGGGAGTATCAGGACAAGTTCTTATATGCGGATGCTTTTGGCGACACTGTCTATATCCTGGCGGAATACAGGAATGAGGAGGGAGAGGAGGTGACCCGGCAGTTCTTTCTTGCCACCTACAGCAAAGGGGTGACGGAGCTGGTCTGGCAGCCCTTTGCGCTGGATTTCCCGGAAAAGGACAACTGGTCTATCCGCTCCCTTGCAATGCCGGAGGAGGGAAAGCTGTCCTTCCGGATCCTTGACGGCGCGGGAGGCGAAGAACCCCAATATTTTCTGGCGGAGACGGATTTGGAGGGAAACCTTCTGTCACTGACAGATCCCTTCCCGAAGGATCATCTGTGGAATCCGGTAAGCGCCCTGCCCGGCAGCGACGTTGTCAGGGGCGCGGACGGAAGCGTGGTCCTGTGTGAAATAGAGGAGCAGGAGACGTCGATCTACAAATATGATCCGGAGAGCGGCAGCAGGAAGCAGATAGAGGTATCCGCCAAGTTCAGGAACATTTATGCGATATACCCGGATGGAGATCTGCTGTACCTTGTGGACAATACTCAGCATCTTTTTCGATGGGACAACAAGGCAAAGAAACTGACGGATATGATGTCCCTGCAGGAGATCAATTATCCGGCGGGGCCCAATTTTGCCTTTTTGATACCGGACGGTCAGGACAAGCTTCTTCTCGGCGCTTTAAGCCCGCAAATGCTGCAGGTCTTTTCGCTGTCGGAGGAAGAGTATCAGCCGGAGGATGAGATCCGAATGGCGGTTTTATGGGACAGCGCCGCAAACTATATAATGGAGGGGGCTGCTGAGTACAGCTATGCCCACTGGAGCTGCCCGATCACAACAGAAAGTGCGGAGGAGGATCAGGAGGACGCCTTTCGCAGCAGGATCATGGCGGAGATCGCCGGAGGAAAGGGGCCGGATCTGATGCTGGTATCGGCGGACGACATGGCGATCCTGGCGGAAAAGGGAGCGCTGATGGATCTCACGGAGCTGATTCCGGAGGAGACCCTGGAGCAGATCTTTCCCTGCGTCATCCGGGAGGGAACAGTGGATGGTAAAATGGTAGGGTTGACCACGGGGATCATGATAGACACGCTGCTTACTGCAGATACCCTATGGCCGGGGGAGTCCTGGAGTCTGGAGGAATTCATGCAGCTGTTGGAGGAGCATGAAGAGTGGGAACTGCCAATACAATCAGTCTCACAGCTTTCGCCCATATCGTGTCTGGAGGCGCTGCTCCCGAACCTGTGTCATTCCAGGTATCTGGATCTGGAGGCGGGAGTCGCCCGGTTTGAGGATGAGGGATTTATCCGGATAATGGAGCTATGCAAGCGTTACGGCGATCTGTATGATGAAGATTCGTATCTTTCAAGTGCAGAGCGCCGCGAACGCCTGTTGAATCAGGAGTGTGCGGCAACAGTGATTGAATCCATCATGGATTTTGAGAGTTTTTCTCAGACAGTATCCGCATACAGCGGCGAGGGACATTTGGTGGGATATCCTTCAGATGGCAGCGGCCATTTCATAGAGTATGGTTTGAGTTACCTCGTAGTCAATGCCGAAAGTGAGCATAAGGAAGAGATACGGGATTATATCGCACTTCTGCTGGATCATGATCGGCAGATGTACGGGGGCTGGGGGGCATGCATCAGCATCAGGCGGGATGTGGTCAGGGATTCCGTTGTGATGGTGGACGGCGTGCCTGAGGTGATTCGGGATGTGATCGACGGAGTACCCCTATTGGTGGAATTGAGTGATTTAAAGCCTGACGGAACCACTTATCTGGAAGAATTTATGGATCTGTTGGAGAATTGTGAGGCAAGAGACATATGGCCGGCGCAGATAAAGCAGATTCTGACAGAGGAACTGGAGCCATACTTTCAGGGGGATAGAACCGCGAAAGAGGCCGCCGGGCTGATACAGAACCGGGTGCAGCTCTATCTGGATGAGCAGTAAGGGAGAAAAGAGGAAAGTTTCCCGGAACGGCTGAATAAATATAGAGTGAGGAAGCCGGGACGGTGATAAAATGCTGAATATGATCTGGGCGCTGATGATACTGCTGGCGGTAGTTTTTGCCTCCTGCACGGGACAAATGAGCGCGGTGACGAACGCGGCCCTTGACAGTGCGGAGGAGGCGGTATCCCTGTGCATCACTATGGCGGGGGTGGTGGCGCTCTGGATGGGCCTGATGGAGATTGCAAGAGAGGCGGGTCTGGTGGCGAAGCTGACCAGGGGGATCTCTCCCTTTCTGACCTTTCTGTTTCCGCGGATCCCCCGGAAGCATCCCGCCAGGGAGTACATAGCCACCAATATCATTGCCAATGTGCTGGGCCTGGGCTGGGCGTGTACCCCCGCGGGACTGAAAGCCATGGAGGAGTTGGCGAAGCTGGAAGCGGAGCGGGGGAATCCGGAGTATCTGGAAGGCGGAAAAGCGGAAGGGGAGCTGAAGGGAAGGGGAGCCTCCCGGCAGCAGCGTTCTGAAGGCAGATACATAAAGATGAAGCAGTGGGAAAACATGGGAAAGAGCAGACAGGCCAGCAATGAAATGTGTAATTTCCTGATTTTGAATATCTCTTCCCTGCAGCTGATCCCTGTGAATATGATCGCTTACCGCAGCCAGTACGGCAGCGCCCGGCCCACGGCGGTGATCGCGCCGGCCATTGCGGCTACTCTTGTCAGCACCCTGGTGGCAGTGGTGTACTGCAAGATAAAGGACAGGAGCGGGCTGAAAGGGGGTAAGTCGGTATGAACGCATTGGCGCATCTCTCTGATATTATAATTCCCATTCTGATATTCTTTATTGTAGGCTATGGCTACGTCTCCAGAGTGAAGGTGTATGAGACCTTCCTGAAGGGGGCGAAGGACGGGCTGAAGATCGTGGTAGATATCGTGCCCACGCTGATAGGGCTTATGGTGGCAGTCGGAATGTTGCGGGCGTCCGGCTTTTTTGATATGCTTGGCAGGCTGTTGGGACCCATAACGGAAAAGGTGGGCCTTCCGGCGCAGCTCATGCCGCTGCTAATCGTAAAGCTGTTTTCCTCCTCCGCTTCCACGGGGCTGGTACTGGATATTTTCAAGACCTCCGGACCGGATTCCTATGCGGGGATGCTGACGTCCATTCTGATGAGCTGCACGGAAACAGTATTTTACACCATGAGCGTCTATTTCCTGGCGGCGAAGGTGACAAAGACCCGGTACACCCTGACGGGCGCTCTGCTGGCCACCCTGGCGGGGACGGCAGCCAGCGTGGTGCTGGCGGGGTGGATGG
>JAMPHT010000087.1 GCA_023663285.1 Bacillota bacterium
TATCACCGGATACCTGGGAACGGCGTCCCAGAATACGGCGCTTTATAATTTGCTGACGGCGGGGCTGCTGAAAAAGTGTAAAGGTACTTGAAAAGTAGTTTTGAGTATTTTACAATAAAAAGGCCCAGCGCAGGTATGTTAATGAACTATGCAAAAAAATTTGTCATAAATTTTGTCATGATATGCAAAAGGGCTTTAAATTGCGGGGATCATGGTATATTTCCTTTCGAGTTCGAATCCTGTTACCCCGATTTACTTATGAGCCTGTTTGTTCTACAGGCTTATTTTTGACTCTGCAAGGGGGGTGCTGGTTTGAATATAATAGTCAGCTTCAGTGGGAGAAAAGACGGAAATTGTGACAGCATTGCGAAGTATATTTCTACAAAAGGCGATTTCGTTTTATTCATGCGAGAGATTTCTACACAGCCCTGTGCTAACTGTGGGTATGAGTGTATGGCAGGACGATGTAAATACCATAGTGACGGAATTTACTCATTTTTTGAGAAGTTATCCCTGGCAGATAAGATATTTTATATTGTTCCGATGTATTGCGGGAATCCTTCTGCGTTGTATTTTATTATGAATGAGCGATGTCAGGATTATTTTATGCAGAACGAGAATGAGTATGAAAAGATGTTGGAGAAATTATATGTGATCGGAGTATATGGGAATGCGGAAGATTACCCGGATTTTTTAAATACTTTTGCAAGGCAATATGACTTTAAAAATGTGAAGGAGCATATATTGGGCTTGGAGCGACACAGGTATGATCAACAAATGAAAGATTATCTTTTAGATGAAGATGATGTAAAAACGAGATTAAATGAATTTATCGGCGGAGACTTTTGTTGATTTATTTGCAACTTCCCCAAAATAAAGGTTTTTTTGTATATAAAGGTAAACGAGGCAACCTTGAATTATATCAATTGCTTTTATGACTGCTGCTTCTTTTCGTTCCGCTTCCGCTGTGCCGCATTGGCCCACAGGCAGAGCGTTATAAGAAGCATACCAAAGGAGCCGAAAAGCGCTGCAAAATAAGCATAGGCCACAGGGGTGGAGGTCCGCACGCCTTCTATATTTGCATATAATTTCCCATTTGAAAGATAGGCGGTAACCATCGAGCCCTCGCGGTAGGAATAGGAATCATGGGCATTTTTCAGTTTGTACGTCTTTCCCATATAGCTGACAAGGACGTCATGGCTTGTCATGGAGGACCGCGTGTTTCCGGCCTTGATCGTTGTTGTGTTGGTCTCGGAGCTGAGCACCATTGCGCTTACTTCCGTATAATCCAGCGCTGCGTTGTCCATGGGACCTTTCAGCAATATGGCCGCCGCGATACAGAGGATGGTGACGATTCCGCATACATATACTTTTTTCATGATTCTTTTTCTCCTGTCATGTCTGGCATGATCTTTGCAGATGAAAATATTGTCGTGGTGCTTCTACTATAACCTACCTGTTCTGAAAATGCAACAAAAGAATTTTCTGGCAATATCGCCGGAATAGTAGTATGATAAAATTATGAATCAATAGGAAAGATGGAGGGTCATGTATGAGATTTGAAAACGATAACGGGGCACTTGTCTGCCGCCATAACGGTGAAACGCTGCGAATCGAGGCATGGGGGAAGGATTCGTTCCGCGTCAGGGCGTCCATGTCGCCTGCGTTTACCGGAAATGACTGGGCGCTGACGGAGGAGCCTGCAGCCTGCCGGACACAGATCCGGATCACGGAAGAAGACCACTGGGTGGGCAACGGAGATATCGATAAGCGTGAGATTGCGTCCGTAACAAACGGGCGTATGAAGGCAGTCGTTAATTTTGCGGGGATCATTTCTTTTTACAGGGATGAGCAGTTATTGCTGCGGGAATATTACAGGAGCTATGACGGTACGCTTTCCAGGGAAAGCCGCTGCCTGAAGCTGGTAAATCGTGAATGGAAGGGCGTCATCGGGGGCAGCGAATATTCCCTGAATCTGAAATTTGAGAGCAATAAGGGTGAAAAGCTGTTTGGCATGGGGCAGTACCAGCAGGACTGCATGGATCTGAAGGGCTGCGTTTTGGAGCTGGCCCAGCGCAATTCACAGATATCCGTTCCTTTTGCGGTCTCATCCACGGGTTACGGGTTTCTGTGGAACAATCCTGCGGTGGGACGGGTGACCTTTGGCAAAAATTATTACGAATGGATCGCGCGTTCCACAAAGGAAATGGATTACTGGATCACCGCCGCGGACACGCCGAAGCAGATCCTTGAAAATTATACCGCTGTTACGGGCCGGGCGGAAATGTTCCCCGAAGGCCTGATGGGCTTATGGCAGTGCAAGCTGCGCTACCGGACCCAGGACGAGGTGCTGACTGTGGCGAGGCAGTATCAAAAGGAAGGCGTCAAGATAGATCAGATCGTCATCGACTTTTTCCATTGGACCGTACAGGGAGACTGGAAATTTGATGAGAAATACTGGCCGGACCCCAAGGCGATGGTGGACGAGCTCCATTCCATGGGGATCAGGGTCATTGTATCCGTATGGCCCTCCGTTGACCGCAAGAGTGAAAATTTCGGACCCATGATGGAAAGGGGATTACTGATCCGGACCGAGCGGGGTGCGGCCCAGACCTATGACTATCAGGGGGACTGCGTGGAGATCGACGTGTTCAATCCGGAAGCCAGAAAATATGTATGGGATGTCTGTAAGAAAAGCTATTATGATTACGGGATCGATGCGTTCTGGCTGGATAATTCCGAGCCGGATTACGGGGTATATGATTTTGAAAATTACCGTTATCATGCCGGACCTGCGCTTTCTGTCAGCAATCTTTATCCTCAGCTGTACAGCCGCGCTTTCTATGACGGGATGAAGGAAGCCGGGGCGGATACGGTTGTGAATCTTTTGCGCTGTGCATGGGCAGGCTCCCAAAAATACGGTAATGTGGTCTGGTCCGGCGACGTGCCCAGTACCTTTGAGGCGTTTGCTGACCAGCTTCAGTGTGGCCTGAACATGGGGCTTGCGGGGATCCCCTGGTGGACCACGGATATCGGCGGGTTTATGACGGATGATGTGAACGATAAGGATTTCCGTCAGCTGCTGATCCGCTGGTATCAGTTTGCCGTGTATTCTCCCGTACTGCGTATGCACGGGGACCGCGGACCCTACAATATTCCGCCGCTGGACGACAGGGACTGGGGCGGCGGCTATCTGCACACCGGTCAGCCCAACGAACTGTGGAGCTATGGCGAGGACAATTATGCCATTATGAAAAACTATTATGACGTCCGCATCGCCATGCATGACTATATCAGAGACTTATATGAAGAGGCACATACCAACGGTTCTCCGCTTCTCCGCGCCATGTTCTACGAATTTCCGGAGGATGCAAGGTGCTGGGAGATTCAGGATCAGTATATGTTCGGCAGCAGATATCTGGTAGCGCCGATCCTGCACTTGAATCAGTGGAAACGGGAGGTCTATCTCCCCGCAGGCAAATGGAAGCTGACCTCCACGGGAGATACTTACGAGGGCGGGCAGAGCGTCAGCGTGGATGCGCCTATCGAGTATATGCCGGTGTTTGAACTATGTTTATGAAAAAAGCGGCAGCAGCAGTACGGCTTGTAATCAAAAATATACTTTTTATAGGGTTTACCGTGCAGATCTGTCTGGGACTTATCTGGATGGCGGCAAATTTTACAGGGATCCAGGATTTCACGCCTGTTGATACAGGCGTGTATCCGTTCTTTCTGCGTCTGGCGGGGAGATGGCCGGAGCTGATCTATCTGCTCCAGCTGGGCGCGGCCTTTTATGCAGGCTGCAGGCTGTTGAAAAGCCTGGGTGTCAGTCAAAAAATATGCCTGTGGGGCAGTCTGGCTCTGATGACGCTGCCCATGGCAATGCAGTGCCATATGGCGCTGCTTCCCTATTCCTTTGTCGCTTCCCTGGCGCTGCTGGAGCTTTCCTTTGCCTGGGAGTCGGTGAAAGAGCAGACCGGAACCGCTGAAAAGGCATTATGGGGGAGTCTGATATGCTTCGGGGCACAGTGTCTGTTGTGGCCGAAATATTGCATTCCCGGAGCAGCTCTGCCCCTTTTGCTGCTGTTGAAAAGACTGCCCGGAATGTTTCGGAAAAGGGAGCAATTATTTCGGGGACTGCTGCTTGCAGTGTGTTTTGTGGCAGTGACGGCGGCAGGATACGGAGCGCAGCGCGGCAGAGAAGATTCCGGAGGCAGTACGCTGGGCTGGAACTGGCTGTTTGTAAAGCGTTTTTGCTGGCCTACCATCTGGGTGGACTGGGGCGGAGCGCCGGAAGAGCTGGGACTGACAGACAGTAATGAAATATGGCAAACTGCTTATTATCCGCAAAATATGGATAGGATCCTGAGACCTTATCTGGAGGCGATGACGTCTGAAGAAGTGGCTGCCGTTATGAAAAAAATGGTGAGGCGTGCCTGGAGTATCCATTATCCGATGGTGGTAAGGCAGATTGGCTGGGATGTGCTTGGTTACGGTGTGACACCTGTGATTCTGCCCCTGCAGCTGGCAGGGGACGCCTATGATTCCTGCTCCGGCAGAAATTATGAGATCATGCGGGAGGGGACTCCTGTTCTGACAAAATATTATGTGCGGGTGTCCTGCGGCTGGTTTGCGGTTTCCCTTGTGCTTTTGGCTGTGGCGCTGATACCAGGCTGTACCGGGAGACTTTTGCAGGCACGGAAAACGGCGGAACCGCGGCGGGCGCGCCTGTCCGGAGCATATCCTTTCCTGGCGGCAGCCGTTTCGGCAGTTGCGGTGGTAGTATTCTTTACCATGCAGGGAGCGGGAATCATGGACTATAAATATACCGTATGGGTAAACCAACTGTGGATTGCAGGGAGCGTCATGGTTGTGGGGATGACGGAAAATAATAATTCATTATTGAAATGAAAAAATAATAATTCGTTTTTTAAATGAGTTGACATTTACAAAAGAATACGATACAATATGCCTTGTCGGTTTATGTGTGGTTCGTTTGTGTCCGTAGCTCAGCTGGATAGAGCAACGGCCTTCTAAGCCGTGGGTCGGG
>JAMPHT010000088.1 GCA_023663285.1 Bacillota bacterium
TGCCGCCGGAAAGGAGAAACAGAAATGGATCTGTTGAAATTGGAGGAGCTGGCAGGGGGGGCGCTGCAGGAAAAGGCAAATACTGCGATGCAGAAAGTCATTGACAACTTGCAGGATCCGAATACGCCCTGGAAGCCCAAGCGAAAGATCATGATCGAGATCTCGTTTACCCAGACGGAGGACAGGGACGACACTACAGTTGAGGTATATGTCAATACCAAGCTTGCGTCGGTATCCCCTGTGGTCACCAGAATGGCTGTCGGAAAAGACTTGTCTACCGGAGAACCTTACCTTTATGAGTATGGGAAACAGGTCAGAGGGCAGATGAGCCTTAACCTGGGATCGCAGGGACAGCCGGTGAAGATCGGTGACGATACGGTCGATTCGGAGACCGGGGAAGTGATCGAAAAGGGGAAAGTCGTTGATTTAAGAAATGAAAGGGCAGCTTTATAAGCTAAAGAGGTGAAAAATATGATCAAAGAAGCGCTGGAATATATCGTTGGCCTTGGGGAGAAAAAGGCAAGGATCGAGAGAGTCACACTGCCGGACGGCAGGGAGGAGGTCTACTCCACACAACGCCTTGAGAGGCTTTCAGGCTACATCCCCAGGGCAGAGGCTATCTGTATGAGTACGCTGACGAGCCTGGTAGATTACATAAAGGGAAATATCGACATTATGGCGGACAGAATGATCGTGCAGATCAAGAGCCCTGACGAGGTCTTTCTTTTTTCCCGGCTGGATAAGGACAGGAAGCGGGAATACCTTGTCAGATGTATCGCGTCGATACCGGAGTTCCAGTATGAAAAGTTTATCGAACATGAAGAGTTTTGCATCAATGTACAGGCAAAGTTCCTGAATGATCCGGAAACGGACAAGGATCTTATTCTCAAATTTGCGGGGACCGTGGAAAATGGCAGCGTTGCAGAATATGGCGATACCGGCGTGACCCAGAAAGCCACTGTAAAGGTGGGGATCGCTTCCAAGTCGGATGCGGTGGTGCCGAACCCTGTCAAGCTCCGCCCATACAGAACCTTTATGGAGGTGGAGCAGCCGGCATCCGAGTTTATTTTCCGGATGAAAGATATGGGTGGCGTTGCCTGTGCTCTCTTCAATGCAGACGGCGGCGCATGGAAGAATAAGGCCATGCAGAATATCAAGGATTACCTGGAAGCGGAGCTTGCTGATTATAAGGAGCAGTTCACGGTGATCTCATAAAAATTACTATTCAGCCTTCCTGCCATGCCGGGCGCCGGAGTGGCAGGAGGGAAATATAAGGGAGATATTATCAGATATGGTAGGACGACCACCCAAAAAAAGCTTAGATTATGCTGGGTGGGCAGTTGATATTTTCGACAATGACACAAAGATAGATAAACTCCTGGAAGCCAGAGGCTGGGAAGGTTTCAGCATCTACTTTTATTTGTGTCAGCGGGCATATGGTAGTGAAGGATACTTCTATAGATGGAGCTATGACGATAGCGCGTCCACGTCAAGAAAGATGGGCTGCGGCATTAGCGCCGGTACTGTCCGTGAGACAGTGGGTTACTGCTTACATATTGATCTCTTTGATAAAGGGCTTTTTGATAGACAGGGAATCTTAACCAGTAGAGGTATTCAAAGAAGATATTGGGAAGTCGTTAAGACAAGGGACGTGCGAGTCGTGATTTCCGACTATTGGCTTTTGCCTGATAGAGAGTGCAAAGGTTTAATAAAGTTACCCTTAAATACCAATTACCCGGAGGGAAATACCAATTACCCGGAGGGAAATACCAATTACCCAGAGGGAAATGCCAATTACCCGGCTATAAAGGAAAATGAAGTAAAAGAAGAGATAGTAAATACTATGTGCAAAGCTGACGCTTCTGCACTGCTTGATCGGCTCTGGAAGTTGTATCCGTGTAAAAAGGGGAAGGGGCGGATATCCGATTCGCAGAAGATGAAACTGCTCAAGATCGGGTTTGATGAAATGAACAGAGCAATCGAGCGGTATCTTGCGGAGCTGAAAAAGGATCCCTGGCGGAAACCACAGAATGGCAGCACATTTTTCAACAGCGGATACATTGATTATCTGGATGCAAATTTTGTTCCGGACAGCCAAAGTAGCAGGGAGCCGCCGAACAGGAGAGGGTCATTCAATGATTTTCCGCAGAATGATTATGATTTCAGCCAGCTGGAAGCGGAGCTGATGAGCAACTAAGCCAGAAGGGAGACAGAAAAGTGTTGTATCTGATGCGCAACAAGGAGGTATTGAAAGACAATGGCTGATCTATATGACTTTTATCAGAGCAATGAACGGTTTCGACTTTATGTAGACCGCTGTGCTGCAAATAACAGGATCCCGGTGGAAGAGGTAATTAACTATGCACTCACCCGCGAGGTGGCGCAGTCCTACATGGATCAGGCGTCCGGCATTGCTGTGGCGTCAACGCATATGCCTATAGGGGAGTGCGTATGAGTTACTACACCGGGCAAAGGAGAGGGGCAGAATGGATATTTACGATTACAGCAGTTCCGGGCAGCTAAGCTTTATTGCGCCAGGCTATATAAAAGATGCGGACTGCACTGTATCGACGCCCGTCAGGCTTGGGACTGCGGACAAGCCGGTGTATGGCATGGGGAAAAGCATCAGCCCCAGGGTGCCGGGCAGAAAAGGAAGCAAGCACTTTGACAGTATATATCTGGATAAGCTGATGCCGCTGGAAGCTTATGACCTGATAATCGTCCTGTTCTCCGGCGGGAAAGACAGTATGGCTTGCTATTATAAGCTTCTGGAGCTGGGAGTGCCCAAGGCAAAGATCGAGCTTTGGCATCATGATATTGACGGCGGGCATCTGACCCGACGTATGGATTGGAGATGTACACAAAACTATGTCAGGAGTTTTGCAGAAGCGGAAGAGGTGACGCTTCGCATATCTTACCGGGTGAATGGCTTTTTCGGGGAACTGTACCGCATCGGGGCGTCAGAGCCTATAGAGTGGATCGACCCGGAAACCGGCGAGATCATGCAGTGTAAACTCTCCCAGAATTACCTTGAGTGCCGGGAACTGAAAGAAAAATGTGCGGAGAATATGGAGGATGCCTTGAAACAGTATGGCTACCGAATGAAATTCCCGGCGAAGAGCGGGGACCTGAGCCGCCGTTGGTGCAGCGCATATCTGAAGATCATGGTTGCAGATTCCGTCATCAGCAACCTGGACAGGCTGGAACAGCTGGGAGAGCTTGGCGGGAAAAAGATACTGGTGGTGTCCGGGGAACGCCGCGGGGAGAGTGCCGGAAGGGCGAGATACAACGAAATGGAAATCCACCGGACGAATGCGGAAAAGAGATCCCGCCGCATAGTCCACCAGTGGAGGCCGGTGATTGATTATTCCGAGAAAGATGTGTGGGAAGTCTTGAAACGGCATAACGCAAACCCTCATCCCTGCTATCGGGCCGGGTGGAACCGCTGTTCCTGCGCACAGTGTATCTTTTCCACCCCAAAGCTGTTTGCCGGGATCCGGGAGCTGTATCCGGAAGAATATCAACTGCTGAAGCAGGATGAGATCATTTTAGGATTTACTTTGGATAATAAATGCGACTTAGACACATTTGTCGGGGATGCAAAGTCCTGTGTCTCATATAGGGACGTCAGGGCGATAGAAAATCTTATCACCGGCGAGTTTACGCCGGATGAGGTGTATGTGAAAGACGCCTGGATGTATCCGGCAGGAGCGTTCCGCGGGTCCGAGGGCGGCCCGTGCTGAAGGAGGAAGGAGAAAAGAATGAAGGTAAGACCAATTTTATTTAATACCGAAATGGTGCAGGCGATACTGGAGGGCAGAAAGAAAGTTACACGGCGAGTATGTAAAGACGGAAATGACTATACTGTGCCGGACATGAGTTTTTATGACGCTGAAAGGCGCGCTTATGCAGTACATAGTTATGCGGATCTGGGACATACGGAAAAGTTAAGTACGGCGGAAAGATCCTGTCCGATATGTCCGGGAGATATTCTATATGTCCGGGAGACCTGGGCATTTCAGGCTTGCCTTGAGTGCCAGAACATTCTGGAAGATGAACACTGTATGCTAAATAAAATGCCAATATTTTATGAGGACAAGGA
>JAMPHT010000089.1 GCA_023663285.1 Bacillota bacterium
TATCGACGTGGCCTGGTGGTGGACCGTGGAGCAGACCAGGGAAAAGACCGGCCGAAGCTTTGCCACGGTATTGAAGCTGATGGAGGAATACCCTAATTACAAGTTTATGTCCAGCCAGCCCCAGCTCTACGCTTTTCTGAAGGAACGTTATCCGGAGCTTTTTGAAAAGATCAAAGAGCGGGTAAAGGAAGGACGCTGGGAGCCGGAAGGCGGCATGTGGGTAGAGTCCGACACCAACCTGACCTCCGGAGAATCTCTGGTCCGTCAGTTTATGCACGGAAAGCGCTTCTTTAAAGAGGAGTTCGGTGTTGACAACCGGATTCTGTGGCTGCCGGATGTATTCGGCTACACGGGAGCGCTGCCCCAGATCATGAAAAAATGCGGCATTGACTATTTCATGACTACAAAGCTCGCATGGAATCAGTTCAACAAGGTTCCCTACGACACCATGATGTGGAGAGGCATCGACGGTACGGAAGTTCTGACCCATTTGATCACTACCCTGGGCGTAGGACAGCCGGTGTCCAATTTCTTCACCACCTACAACGGAATACTCCATCCGGATTCCATCATGGGCGGCTGGATGCGTTACCAGAACAAGGATATCAACAACGACATCCTGATCTCCTACGGCTATGGCGACGGCGGCGGCGGTCCTACCAGGGAGATGCTGGAAACCTCCAAGCGTATGGAAAAAGGGGTAAAGGGTATTCCCATGGTGCGTCAGGAGTTTGCCAGGACCTATTTTGACGAATTAAAGGAGAGAGTCGCCGGAAACAGGAGGCTTCCCGTATGGGAGGGCGAGCTTTACTTTGAATACCACAGAGGCACTCTGACCTCCATGGGCCGGAATAAGCGCTCCAACCGCAAGACGGAGCTGGGCCTGATGGATCTGGAACTGCTGTCCGTACTGGCAAAAGACAAAGCGGCTTACCCCGCGGAGGAACTGAACGCCATGTGGAAAAAGACCCTCCTCAACCAGTTCCATGATATTCTGCCCGGTTCCTCCATCCATCAGGTGTACGAGGTGACCAAAGAAGAATACGCGCAGCTGAAGGAAGAAATCGACCGGCTCACCGAAGAGCGCAGCAGGCTGCTGGCAGGAAACGGTGACAGAGTCATGATAATGAATACCACCGGAAAGACAAGGGATGACGTCGCCTGCCTGGGCGAGTGCAGCGCGGATTATCTGACGGATGAGAACGGAACCCTCTATCCGGTACAGCAGACCAAAGAAGGAGCAGTGGCATTTGTAAAGGGAATTCCTTCCAAGGGCTATCGCATGTTCCGCAAGGGCACTTACCGGGACGGCCAGCCGGCGGCGGAAAGTGCTTTCACTCTTTCCGACCAGTATACCCTGGAAACGCCCTTCTACAAGGTACACTTTGCCGCCAACGGTGAAATAGAGCAGATCTATGACAAGGAGAACGACAGAGAAGTCGTACAGCCCGGCAAGACCCTGAATCAGTTCCGCATGTACGAGGATAAGCCCATTTACTTTGACAATTGGGATATCGATATTTATTACACGGAAAAGAGTTGGAATGTGGACGGTATAGAGAGTATGGAATGGACGGAACTGGGAAGCGTCCGGGCCGTGCTGGAAATCACCAGAAAGGCCAGCAAATCCACCATTACCCAGGAGATCATCTTCTATGCCGACCAGAGAAGGATCGAATTCCGGACCCATGTGGACTGGAAAGAGCATCAGACATTGCTGAAGGTACATTTCCCCGTGGCGGTACATACCGATGAAGCTACCTTTGACATACAGTTTGGCAATCTGACCAGAAAGACTCATTCCAACACCAGCTGGGATGTGGCAAGGTTTGAGAGCTGCGGTCAGAAATGGATCGACCTCTCCGAGGGCCACTATGGCGTCAGCCTTTTGAACGACTGCAAGTACGGCCATTCCGTAAAGGACAGCAATATGGCCCTGACCTTGATCAAGTCCGGCATCGAACCCAACCCTGTCACGGACCAGGAGGAGCATGACTTCACCTATGCCCTGTACCCTCACGCGGAGACCTGGAGAGCCGCCGGTACGGTGGCAGAGGCGTACAAGCTGAACCAGCCTCTGAAAGCAGAGCGAAACGCCCGTGACGAGGGCCTGGAAAGCGCTTCCTTTGCGGCAGTGAAGGCTCCCAACGTGATCATCGAGACCATCAAGCAGGCCGAAGACGGCGAAGGCGTGATTCTGCGTATGTATGAATCCGAAAATTCATACACAAAGACAACGGTGACAGTGAACACCGATTTCACAAAGGCTTATGTATGCAATCTGCTGGAGGAGGCAGAGCAGACCGCGGATAGAAACGGCAGAGAGATTTCCGTGGTGTTGAAGCCTTATGAGGTAGTGACGCTGAAGCTTGTATAAAAGAGTGCTTCGCACTCTTGCGAGTTTGCTTCGCAAACTCGTTATTTGGTGTCCGCAGGAGGATGCCAAAAGAATGCTTCGCACTCTTGCGAGTTTGCTTCGCAAACTCGTTATTTGGTGTCCGCAGCAATATATCAAACTCAGCTTTCAGCTCATAAATCTGTAGGCGCTAAGCCAATTCGAGCTGAAAGCTAAGTATTGTAATCATTATAAAACATTTTGCCTGTAAGACAGGCAGAAAGGCATTATCATCATGATCATTCCAAAACATTTTGAAAACGTAAAGGTGCTCCATGAAAACACCATGCCCTACCGGGCGTACTATATTCCCTCCGACAGGAGACAGGAGGACCTGGTGGAGCACAGGGAGCGGTCTCCCCGTTTTACTCTGTTAAACGGGACCTGGGATTTCCGCTATTATGAAAGCATCTATGACCTGAAGACGGAGTTCTTTCGGGAGGATTATATCCCGGATCCGGACTGGACGAAGCTGCCGGTTCCCTCGGTATGGCAGATGCATGGCTTTGACCATCATCAGTACACCAATGTACGTTATCCTTTCCCTCTGAATCCTCCCTATGTGCCTCACGAGAATCCCTGCGGGGCTTACAGACGCCGTTTCACCTGGAAAAAGGACGCGGACGCGCCCAGAACTTTCCTGAATTTTGAAGGGGTGGATTCCTGCTTTTATGTATGGCTGAACGGCAGCTACGTGGGCTACAACCAGGTGTCTCATTCCACCGCGGAATTCGACCTGACCGGTTTCCTCAGAGAAGGAGAGAATCTGCTAGCGGTGCTGGTGCTGAAGTGGTGCGACGGCAGCTATATGGAAGATCAGGACAAATTCCGCATGAGCGGTATTTTCCGGGATGTGTATCTCCTGAACCGCCCGCAGGAATGCGTCTATGATTATTTTATCAAGACGAGGCTGAATCCGGACAGAAACGAAGCAAATGTGG
>JAMPHT010000008.1 GCA_023663285.1 Bacillota bacterium
GCCACCATCCGGATCTGCAGCTCTATGTTCACCCGGCTGTCGTCGTTCAGCTCCACCCTTACATCCAGAATCCCCTGCTTCTGTTTGACATACCTTCTCCACAGAAACGGATTCGCCAGACGGACGGAACGGATCTCTCCCGCCGGAATTCCCAGAACGTCGCTGATAAAATATTTTCGCACCTCTTCGTTCAGCATGAGCTGCTTAAAACTGAAATCGTACTTCAATGATACTATCTCCATCCTCTTCCTCCTTTGCGTACAGGAGGCTTTCCCTTGGATGGCAACTTGAAAATCTCCTGCTTTTTTGTAGATTTGAATTTAAAAGCATAGATTTTCCGATCGTTCTGATTGATTTGACAGAAATCTGACTGAAAACTAGAAACGGTTATGCTTTGTATCAATGATAACACATCAGCGGAGTATCTGCAAGGAATTTTTTCTCTTTTCAGCATCCCAAAATCCGGCATTCCTTGACAAACCTTCCTCCTGCCTGTATAATCTCTGATAATCGTTTAAAACATCCAAAGCGGCATTCGCCAGGGTCCTGTGGACTTTGGCTCATTGCCCGCGGCAGTAAAGGAGAATAATGATGGGAATACATATTATTACCGATTCGGCTTCCGACATCCGGGCCTCCGAGAGGGAGAATCTGACCGTCATACCCATGACGATCACCTTCGGAGAAACAGAATATCAGGATGGCATTACGCTGGATCATAAACAATTTTATGAAATGTTGATTGAAAGCGACGCCCTGCCTGTCACAAGCCAGATCCCGCCCTTCCGGTTCGAGGAGGCTATGAAAAGAGCTGTAGAGCAGGGCCACGAGGTCATTGCCATCACCATGTCCGGCAAGCTGTCCGGCACCTGGCAAAGCGCTGCGGTGGCAGCGAAAAATTTCCCCGACTCCGTCTATGTGGTGGACAGTGAAAACGTGACTGTGGGCGAACATATCCTGGTGGATTACGCCTTTCGGCTGATCGACCGGGGACTGGGCGCAGCAGAAATCACCGAGAAGCTGAATCTTCTCAAAAAGCGGATTCGCCTGGTAGCCCTGCTGGACACCTTGGAATATTTAAAAAAGGGCGGTCGCATTTCCAGCGCCGCCGCACTGGCCGGAAGCATTCTGTCCATTAAGCCTGTTATCGCCATACAGGACGGCGAGGTGGCCGTTCTCGGCAAGGCCAGAGGCTCCAAGCAGGCAAACAACCTGATTGTGGAACAGATCCGGTCCGCAGGCGGCATTGATTTTTCCATGCCCTATTTTCTGGGATACACGGGCTTAAGCCAGGACCTTATCCAAAAGTATATCAAAGACAACGCTGCCCTCTGGGAAAGCGAGACTGACAGCCTTCCCGTGGACAGCGTAGGCGGCACCATCGGAACCCACGCAGGTCCCGGCGCCATAGCGGTTGCATTTGTTGCAAAAGAACACTAAGTGTCATTACCCGGCATCCGGGAACCATCGCCGCCGGGGCCGGGCATCTGAGGCATCTCGCCATCTTCGGGCATCTGCGGTGCCTCTCCGTCCCCGGACCATTCCGGCATTCCGCCTCCCTCTGGCATCTGCGGCATCTCTCCGTCCCCGGACCACTCCGGCATTCCGCCTCCCTCTGGCATCTGCGGTGCCTCTCCGTTTCCCGGTCTCTCGCCGTCCCGGTTTCGTTCACCCCAATCGCCCTGGGAACCGCCTCTGCCGCCTCCGAAGCCGCCTCTATCTCCTCCGAAACCGCCTCTGCCGCCGCCTCCGAAGCCGCCGAAGCCGTTTCCATAGATCAGGCTCTCCAGCGTCACCTCATATTCCTCACTTCCCACATGAACAGTGTAAGCGCCCCCCTGTACCAGTTCCGGACAGCTGACCACCAGAGAATTAAATCCGCTCTCCGCCGTATAGCTCACCAGCACATTTCCTTCCCCGTCCTCCAGGCTGACCTCAGTGCCCGCCTTACAGTTGGAAGTACTGATCAAAATTGACCCCTGAGTGGAGGCTTCCCCGAAATTCATAGCCATTCCGGAATTTCCCAGCGCCACCACTTTGCCGCCTGTGATCTGCCCGCTCCTCTCGTAGTCCAAAGCGCCGTTTGCGCTTGTCTCCGGTCCCGATATATAGATCTCGCCGCCGGTCACGGTAAGCGTCCCGTTGGAGTCGATACCGTCTCCGTCCGCATTGACATAGATCTGGCCGCCGGAGATCAGAAGGGAGCCTGCGGCATCAGAACTGCTGTCGGAGCCACCCCCGAACATTCCGCCGAAACCGCTTCCGTCCCTGCCGCCTGCGGCATTCAGCCCGTCGTCTGTGGCATACAGCCTGATATATCCTCCGGAAATAACGACCGAGTCTCCTTCTATACCCTCATAACAGGTAGAAATATTGAATACACCGCCCGCCACTGTGGTCATCTCATCCCCATGCAGTCCGTCATCACCTGTGGCAATCTCAAACTGCCCGCCGGTGACAGTGAGATCGCTGTTGGAATGCAGCGCATCATCCTGGGAATCTATATAGAAATTTCCACCGTTTATGATCATCTGCCCGCCGGCCTTGATACCCTTGGCGCTGACCTCACTGCCGTCCTCGTCCCTTGCGACGGTCTTATTAGCGCTTCCCTGTCCTGCCGCCAGATCAAAGGTGCCGCCGTTGATCTGCAGATAGATTCCCGCACTGATGCTGTCCCCATCAGAGACCACGGTGATACTGCCCCCCTCGATAAAGACAAAGCCCTTATCCTCTTTGTCCGCATTTTCGGAATGGATACCATCCTTTCCGGCAGTGATATTCAATGAAACCGCAGCAGCCTGCCCGGTGCTTTCCGCATCTGACGAATCCGCATCCCGGCTTCCGTCTGCTCCGCCTGCGGCAATGCGCACACTATCCTTGCCGGACAGTCCGTGTCCGGGCGCAATTATCGTGACTGCACCGCCCGTCACCTTCAAATCATCTTTCGACACGATGCCATGTCCCGTAACAGCCGTGACGTTCAGGCTGCCGCTGCCGTTTATAGTCAGGTCGCTCTTTGTAAAAATGACCCCGTCGATATTGTTGTCGTCGATGCTCACATAGCTGTCGCCGCCGGAAAGGGTATTCACTGTGCCTTCCGCCAGAGTGATAAACACCTTATCCGCCTGCCGGACATAGATCGCCGCGCCGTTACTGTTGGATATCTCCACATTATCCAGGACCAGCTGGACCTTTGCGGTAGCTTCCGCATCTATGATCACCATCCCGTTTTTCAGAGAGCCGCTCAAAAGATAGACCCCCTCCTCAGTGATGGTGACGGTATCCCCGCCCAGCTCTATTTTAACGCAGTCCGACGCATCATATGCCCCGCTCCGGTCCCTGTCCGTGAACATGGAATCCTCGTCCACGATCGTCTCCGCCGCGGCTGATGCTCCTGCCGAGGATGCCCCGGCCGCCTGGCCCTGCCCGGTCGCCGCCAGGGATTCCTTTACCGGCTCTTCCTCCCCGCCGCAGCCGGACAGCATTCCCGCCGCCATACAGCCAATCGCTGCCAACGCACACAGCTTTCTCCGGCTCCTTTCTTTTATACTTATATCTCTTCTCCTTCTCATCACACTAATCCTCCACGCCGCCCTGCTGCAGTTATAATTCATACGCCGCCGTCTCCCTGTGGGACACGGAGATCTCCAGATTCCCGTTCCGGCAGCGCAGCTTGTCAATCAGCTCCTTCTCTTCCTCCGGACTGTTTAAGACCAGGTCATAAGTCAAACGGAACAGGCTTCCCATGTTGGTGGTCTTTACCTGGATCAACTCATGGGAGGAGGTGTACTCCTTCAGCACCCCGTCAAAAGCCCCGGTGTAATCCAGATCCTCCGGTATCGTAATGTGAAGCACCTTATATTTCTCACTGTTTTTCCTGCTGCCGAAATCCAGCCTGCTGTACAGCATCATGACCCCGCACAGCAGAACCGTGAACAGTACCGCATATCCCAGATAACCCATGCCTGCGATCAGCCCTGCGCACATCCCCAGGAAAATAGCCCCTATTTCCTTCGCCGTTCCCGGCGCAGACCGAAAGCGGACCAGGCTGAAAGCCCCTGCCACTGCCACTCCCGCACCCACATTGCCGTTTACCATCATGATGACCACACAGACGATTGCCGGAAGCAGGGCCAGCGTAGCCAGAAAGCTTCGGCTGTAGCGGTTCCTGTAGGTATAGCAGACTGCCAGGATCAGCCCTATGACCAGCGACACCCCAATGCACAGCAGAAACTCCGGCACGGAAATGACCACCGTGAACTGCGTATCAAAAATCCCCTTAAAAATCGTGTTAAGCATAAATCAATTCTCCTTTATCTCTGTTATAGATCTCTGTGTATGCATTGCCGTATTTTGAAAAGGACGTCTTTCTGATCTCCTTCTCCGACAGCGCCTTTACCATCCACAGAGGAATATTTCCCGGCGTCTTGATCTCCATCAGGGTCTGTCCCGGCTTCAGTATCGGCGTTCCGTAAACTCCCTTTTCCAGAGACAGCTCCGTCTTCCGCCAGAGAATATTTTCGTCAAAGGTCACCCGAAGCTCACCGGGCTCCCTGGTGTAATATGCCTCCCTCTCATAGGAGAGAAATACCTTGGGCGCCAGCGTCCGATAAAACTTCAGAAAGTAATCTATCTCCTCCGCGATCTGGGATCTGTCCGGCGCTTCTCTTCTGCCCGCAAGATAATCCATGGCAGCCTTCTCCGGAATATGTATCCTGCGCTTATAGACCACACCCTCATATTTCTTTTTCAGCTCCACGAACACCTTATCCCCAGGCTCCACCGGTCCGTAGCTTCTGACTCTCAGCTTTTCCTTGTACACAGGCTGTTCCAGCGACTTCCTCACAAGCCTGTAATTGTCCGTGTCATAATAAATGTTCCTTATGGTACTCCTGCCGTAGGCGTCCAACTCCATATAGGGCTCCATGGCTGCCAGGACAGCCTCCTTCTGTTTCCTGTCCAGCAGGTACTTCATCTCATATCTCTGAAAGGTCATCTGGGAATCCATCTTACCGCCTCCTTTGTTCCTCTTGACTTTACTTATCTTATCAGACGAACCTAAATGCAACCTAAATCTATTGTGAACAAATTGTGTTTTTCCGGAATCTCTGGTAAAATAACAATAACTCGCGGAAATAAAGGAGGTATCCGGCTATGCGCCTGCTGATCGCAGAGGATGACAGGGATATCGTGAAGGCCCTGACCGCTCTTTTTGAACACAACAATTACAGCGTCGACGCCGTATATAACGGAAAAGAAGGCTGTGATTACGCTCTGGAGGGAAATTACGACGGTATCATAATGGATGTCATGATGCCCGGCATGGACGGCCTGGAGGTGCTGCGGACCCTGCGGAAAGCAGGGATCAAGACCCCCGTCCTTCTGCTCACTGCCAGAGGAGAGCTGGAGGACCGCGTAAACGGGCTGGACGCCGGGGCAGACGATTACCTGCCAAAGCCCTTTGCCGCCAGCGAGCTTCTGGCAAGGGTCCGGGCCATGCTGCGCCGCAGGGAAAACTATCAGGATGACATTCTTGCATTTGAAGGGCTGTGTCTGAATCCTGCCACCTTTGAGCTCAGCTTTCAGGGCGAAAACCTGCGCCTGGTGAGCCGGGAATTTCAGATGCTGCAGCTGCTGATGCAGTCCCCCGGAAGCCTCATTTCCACAGAACAGTTCATGGAGCGCATCTGGGGCTGGGATTCCGATGTGGAGGTCAGTATCGTCTGGGTCTATATTTCCAACCTGCGGAAAAAAATCGACAAGCTTAAGGCCCCTGTCAATATCAAAGCCGTGCGGGGCGCAGGCTACTGCCTGGAAAAGCGTTCCGACCCCGAAACAGCCTGATACTCATGGGCGGATTTTTCGTCCGACAAGGAGAATGCCTTCATGATAAAGAAATTACAGAAAAAATTTATTTCCATTACCGCCGCTGCCCTGTTTGCCGTCATTCTGCTGGTGCTGACAGCCGTCAACGGTATTTTCTTCTTTCAGTCGAACCGACAGCTGGACCGGCGACTGAATATGCTTATAAACGATTATATGATCCTGCCGTCCCAGGCGCCTGCGATCCCGGCGGAGGATCAGACACCCCAGCCCGCCACTGGCCCGGCGGAAGGTCAGACTCCCCAGCCCGCCACTGGACCGGCAGAAGGTCAGACTCCCCAGCCCGCCACTGGACCGGCAGAAAATCCTCACGCAGGCGGTAAGCGCTTTCCCGACAGCGAACAGTCAAATGACCCCTTGGGCGCCATGCCCCATTTCGGAAATCGCCTTCTCATCCGCACCGACGGATGCGTTGTCTGTCTGGATGAGGCCGGAAATATTCTGGAGATCCGGCAGGATGCTGCGGAAAACTACTCGGAGGATGAGCTGTCCGCCATGACTGCCGCCCTCCTGAAAAAGGGACGCACCCAGGGCTGGCACCGATACTTTAAGTTCCGTATCACCGCCCATACGGGAGCAGACGGAAGCACAGTGACCATGATCGGCCTTATCAATGCCTCCTCCGACCTTTATTCCGTAGTTACCATGCTGCTGATCTCTGTGGTGATCGGACTTCTAAGCTTCTTTCTGGCGCTGTTTATCATCATACTGGCTTCCGGACACGCAGTAAAGCCCGTTGCGGAAAGCTACGCCCGCCAGAAGCAGTTTGTCACGGACGCGGGACATGAACTGAAAACGCCTCTGACCGTCATATCCGCCAACAGCGAGCTGGCAAGGATGATCTACGGGGACAGCGAATGGTTTGACAGCATTGACAGACAGGTGGGCAAGATGAACAGCCTGGTGCGCAGCCTGATCACCCTGGCTAAGATGGATGAAGAGCAAAAGCCTGTGTTCACCGCCTTCGATCTCAGCGATGCGGTGTACGACACAGCAAAGTCCTTTGAAGGGCTGCTGCATTCCCAGGGAAAACTGATCGTCTTTGATATTGCAGAGCATATAGAATATACCGGAGATGAATCCAGAATGCGACAGGTGGTGTCCATTCTCATGGACAATGCCGTGAAATACTGTGACCCGGAGGGCAAGGTTGCCGTGAAGCTTTTCCGTGACAAACAGGTGAAGCTGCAGGTCATCAATGACTTTGCAGCTGTGACGGACTGCGAGCTTGACAAGGTCTTTGAGCGTTTCTACCGGGCGGACAAAGCCAGGACCCCCGACGGCAGCTACGGCCTCGGTCTCTCCATCGCTAAATCCATCGTGGAGCTGCATAAGGGCAAGATCCGTGCAAGGGCTCTGGACCACGGACGCATCCTGTTCGAGGTGACGCTGGCCGTTCAGCCTCACAGCAGAAGCTGAAGAACTGCTCACGTCCTGCAGCTCAAGAAACGCGTCGGTTTCTCACTCGTCTGCTGACCTCTTCCCCGATCCTGCTTTTCACCAGCTCCGCGATCCGGAGCGTGGTCATTCCTTTGTATTCCTCATAAAAAAGAGGCTTTAAGAAATGCACCTGGGTCCGGACCTTTTTCAGAGAATTCATTCCGAAGGGCTTGTAGGAATCAATGAGGGCAACCGGGACGATGGGCGCTTTCGCTTTGACAGCACACTTGAATGCCCCCGGCATAAAGTCCTGCACATCATTTTTGTTGTGGTCATAACCGCCCTCCGGAAATACAATATACCTTCTGCCGGCCGCCACCTCCTCCGCGATCTGCAGGATCGTCCTGACCTGGCTCCGCATATCCCGCTTGTCCAGCCGCTTTCCCCTGACCAGATCGATAAAGGGACTCACAATGGGCAGCCGGGAACGGTCATAGTCCATGACAAGGGTGCAGGGGCTTGGATGTGCGTACATGATGCCCAGGCTGTCATACTTGCCCTGATGGTTGGGATACATCACATAGCCTCCCTCCTTCGGCAGATACTCCAGCCCGGTGTACTCTGTCTCGATCCGCCCGTGGCGCATCATGATACGAATGCACCGGCGTGCCATCCGATAGCGCTTTTCCTCCGAAAAGTCCCCGTTGCACCTTTCAATTATCTTTGCTTTTGTCAGATAATAAACGATAAACGGCAGTGAGACCACCACCACAAATCCCAATCTCAGCATAAATACCCGAAACCTCTCATTCCACTCCGTTCCAGCAGTATGTGCAAAGCTTGTCCTTATCTATTCCCACCGATTCGATCATGTCATCCAGCCTGTGGAAACGCAGACTGGTAAAATTAAGCTTCCTGCCGATGCGCTCCACCATCTCGCCGTACTCCGCCGTATCCGGGTCCACATACAGTTTCAAATCGATCTTTCTTTCATCTGCCTCCATCTCCCTCAGCACCCTCCTGGCTATCAAATCCATCTCCGAGGATGAGCGGGAGAAATTCAAATATTTGCACCCGAACAGAAGCGGCGGGCAGGCGGGACGGATATGTACCTCTTTTGCACCGCTCTGATAGAGGAACTCCGTGGTTTCCCGAAGCTGGGTGCCTCTGACAATGGAATCGTCGATCAGAAGCAGGCTTTTCTTCTCAATCAGGTCATGGACCGGTATCAGCTTCATCCTGGCGATCAGGTTCCTCTGGGTCTGAATCGTCGGCATAAAGGACCGGGGCCAGGTAGGCGTATACTTGATAAAAGGGCGGGAAAAGGGGATTCCCGACCGATTTGCGTACCCGATGGCGTGGGCTGTGCCGGAATCCGGTATACCCGCCACGATGTCAGGCTGCACATTATCCCTCTCCGCCAGCTTCGCCCCGCAGTTATAGCGCATCTTCTCCACGCTGATCCCCTCGTAGGAGGACGAAGGATAGCCGTAATATATCCACAGGAAAGTACAGATCTTCATGTTCTTTCCGGGCTGTACCAGAGTGGTCACTCCCTCCGGGCTCACTACCGCGATCTCCCCCGGTCCCAGCTCCCGGTCAAAGGTATATCCCAGATTCAGATAGGCAAAGCTCTCAAAGGATACGCAGTAGGCCCCATCCTTTTTCCCGATGGATACAGGCGTCCTGCCCAGCCTGTCCCTGGCCGCATAGATCCCCTTAGGCGTCAGGATCAGGATCGTCATGGAGCCCTCGATCACCTCCTGGGCATACCGGATGCCCTCCACCAGATTATCCTTCTGGTTTACAATGGATGCCACCAGCTCCGTTGCATTGATATCGCCGCCGCTCATCTCCAGAAAATGGGAATGTCCCTTTGCAAACAGCTCATTGATCAGGCTCCCGGAATTATTTATCTTTCCCACTGTGGTGATGGCATAGGTGCCATGATGAGAGCGAACGATCAGGGGCTGAGGCTCATAGTCGGAGATACAGCCGATCCCCAGCTTTCCCTTCATCTCGTTTACATCCTTGTCAAACTTCGTCCTGAAGGGTGCATTCTCTATATTATGGATCGCCCTGTTATAGCCCTCTTCCCTGCTGTAGACCGCCATGCCGGCCCGTCTGGTCCCCAGATGGGAATGATAATCCGTTCCAAAAAAAAGATCGAACAAACAATCCTCTTTCGCCGCCACTCCGAAAAAACCGCCCATACCTTCTGCCCTGCCTTTCTGTTATTTCCGCCAACCGCCAGCCTTACACGTTACAATGAATCCAATCCCACGGAGTCTGACGACTCCGAGAAGAATGCCCGCACTTGGCATTCTTCAGTGTGAGTAGGCGCTTCCCTGCGCCGTAGAATTTCTCCGCGAAACAGCCTATGCTGTGAGCGGTTAGAAATTCTTCTCACACTTTTATCTCCGCCGTCACTCCCAGCAGCTCCCTGTTCTCCTCCAGAACCGGACGAACCACGTCTTTTAAAAATGCGTCTACCTGCTCCCTGGCGCGCCCCACATATTTTCCGGGGTCCATGGTCCTTTGCAGCTCCTCCAGGGACATATTGAATGCAGGGTCCGCCGCTATCAGCTCCAGCAGATTATTCTCCCTGCCCTCAGCCTTCACATTCCGCCCGGCTTCCATGGAAAGCTCTCTAATGCGCTCGTGGAGCTCCTGACGGTTGCCGCCGGCCTTCACCGCATCCATCATGATATTCTCCGTTGCCATAAAAGGCAGCTCGCTCATCAACCGCTTTTCAATGACCTTCGGATACACCACCAGCCCGTCCACCACGTTCAGGCACAGATCCAGGATCCCATCCGTCGCCAGAAAGCCTTCCGGAATGGACAGCCTCTTGTTTGCCGAATCGTCCAGGGTCCGCTCAAACCACTGCGTCGCGGAGGTGATGGCGGGATTCAGCGCATCGATCATCACATATCTGGAAAGGGAAGCGATCCTCTCACTTCTCATGGGATTCCGCTTGTATGCCATGGCGGAAGAACCTATCTGGCTCTTCTCAAAGGGCTCCTCCACCTCCTTCAGATGCTGAAGGAGACGAATATCATTACTCATTTTATGGGCGGAGGCCGCAATGCCCGCCAGCACATTTGCCACCCTGGTGTCCACCTTCCTGGAATAGGTCTGGCCGGACACGGGGAAACACTCCTTGAAACCCATCTTTTCAGCGATCATGGGGTCGATCCTGTCAATGGTCTCCTGATTGCCGTCAAACAGCTCCAGAAAGGAAGCCTGAGTGCCGGTGGTCCCCTTGGAGCCCAGCAGCTTCATCCCGCCAAGCACATGATCCAGATCCTCCAGATCCAGGTAAAATTCCTGCAGCCACAGTGTGGCGCGCTTGCCCACGGTAGTGGGCTGGGCAGGCTGAAAATGGGTGAATGCAAGGGTGGGCTGGTCCTTATACTTTTCCGCAAAGTCAGCCAGCTTCGCCATCACGTTCACAAGCTTTTTCTTCACCAGCTTCAACGCTTCGGTCATGACGATGATATCCGTGTTGTCACCCACATAGCAGGAGGTGGCGCCCAGATGAATGATCCCCGCCGCCTTGGGACACTGCTGCCCGTAGGCGTACACATGACTCATGACGTCATGGCGCACCTCTTTTTCCCTGGCCTTTGCCACGTCATAATTGATATCCTCGGCATGGGCCTTCAGCTCCTCGATCTGCTCGTCGGTGATGACCGGTCTGCCGTTCTGTGACAGTCCCAGCTCTTTTTCCGTCTCCGCCAGCGCGATCCACAGCCTTCTCCAGGTGCGAAACTTCATGTCGGGTGAAAAGATATACTGCATCTCCTTACTGGCATAGCGCTCGGATAAGGGACTTTCATATCTGTCCGTACTCATAGCTCAAATCCTCCTGTTCAGAAAATATATTCCCCCCGGATGTCCTCCACGGGAGGCTCCATGGGATACCTGCCCGTAAAACAGCCCTTACAGATACCCAGACCCTTTACGATCTGCTCCAGCCGATCCAGCCTCAGATATGCCAGGCTGTCCGTCCCGATCAGCTCCCGGACGTCCTCCACCGAGCGGTCATATGCGATCAGCTGCTCTCTGGCAGGCACATCCGTGCCGAAATAACAGGGCCACAGAAAGGGCGGCGAACTGACGCGCATATGTACTTCCCTTGCCCCTGCCTCCCGCAGCATACGGACAATGCGGTCCGAGGTCGTACCCCTGACAATGGAATCGTCTATCATGATGATCCGCTTCCCCTCCACCGCCTGACGGATCGGGTTCAGCTTTACCTGTACGCTGCTCTCCCTGCTCTTCTGTCCGGGTTTGATAAAGGTGCGCCCCACATAAGCGTTTTTCACAAAGGCTGTTCCATAGGGGACGCCTGACTGCAGAGAATATCCGAGAGCCGCCACATTGCCGGACTCCGGCACCCCCACCACCAGATCCGCCTCCACAGGGCTGTCCTGGGCAAGAAACTTTCCCGCCAGCATCCGGGAATCATATACGCTGACCCCGTCCAGCACACTGTCCGGCCTCGCAAAATAGATATATTCAAACACGCACCTTGCCTGCTCCCCTGCGGGAAGCCCATGGCTCATGTCCGATTCTATCCCCTTCTCCGGGGAAATGGTCACGATCTCGCCGGGCAGCACATCCCGCACAAATTCCGCCCCCAGAGTATCCAACGCACAGCTCTCGCTGGCAAGGAACCAGGTATTGTCCCGCTTTCCGATACATAAGGGTCTGAAGCCGAAGGGATCTCTTGCGCCTATCAGCTTCCTGGGGGACATGATCACAAGGGAATAGGCCCCCTTGATCCTGTCCATGGTGCGTCCCACAGCCTCTTCCACCGTCCGGGAGTTCAGCCGCTCCCTGGCAATGTAATAGGCAATGATCTCAGAATCAATGGTGGTCTGAAAGATCGCTCCGGTGTATGCAAGCTCTTTTTTAAGTTCAGGCGTATTGATGAGATTCCCGTTATGGGCAAGGCCAAGGGTGCCCTTCACATAGTTTAAGACCAGCGGCTGCGCATTTTCCCTGGTAGAGCTTCCGGCTGTGGAATATCGCACGTGCCCCACTCCGATATCGCCTTTCAGCTTTTCCAACTGCTCCGGGGTAAAGGCTTCATTTACCAGCCCCATAGCTTTGTCCGAAAGCACCTTTCCCATGGGGCCGCCGGTATCGCTGACCGCAATGCCGCAGCTTTCCTGCCCTCTGTGCTGTAATGCCAGCAGGCCGTAATAGATGGCGGCCGCAACGTCCTGCCCGCCAAAATCATAGGCGCCGAACACACCACATTCTTCCCTCAGCTTATCATTGTTCTCCACGTTCCTCTACTTCCCTTCGTACAATGTAAAACATCATAGCCCACTCAAAAGCGGAAGTCAATAGTTATCGTATTTATCCACCATGGCAAGTATTTCCTCTGCATAGGCGGGATACTTGTTCACTATGTCCATGATCTCTTTTCTGGCGGTCTCCGCCACACCGGTATTGTATTCCATCTGCTTGCGCAGGGCCTGCCGCCGCACGATCAGCTCGTGGCGCATCTCCACCATCTCGCGGGGATCCAGCAGCGCCTCCGGATGGCCCACCCACCGGTCCGGGGTACCTACCCGGTAGTTCTTCAGCCTGTCCACCATCTGTTTCTGGTAGTACTCTGTCTTAGCCTCCGCTTCCGCAAATTCCTTGCGCTCCTCCTTCTCCTGCAGATACTGGTTCCAGAGCTTTTCCAGCGCCGCTGCGCTTTCCGTGTCATACTTGATGCGCAGGTATTGCTGAAGGTTCCTGTTGTTCACATACCGGATCTTTACTTTATTCTGAAGCTGTATCAGCTTGTTCACGGCCCTTTCCACCCGGCCCAGCTCCTTCTCGCTGTCCGTATAGCGGACCACCAGCACTGCCTCTGCCACCACCACGGCTCCCGCCGCAAGAAGATAACCCGCCGTGGTATCCATCTCAAAAGCAAACTGCAGGATGATCAGCAGCACCATACAGATGACAAAAGCCGTCAGGAATATCACCGCCATCCCCCGAAAGTTATTCATCAGGATCTCCAGCTCGCCGCGGCGGTACTCAAAGGCATTCCGCTCCCTGTCCAGCCGCTTTAAGTCCTGCCGGACCAGTTCTCCGTAATTCTCGCACTCCTTCAGCTTGCCGATGCCCTCCTGCACCTCATTTTCCTGCTTGCGCATCTGATAATATTCATTGTCGTCCATGCGGTTTTCTTTCCCGCGGTAACGCTCGCACTCCTGCTCCTGGGCCAGAAGCTGTCTGGCGACCTTGTTTAAGCCCTCCCGCTCCTGTTCCGGAAGCGCTTCTATCTCCTCCATATCCGTCAGATAGGAGGTCACCAGGCCGTACTCCCCCGTCAGCAGATCGATCTCCTTTGACGCCTCCGCCATCTGCTCCAGACAGTTGGTGATATACCGACTGCGCTGCTCTTCATCCCGGAAGTCAACATCCTCTCTGTCATAGACGATATTTTCCCAATCCTCCGGAGACTGCTTTCCTGCTTTTTTTCTCTTTCTGAATAATCTGCTCCAAAACGCCATTCCGATCTCCTGTTTTTAATCTGCCACACTCTTGCGGTAGCTGTCCTTTAGGGCTTGCGTCAGCCGCTCGTTTTCTTCGTAATATTTCTGTTTCCTGTCCCCTGTCCTAAGCTCTCTATGGGCATAGAGCCGCAGATATTCCGGCTGCTGCTCCCATTCCCCCACCAGACGCTCCATATCCTTCTCCAGCTCCAGAGTCAGCTCATACCTTTCCGTATTTTCCGCAACAAAGGAAACATATTCGCTCTCGCTTAACGCCATCCTCTTTGCCGCCAGATAATCCCGGTAAAAATCCCGCCTTCCCTCCAGCTCGTATGCCGTCAAAAAGCATTCTGCCGCTTTCTCATATATCATAAGCCGCGCCAGCGCCACGCCTTTATTGTGCCAGATGGCGGCAAGACACTCCGCCGCCGGAAGAGCCTCACCCTCCTCCACATTTTCCTGCCACTTCTCTATCAGGCTGTCGTACCCTCTGACTGCTGAAATATACTTTTTCTTTTTGACCAGATGATCCACCTGGTTCTTTTTCTTTTCAATACTGCTTAAGCCCGCTCCCTGCTTCAACACCTGCTCCGTCTCCGCCACGGTCTGCACATCATAGAGGCCCACATAATTCTGGATCGTGGCGACAAACGCGCTGAGGGAACCCTGCTTATGAACCATGGAATGAAGCGCCCTCGCCAGCTCCTTCAGCCCACATTCCCGCTCTATCCAGTCCAGCAGCTCATCGTTCATCAGGGAGAGATCCAGCAGAAACGCATTTTCCTTCAGTACAAAGCAAAGCTCCTCCATGCAGCAGACATTGATCTCGATCCCCGGCACACAATATGGAGTTGACGCATAATTTCCCACACAGACGCTTACGCGCATAGCAGCCTCCTAGTATAATTCAATGGTTTCCTTCCAGAGCTTTCCCGTAGCCGGACGGATCTCGCCCAGCCCCTCGTCCTCTATCTCCACGGACAGAATGTTTTCCGCCTCCATGTAAAACCTTCCCCAAAGCCTTGTGAGCGTCTCCGGTACATCCTCCAGCACGATTCTGGCAAGCTTGCCGTTCTGTCCGTTCAGCGGCGTGATGGTAAGCTGGATCTCATTTCCCTCCTGCAGGTAAAATTCCGTCTCCGTCTCCGCCTCGTACCAGTTGGTCCCCGCGTCCAGCAGCGCATAATAGGATTCCTCTCCCTGCCGCAGGATCTCCATGCCTATGTTTGCCTTCAGTTTGTCCCGGCTTAAGAATACATATTCCTTTCCGGCGCTGTCTGCATTCAATTTCTCCCGCATTCCGAAAACGGCGCCCTTGCTGAACAGATTGTTCCCCTGAAATACCCTGCGCTTTTTGCAGAGATACCGGAGGGAATCCTTCATCCACTCCCGGTCAAAGCCGTCGCCGATCAGGAATACGCTTCCCACCAGTCTGCCTTCACAGAGCTCCTCCGCTATTTTCAGCAGAGCGCCGTCCAGCTCTTTTCTTTCTTCCTCCTTAAGGCCCTCCTCCGGTTCCGGTATCCTCTGCCGGGGAAACGGGACCTCCGCCTCCTCGATGAATACCACGATAGGAGTGGTGCGCCTGTTGTTCTCCATTCGATATATCCGGATACTGTCCCTTTCGCGAGTCAGCAGGACCGACTGATATACCCGAAGCTCGTCAGGCTGATAAATCATATAGTTGTAATAGCTCTCCATATGGCTCTGGAAAGCGATCCTGTCTGTTTTCAAATTAAGCCCCGCCACCACCTGTCCAAGCACCTCCAGCATCCGGTGATCCAGCGTCTCACAGGTGATCATCAATGCCTCTATCTTGTCCGTGGACGCCACCTGGGACAGGGTGCCTAAGCTCCGCTTGAAAAACAGCGTCAGCAGCGCCACCGGATCCAGGCTCTCGCCGTCTATGAGCACAGGCTCTCCATCCAGCGCCAGAGTCAGCAGACCGTCCACCTGGATCCCCTGCTGCTCCGCTCCGTAACGCAGGGCCTCCTTGCCGTAAAACCACTGGTTCACTCCGATCCTCTTACAGAGGACCGTAGGTATGTTGTAATACTCCGTACCCGCCACCTGGGAAATGGTCTCCACCTCGCCGGAATCGGAAAAGCTGTAGCTGATCTGTGAAAATTCATTTCCCAGGTCATATCCCACAATGACCTTGCCGCTGCTTAAGAATCCCATGCTTTCTCCGCCCCCTCTATTTCAGTTCAAACAGTCTGCCGTCCAGGAACTCTTTTCTGTAATATTCCTCCAGAAGATGATCCATGGTGTCAAAGTCCTCAAGGGTCTTGCTGATGACAATGTCGTTTACCAGATGATACCGGCTTTCCGCCTCGTTTCCGCGAATATCGCTCTTCTGCAGGGTACCGCTCTCCGTCAGCTGCTCGTCGCCGCCCCGCTCCTCCGTGATATAATATTGAAGGCTCTCGCCGAAAAACAGAATGAACTCCTTGAAAAAGACGCCCGCATAAACCTCCCGCATATACTCTGCGCTGTACTCGTCGGACTCCCCGTTCTCGTGCAAAAGTACATAGTGGATACATACGTTTGTGTGGGGCTCGGCGCGGTACTCGATGATGGTCTTGTCCGCCATCTCCTGAATGACCTTGCCGTTGCGCCTGTATTCCCTGAAAAATTCCAGGTGGATGCGCTGCTTAAGCAGTTCCTCCAGAAAACGCCCCGTCAATTCCGCTCCGGCCTCCGTCAGCTCCGCCTGATTCTCCGCATAATACTTCAGAAAGGCAAGCTTACAGATACGCTTTACCGGCTCCCCCCGCAAATACATACGCTCTATCTCGTCAAACACATCCTTTTCCGTGACCCGCTCCTTCACAAAATAATCATAGGAGCACTGAGCCAGGAACGCTTCCTCCACCTCATGCTTTGCGCCCTGGGAAACATAATAACGGAAGATCTCCATCTTCTCTCCCACAAAGGAGCCTGTGTACAGCATCTGCACCAGTATATTCTCACAGAGATGATAGCAGTCCAGGCCGAAGGACTGAGCCGCTTTCCACAGATCCCGCAGGCCCTTTGTCATTCCTCTGTAATACAGGGCCAGATACTTAAGAATGGTACTGTTGTATTTCCCCCTGCTGAAGGCGTAGACTGCCGAGGCCGTCAGCACGGCGTCCTCCGCCATGCTGTACTTTTCCATCAACGGTCCTATGAGCCGGACCAGAAGCTTCACATCAATGAAGTAAGGACCGTAGGCGTTCAGCCACTGCCTCGCCAGCTCCAGATTCCCCCGAAGCACAATATATCGGATGACATTTCCTCTTTCCTCCGCCGTAAACATATCAGGCGTTATTTTCCCCAGGTATCCATCCAGCTCCTCCACTGCATCCGTCTCATAATAATATTGCAGCAGCTTCAGCATCAACTCACGCTTTACGCTGTCCTCCACCTGCTGGGACTCCGCCACACGCCTTGCCCTGGCTGCGCTTTCCGCGGATTTTATGACCCCCTCCTTCTCACTGGTACAGAGATATAGATCCAGCTCCGGATTGTCAACGTAAAAATCGTTCAGCGCCTTTAAAAATTTCCCCGGAAGCATCAGCTTCTCTATGGTATACTCTGCATTTTTGACAAATCTGTTATTTGCTGCGTCCTCAAAGACAATGGTATAATCGCCGCCGTACAGCGAGACCCACACCTTCCCGCCGCTTATGGAGTATTCTTTCGGATACCGGTTCCCCGGCTGATACACATACACCTTTCTGAAACGCTCGTCCTCCACCCGGATCAAATGAGCAAACAACAGCCTTGACAGTGGCTCACAGGTCTGCTCCGTGATCATTTCCGGCTTCAGCAGCCGATCATATATATCCGCCAGCTGTCTGTTGATGTGCGCCTTGCCGATCTGTTCCATGCAGAAATGCTCCATGCGCAGGCGGTAGGTTTCATAAATGTCCTTCAGCCTGTCGCTGTTCCGCAATATATAGTCATAAAGGCATGCGGCGTGCTCATGATCCAGACTGTTCTGATAGGAAAAGTACATAAGCACTACCTTGGGTATCTCATGGGGGATCCCTCCGGGCACGTCCAGATCCAGAGCCATCATATAATATTCATACAGGTTTGTAATGCGCAGATTATTCTCCACTCCCAGCCTGTACCACTCAAAATACTTCAGCTCCGTCTTTCCGCCCTTGATCAGCAGCGCGCATATCTGCTGCAGGATGCGGACGTCGTTCTTCTTTTCATAGAGCTTTTTCAGGGTCCTGTACAGCACATCCGAATATTCCCTGACCTTGTCCGTCAGATAGAGCAGCTGTCCCACCACCTCCGGCTTCAGCAGCTCCTCCCTGGCTCCGTACCAGATCACCTGCCGCTCAAAGGGCCCCAGTCTCCGAAGCAGCGCCGGATTACTGTTTAAGAGCGCCACCGCCTCTATGTATAGTATGGGGCTGCTGCAGCCCGCAGTATACTGTTTTTCCAGAAACACCCATCTTCCGGTAACGGACTTGTGATATTCCTCCGAGAGATACAGAAGCAGCCATGCCACCCGCCAGTTTGCATTGTCCTCCCGGTAAATATGCTCCACCTCCGTGGTGACCCTGTCCACGAATTTTTTATCTCTGTGGATCAGAGTGCTCAGATACAGATAGTAAGCGCGAAGAGTGTCGCTGCCCGCTCCCCTTTCCAGCAGCTCCGCCACATGATCCAGTATCCATCCGGCCTCATTGTAGCGCTCCTCCGTGATCAGCAGCTGGGCCTGAAACAGCCTTGCGGACACGTCATTCTCATCCATGGCCACCAGCTTTTCCACCAGCTTCCCCGTCTCCTTCAGCCAGGTGCCCGTGCTGATCTTTTTCATCCGGAAAGCCTGATAAAGCTCCATCAACTGGACCGTACAACGCTTTCGCGCCACCTCCTGAGGATTCCTAAGGGATCCGTCCCCGATCCTGACTGTCACCGGGACCGACAGCGTCACAAGGCAGTTATAGAGAAGGACCTGACCGTAATTTTTCCCCTGTCTGCAAAGGTTTCCGTCTATAAATACGGGAAGCATACAACGGTTCCCAAGGAAATCATCATCCGTGATCACTTCCTTCTCCGTAAAGAGGAAATCGCCGATACATTCCACATAAAGTCTTGTATATCCCCAGCCGTTCCGCACGATTGTAAGCTCCCGCTCCGCCACGGCGTAAGCGCCGTCAGCTCCGGCTGTATCCAGCAGCAGTTCCTCTTCCTGTACCAGAAACTCCACCTTCTGTTTCTTATTTACCTGGATCAGAAATTCCTCCATATTCTGTTCCGAGCCCTCGTAGACGGACAGCGCCCGGTAGCTTTCCGCAAACTGTGCGTCACCGCCGGAAAAAATACTGTTAAAGCCGGTGGAATAAAAGAGTCTGACTGCCTCCTGCCAGTTGCTCTTGGCAAGATTGGCAAAATGAAACAGGTTCCTCACCGCGCCGATGGAGGAATCCAACAGCGTATGCTCTACAGACGCCACGAAGGGGAGGTAATATTCTCCCTGATTGCTGATGACATAAAAGTTCCCTTTTACCACATCCCCTTCCTCCAGGTTCTCCCCGTGGAAGCAAAACTGGATCTCCACATCACAGCCCACAAACTCCTGCGTCAGACACTCCATCCTAAGATCCGAGGACAATACGCTGCCGTCGGTGAACTTTCCCCCGGCGGCATAAATGCGGAAGGACCCCTCATAGACCTGGCCCCTGTTCAGAGAGATCTCGATTTTTGCGCAGGAAAAATCAAGAGAACCATTCTCATAATCAAAATTTTCCTCCCTAATCTGACTGATCATCTTCTGCATTTGTACTCTCCTGCTCTTTATGTTTCCGCGCAAAAAAATCCCTACGTTTTATTATACCAAATAATCAAACGCAGGGCAATTTTTTTTCATTCGCTTTACAGTTCCCGACAACAGCTGCATCCGGCAATGGAACGCTTCTGACGGATGATCATTCCTGCCCGGACACGCTCCCGCTCGGAATGAACAGCGTAACAGTGCTAAGCTCGTGTCGAATTCTATTCGACATAGTACCTCGCTAAGCACTGACGTGTTCATACGGTCCGGTCAGAAACGATCATCCGTCCGCTTCTTTACGATTCCTCTGACGCAGAGCGCCCCCAGGGCTGCGGCCGCCACCATGACCACCGCCAGGATCGCCGCCGCTCCGCCCTCCGAAATATCTTCCGGGAACAAGTTGTAAAAGGGCTCCACCAGGACGCTGGAGAGATTCATGGACGCGTGGAGCAGCATACAGAGCCAGATATTCTTGAACTGTCTGTACACCAGCCCCAGGAGCAGCCCCAGCACAAAGGCATAGGCCCCCTGTATCAGATTGCCGTGCAGGATACCGAAGGCCAGAGCCTGCACAATATTCGCCACCCAGAAATTAGGGCTGATCTTCCCCGCCAGCCGAAGGATAACGCCCCGGCACACCAATTCCTCGCTTAGGGGCGCAAGCAGCGCCGTGGAGATCAGCGTCAGAAGGGTGAACTCCGTGATCCCCGCCAGCTCCATCAGCTCCTCATACTCCTGCAGAGCCTCTGGCGCAGCTATCTGGACCAGAGAGAGAATACCGCTGGTGGCAAACTGTGCCGCCACCCCCAGCAGAACTATCAGCAGCAGTTTAAGAGCTGTGGGCTTTTCCGTGCCTTCCGGCCTTTTTTTCCTGCCCCAGGCAAAGTAATACCAGAGGCCGAATACCAGCGCTGCAGCTATCTGGCTTACGATCAGTATGGGCACGATATTTTCATAGTACTGCTCCATCACAATGACCTGCATGGCGTCGGCGCTCATTTCCACCGGCGTATTCAGCATGACGCCCACCGTCATCACCACCATGATCACCATGGCGCAGCCTAACTGGATCGCGAAAAATGCCAGCACCGGCAGCATCGACACTATGAACCAGCCAATCTTTTTCATTACGTTTTTCATCGGTAATCCCCCTCGTTTCTTTGATTCCCACAGGCAACGAGCCGGGCGGATGCGTTGACGCCGTCTCGGTCCCGCCCGTTTCGTTCTCGCGGAGCTTCAACACATCACTCCATGTTCAGCTTTCTGGTATTCACCAGCCAGGACGCCAGGTACAGCAGCCCCGCAAACAGCACGCTGAGCACAAAGCTGATGACCAGATTTGTGTTGAGATAGCTGCCTACCACAGCGGCGGAATGATGGTTCCCCATTGCATAGATATTGGTGACAATACCCTCTATGACGGAGCTGAATATCCCCTTGACCATACTGACGCCGATATAGCTTACGATGGCCATCAGCACTCTGTGCTTGGTAAAGAGCTGGCCCATGGAGATAGCGCCGAACAGTGTCATGATACTGGTAAAGGAGCCGAGGACCAGGGAAACCACCATGTATATGAAATAGGCCCGGAAATTCATACCCAGCTCATCCTCAAACACCTCAAATATCTCCCTGATTTCATCATCATACACGTTCCGGGCCTCCCACCAGAAATCGGAGAGAGAATACCCGTTGGGCAGCAGAGCGCTTATCATAAATGCAAAGAGCGCAAATACCGACACAATGATGCCCAGGGAAACGATCAGGCTCCAGATTCCGCTGATAAAAGTCTTTGCAAACAGCAGCTTTCCCTCCGTCACCGGAAGAGTATGGGTCAGATAACCCTCGTCCGTGTACATGGTCCTGTAGAAACGCACCCCCAGATAGGCAATGATACCGATAGCCACCGCCGCCAGCATGATGGCATAGAGTATCAGCGTGAATACGCTTACAAGATTCAAAACACTCGCACCAAAGCTGTCCTGAGAATAATAGGTCTCGCTGGACAGTTCCCTCCACATGGGAGACTGAAAGGCAAGCCAGCCCAAAAAGGTGACTCCCGCCAGCACGATCAGCATCAGACAGCCGATCCTGTATGTTCCCTTCCATTCGTTCTTCAACACTTTTCCTAACATGCGAACACCTCCCTGAAATATGCGTCCACGGACTTGCCGTGCTGCTCCCTGATATTGTCTACGGAGGTATAGAGGGCCAGATGTCCGTAGCGCATGAAGATCACCTCGTCCAGCACCTGCTCGATGTCCCCGATCAGATGAGTGGATATGATAACGGTTGCGTCCTGATTATAATTATTGATGATAGTACGCAGGATATAATCCCTTGCCGCCGGATCCACCCCCGCAATGGGCTCATCCAGCACATACAGATCCGCATTGCGGCTCATGACCAGGATCAGCTGCACCTTCTCCTTGTTGCCCTTGGACAGGGTCTTTAGCTTTACGGAAGGATCAATGTTAAGGCTGTGGAGCATCTCCAGCGCCTTTTCCTTTGAAAAATCCGCATAAAAATCGCAGAAGTAATCCAGTATCTGGCCGATCTTCTGTCCGCCCGACAGATAGGTACGGTCCGGCAGATACGCCACATGGGCTTTGGTCTCCGTCCCCACATACTGTCCGTTGATCTTGATGCTTCCCTGCGTAGGGGTCAGAAGCCCGTTCATCATTTTGATCAGGGTGGTCTTACCGCTGCCGTTTGGCCCTAAAAGACCGATGATCTTTCCCTTCGGAAGGGTCAGCGTGATGTTGTTCACTGCAATGTTTTTTGAATCGTAGGATTTCGTCACTCCTACCAGCTCTACCAGTTCATTCATTTCTGTTCTCCCTCATTATTATGCATAAAGTGTTTTTGGTTCAGCAACTCCACCGTCTCTGCCCCCTCATAGCCAAGCTCCTTCATCCTGGCGAAAAAGCTATCCACCTGGGCCTGGGCCAGGCTCGCTCTGATGTCCTTTATCCGCTGCCCGTCCTCGGTGACATTTCTGCCGTTGGTCCGCTGCGTCACGATCAGCCCGCTTCTCTCCAGCTCTGCAAACGCCTTCTGCATCGTGTTGGGATTCACCGACGCTTCCGCCGCCAGATCCCTGACGCTGGGAAGCTTCCCTCCCGGCGGGTACTGCCCCGACACGATCTGCATCTGGATCCTGTCCACAAGCTGCGCGTAGATCGGTCTGTCATTATCCAGTTTCCATGCCATTTTCATCGTCCTTTCTGTATTTTTGTATTAAGTTCTTAATACAAAAATACACCATGTCAGATAATTCGTCAAGTACTTTTTGCACTTTTTTTCAAAACGGGCATATAAATACCATAACAAATCCTTTGAGGTTCCATATGTCCAATATAAATCTACGTTCCGCAAACACCCCGGCGCCTGAGCTGACTGCTTCTCAGGAGCCGGATACAAGCGCCGGCACACTGAAGATCAGTGTCATCTCCACCATAGGGCTGGTCCCCGTAGAAAATGCCACTGTCACCGTCTCCTACACCGGCGATCCGGAAAACCCTCTGGAAGTACTTACCACCGACAGCTCCGGACAGACTCCCACCATAGAGCTGGCCGCACCTCCCATTGAGCTTTCCCTGAACCCGGACGCATCCGAGCAGCCATACTCCGAATACAATATATCCGTCACCGCCGAAGGATATGAGCCCGTTTATGTATCCGGCTCCGAGATCCTGGCGGATGAGCTGTCCCTGCAGGTCATCCGCATGGACCCCCTTGCCGCCGCAGACGAGGCGGAAAAAGTGGTCACCATCCCCGCCCACACTCTCTGGGGAGAATACCCGCCGAAAATACCGGAGGACGAGATCAAGCCCATGGCGGAAACAGGGGAGATCGTATTGAGCCGTGTGGTCATACCGGAGTACGTCATTGTCCATGACGGCGCTCCCGGAGACCCCACCGCCCCCAACTACTGGGTCCGCTACCGGGACTATATCAAGAATGTGGCCTCCTGCGAAATATACTCCACCTGGCCTGAAAGCGCCATCTATGCCAATGTGCTCGCCATCCAGTCCTTTACCCTGAACCGGGTATATACGGAGTGGTACCGGAATCACCACTGATTCGGGGTAGGAAGTCATTCAGATTGATTTTAAAACGCACTACAATCTGTTCGTTGGTCACATCAATTCTTTCTATCAGCTTATTTACAAGAACTCTCTGGGTCTCTCTGTCGGCGTCTCTGAATATCTGCTGCCAGGTTTTCCATTCATCCGCTGTGACCCTGACCTCTTTTAATGCTTCCCGTTTTTCCTGCAGCAGCCGTTCCTCTTCCGCCTTCTTTTCTTTCCGTTTATGAATGGCATCCATCAATTCCGTCAGGGATAGCGCATAATCTCCTGTCATTGCTTCGGGAATATGCTCTTCCATAGTTTCAATTCCCTGTATGGTCTTTGCAAGCCCTTTCTGCAGCTTTGCTATCTCCGCTTCCTGCTTCTTCTTTTCCTTATTCTGGCTCTGTTCTATTATATCAAAAATGTTTTCATTCTCCTGCAAACGTCCAATATATTCTGTCAGACACTCAAATACTATCTTTTCCACCCAGTCAGCGCGGAACTGTTTCACTTTATTATGGGGGATTCCACTTTGTGCAGACTGGCAGCGATAAATAGGGGTTTTGCTGGTTCTCTTTTCGCCTGTTTCTTTTATTATCCAATAATTATATTTACTTCCGTTTGTCATTTTTCTGCCGCAATAACCACAGTGAATCACGTCTATGAGCGATAACATACCGTCGTTCCTCCTTATTACAGTTACATTTTCATGTTCCAGCGTTTTTACGTACTCATCAGACCTACACTTTCGCTTATCCTGTGTCCTGTCCCACATTTCACCGCTGATGATTTGTATGCTTTCATCAGGACTGTTTGACTTTATCCAGTCCTTGCTATCCAGTCTATGGAGCTTTCCGTCTTGCCGTTCACGGCGTTTGTATGCCACATGACCCGCGTAAACAGGGTTTGTCAGGATGCTTGTAATAGTGCCGGCTTTCCATGTGTCCTTGGGCGCTTTGCTTTTATAATAATCATCTTCGTTCAGCAATCTGGCTATTTTGGTCGAGCCAAATTCCTGATTAAGTGATAAATCATAGATATGTTTTACCACTTCTGCCTGTTCTGGAATAATTTCAAGATGATGCAAGGCTCTCCCGTGCTTGCTCAATTCTCCTGATAATTCTAATTTATAGCCATACGGAGCCGCCCCGCCCATAAATTTTCCCTGCTGGACCAATTTCCAGGCAGTGTCCCTGACCCTCATTCCCGTATCAGAGCTGCTTTTCTGGGCATTGCCATATCGAAGCGCTAACATTATCTGACCCATCATATCTTCGACTTCAGGGGTAATACAGCCATCCTTGACCGTATAAATATCCACTCCTGCATTCTTTAAAGCCATAACATATGGCCCAATTTCCCACATTCTGCGTCCTACACGGTCATCCTTATATGCCACCAGAATATCATATTCTGAATTTTGTGCATCCCGCAGCGCCTCCTGAAGGACATCTCTGTCTGCCACCGCATTTTTGTAGCCACTGTTACTTCCCTCAAAATATTCCTTTGTATCCAATACCCAATCATCCTGCCTACCCACATACTCTGCTACTAATTGCCGCTGTACAGACAAATCTCCATCCGCTTCCAATTGCTGATTAGAACTTACTCTTAATAACATCCGCACTCTCTTCATAAAAAATCACTCTTCCTTTTTTTCATCTGTTTATGCAATTCCATTTTCAGAATCTCTTTCACTTCTTCAATATGCGTTGTTCTGCCAGTTTCTTCCGGAAATTGCAAAATCACATGAACTTTTTTGTTCTTATATTCCATTTCTTTTTCTATTTCTTTCATAGACTGCCCCACAGCAATATCCTTTACATTAAATCATATGTGCTAAAGTGTTGAATTTTTAATGACTTTTACCACTTTGTCTGTTATAATGATAAAAAAGCTATAAGTGCAGGGAGGTTGATTACATGAGACTGACACGGCAGCAGATGGCAGAAAAGTATCCTGACAGGTATTTGGGGATTACAGATATACAATATGAAAACAACGATGGTGTAACAATAGAGTCGGCAGAAATCGTTTACACAGATAAATCAGAAGAAGAACTGCTTACTTTGCAGATATCAGGAACAGAAGACATTATGTGCTGGTATACCACGGGAAGTAAAGTAAACGTAGGAGTTATGACTTTATGCTGACAGAAGAAATATACAATCTGGATAAAAAAGAAAACAGTCCTGTCATTGTACTGCCTTGGTTCTATAACTGCAGAGTTTTGGTTGACACAGGCTCAACAATGCCTATGTGGTTAAAAAGCATTGTGCCGTTAAAAATCAAAGGCGCAGTAAAGCAGGACAGACAGTTGGAATTAAACGGCGTTGGCGGCAAAACATCAGGAGATTTGTATAAGGTAAATTTTGACTTTGGAAATATTCACTTTAAGGACTTGCCCATTGTACACAAAGAAATAAAAGTTGCCGACGCTTATATGATATTACCTGCAACCTTATTTGAAGGTATGATTTATGAGATTAACAATATAGAGCATACCTTTAAAGTAAAGGTTGACAACAAAAGCTATTACAGACAATTTAAGATAAAGGATAATCACGGCGTTCCATATGTATATTTGGCTAATACATATGAAACAGAAGAAGAATATGATTCCTATATCACTTAAACTGACAGATTCAGGCAGACAAATATGAAAATGTTCTTATTTGCCTGCCTGCACAATACCCATTATATTATTTTTTTCTCTATTATTTCATATGCCTCTTTCCCCTTTAGTTTGATTACCAGCTCGTCCAATATAAGCTCTCTGCAACCACGAATCAGTGATGGTTTCGGGGTACCGCAACCAGGGCTATGACTTTACCATTACCTCCTCCACCGCCTATGACCAGAAATGGATATACGGCAGGAACATCTACGAAAATATCGACTATCTGGTGGATACCATTTTTGCCAACTACCTGTCCAGGCCCGGCGTGCGGCAGCCCATATTCACCTCCTACTGCGACGGCAACAGGGTGACCTGCAACGGCCTGAGCCAGTGGGGGTCCAAATATCTGGGAGACCAGGGCTATTCCGCCATCGAGATCATCCGTTACTACTACGGCAACGATATGTATATCAACACGGCGGAGATCATTTCCGGCGTGCCCTCCTCCTGGCCCGGCTATGCTCTGAACATCGGGGCTTCCGGCGATAAGGTGCGCCAGCTTCAGACCCAGTTAAACCGCATTGCCCGCAACTATCCCGCCATCCCCACCATTGCGGCGGACGGCATCTACGGCCCCAGGACCGCCGAGGCGGTCCGAATTTTCCAGGGCATTTTCAATCTGCCTCAGACAGGCGTGACGGACTATGCCACCTGGTATGAGATCTCGGAGATCTATGTGGGAGTGTCCAGGATATCGGAGCCGGGCTGAAAGTCAATGGGACTGCACACTATTACAACCAGCGTGCAGTCCCTCATATTCATTTCCCATTTTGGGGAATGTTGTTCTTTGTCAAAAACTCCCTGTACTTTAAATATTTCTGCTCATAACCTTTGTTAAACGCTTTGTAGTCTGCCAGTTCATAATAATATTCTATTGGCTTTGTATCGTCAAAGTCACAAGGCCTGATAAACGGCAGTTCAAAATATCGGAGCATCTCTTCCGTTCTGCTGTCTATGGCAAAAAACAGCGCTGGAATCCTATCCCATAATGCCACTACATTTCCGTGAAAGCGAAACCCCATCGAAAACTGGAAAGCTGTTAAATATTTTTTCCATTCGTCTACATCAAAGTATATTTTTTTCTTACTGTTGATCCATTTTGACACATAATTATAATAGTTCCTATCCACCGCATTATCCGGAGTAAATTCATACTGAGTCTGTTCGACAAAATCATATCCTCTGTTTGCACAGTATGTCAGAAAATGCTTTTCTTCTCTCGAAAGCAGCCCATAAAATGTTCTAAAGTTGACGCTTACTCTGTTTATTTTATCCACTTTTTTTTCTATCTTAAAACTCGTAGTACCTGCATAATATAATGAGGGACAGCCTATTATCTCAATATTTTTGATGCCATGCCGGCTTAATATCTCTGCCGTATATTCTCCTCTCACTCCTATGACGGCACGCTCCTGTATCGCAGAAAGTGTCCTTTGCACAGAGCTGTTCAACTTAAAGTCCGTATCAAAACTTTTTGCCTGCAATCCCGCACTTATAGGCACAAAGGCTATATCCTTAAATCTCCGCACCCTGTCATACAGATAATCGAAATTACTGCTCTCATTTATCCATATGAGATCTGTCACCACAACAGGTAGGCCCACGTATTTTTCCTGTGCGGCACAATATTCCTCATAGGTCATCTTCTCTAAGAGCAAATTGCGTAAAAGTGCTTCTCTGAAAACCTGATTTCCAGAATTTAAGCCAACCGATTCAAAGGAACTGCTCAACGTACTGTAATCATGATGTCTTTCCAGTAAAACTGCACCAATAGCTTTATTCATGTGTTCTCTTCTCCACTACCTTTTTTGAGATGCTCTGAAAGTCTTTTTTTGAAAAAACTTTTATCAACACAAAACCAATATAATCCTTTTACGATCAAGTTCCGCTTATGTACATTTTTTAGATAGACCTCATAGTTCAGATCCTGACCTGCATAAACTGCTTGCTCCTGCGCAGTCTGGACTTTATTTGTTTTTTGATCGTCACGCTGCCAATCCCACTGTTCATTCAGTGGCTTCTGCTTTATACCCCCGAAAAATTCGTCCTCTATCATACAGCAGTCAAAAATATTTTCGTCAAACCTTTTGGGCATAACAAGAAAGTTTTCGTACAGGACGCTTGCATCCATGGGCTGAAATTTGATAATATCTCTTCTTTTTCCAAAGAATTTCAAAAACTCTTCTGTAAATTTACACGCTCCCCGGTTGATCTCATTCACAACATAATCGCCAATATAGTCCTTCATCTTGTCCTCAAAAAGCGGAATGACTCCATTTTCGTTTTCCGAATAGCCCACACAGGATGGATTTCGGTCTGAAAATATATATTCGTTTATGATTCCTTCCATACTTGGTACAAAATTATAGTAGGATCGAATATCAAGCGACTTCTTCTCGATTCGCCTGAGCGCATCATACCCAGCGATATTCACATAGGCTCCCGCCACATTTTCCCCAATTGCCTCTACCACATATTGATGAAGCCTACCGCTATAGCCCAAATCAAAAATCAAATCGTTTTTACCGATATTTCCCGCCAAATATTTCCTGCATAGTTCAAAGCTTATTTTGGCTTTCTTTTCCGAAAACTGCTGTGCTTTGAGTACTTTAATAAATACTGCAAACTCGTCCTCGTTCTGAAATCTTTTTCCCAGCAGGAATCCTGCTGCTTTGTATTCTGCCGCCAATTCCTCCGTCAGTGGCTTCAGAACAAAGTTATATCTGTCGATTATTGTCTGCGGGGTGTTCGCGGAAAACACACAGCTTGCTAAGATCCTGTCAACAAAATTTGCCTCACATATCTCTACAGGGATCAGCGCCTTTCTACTTATATATAAATAATTACTTTTTGCATCAGTTCCTGCAGCACTTTTGTTTATCAGGTCAAAAATTCTTTTGAGATAAAAGCCGTCTCTGGCCGCAAAATGCACTTTTTCATAATCGGCATATCTAACCTGTTCCAAAAGCCACATGGCAATTCCGTACATATGCATCCCTACCGGAACGCATCCAAGAAAATATGGATCACCGTTATAATCTGAATCTGCGTTAAAGGAAACAAACGGATTATCAAACATGGTATTGGCTGCAACCGCAAACAGGCATCTGACAGCCAGACTGTCAAAATATCTGGAATAATCAACAATGCTGCCGCTGTTTCCGATAGCTGCTCCGATTCCATTTCCGGTATAAGCATCCCCCAAGTAGTTAAATAAAATGTCCTTCGTTTTAGGAAGAAAAAAAGACTTGATCCCCTTATCTGCCGGAATAATCACATCTGACTGCCAGTTATCTCCAATATGTACCACATTGATGCCTTCAAATCCTGTCTCAGAAAGAAATAAATCGAATAAATGCCCTGTTGACTTTAACAGTCTCTCCTCTGACGATAAATATACTTTGCTATAGCCGGTATAATTATTTTGATGAAGGACATTTTCTATATCGGCCATTTCAAGATACATATCTGAAATGACAAAAATCTCTTTTCCCAAGGCGCAGGCCAATTCATATAATTCTTCACCTGTTTGCCTTTTAACGGAAAATTCCAGTTCTGTCTCTATTTCCTTTCTCTTCAATCGTTCACACAATGCCTTATCCACATTGTATCTCTCTTCCATCTCTTCATATATCTCGCCTAATGTCACATCCTCATACTGCGGAAATCTCTTATTTATGCTTCTTCTCACCTGCTCTTCCGCAAGCCTTCTGTATTTTGTAATAATCTTAGCATCATACGGATAGATATCGATCTCTGAAAGAGCAATTTCATATACATCCTCCGGGTATAATACCGGACGCATGATCAATGTATCGAACAAATCAAACGATACTGCTATGCATTCCTGTGAAGCAACTGCCCTCTTTATTTCCTCCAGTGCGCAGTTCCATTCCGTCTTTTTCTGCTCGAAATATCCATCTTCCGCTCTTGCATACTCATACTCCTTCTTTTCAAAGGCATCCAGAAATTTATCTCTAAGTTTTAAGGCTTCTGCATCGTTTCTGTAATTTGTTTCAAAGATTGGACTCCAAAATCTAAAATATCTGTCACGCCATTCTTCATAGAAACACTTATATTCATCAAAAATGCCCTGCTTCTCCATAAAGCATTTGACACTTTGAAAAACATAGATCAGATCCTCTATATTCTTTTTATATTTGTCACCGGAATCACCACTCAATGTAGCGGAATCCGAATTGCGATAATATAAATATCCATCATGATTTGAAAAAGACATTCTCTGTGCGTAAAAAAATAGAATACAGGAAAACAGGATATCCTCCGTCATTACCAGATGTCGGCTATCTTCCCTTAAGTCCCTCCATGCCCTTTCCCACAAAGTACGTGAATATAGCTTATTCCAAACAGTATGTATAGAAAAGTCAAGTCCGCAGTCTTTCATAAAAAAATCAATGATTTCTTTCTCTTCAAGCATTTGTCGCGTACATAAGGAATAATTACTGTTGAAAACATACTTCCAATTGTTTTCATCCATGCATATCGTTCTACCCATAACAATATCCGAATGATTCTTTTCCGCGTTCATGACCAATATTCTGATCCAGTCAATCGTAATCGTATCATCTGCATCTACAAATGCAATATACTTCGAGTTTGACATACTGACCCCCGTCAGTCTTGCCTGATACAGACCCCTGTTTTGATCATGCCTTATAACTGCAATACGTCTGTCCTTTTCTTTTAGTTCTTTGAGAAACGCTTCATAAGCCTCTTCGTTTCCGTCATCCACTAATATTATATCGATATTTTGATAAGTTTGAGCAACGATGCTCTCAACACAGTGTTCAATAAGCTCTCTTTTTACATTATATACAGGAACTATAACCGCTACTTTCGGACAATTGTTCATAATTCGTTTCAACTTCTCTCCTCTGAAATTCCCTACACTGCTTGTTTCCTCAAATCACCCGTTTTCAAACAATTCTTCTACAGGCAATTCTTCCTCCAGATATTCTTTTATGAGAATGGCTTCATCTAAAGTAAACTTAGACTTTCCTGATATTTTTGAGAGAATTTTTCCATAGCTTACATTTATGCCTTCTGCAAGCTGTTTTTTGCTAATACCCTTATATGCAAGCCTTGATTCCAATAATTTGTACATTTTATCTCTTCCTTTAGTAATTATTCCCTCTTGCAAAACGGTTTGTCGTTTCTATTGTATAATTTTAACACGGTTTGCTGTGTTTTTCAATATTATTTTAAAATGCAACACGACATAGTATTTTTCAGCATTGCTTTCTTATTATCAAAATGCTATTATAGTACATAGGATTTTCCTCACTGCTTAAGGGAGCGCGATTATTTTGACAAGAGAACAATATTTGAAAAATCTCATTAAGAAAAATGGCTTTACGATAAAAGATTATGCTAAAAAGATAGATATGCCTTATTCAACTTTACTGACTATGTTAAATGAAGAAAAAATTGGCAATGCAGCAGTAGATAGCGTAATAAGAATATGCCAGGGGCTAAATATCACCATACAGGATTTACAATCTGTACAAAATCCTAATAACTCTCCGCCTCATCATCTAATATTATCCCAACACGAAAAACTGTTGATCAGCAATTATCGCAAGAAGAAAAATTTGCAAAAAGCAATTGATATATTATTGCTTTCAGATGCAAATGACGCCACATAAATTGCCGCTTTCACGATTATTAAACCGTAAAAGCGGCAATTTGATTTCATCATAGCTATGCTTTGCTTACACCTTCTTGAATCTCTCCACCTCGTCAGACAGCATCTGGGAGATATTTTTACTGTTCTCCGTCTCAGACTGGATCTGGTTGATGGCTTCCACCAGGCTGACCGCGTTGTCCGCCACGCTGGTCACTCCCTTTGCGCTCTCGTCGACCGCAAGGGAAATATCGCTGATTCCGGTATTCATAGCCTGCATGGTCTCCTCGATCTCGCCCGCATTGCTTGCAAACTCATTCAAGATCTCATTGACGCTCTCCGCATCCTGTTGATACTGATCTACCACCTCCACAAAGGTGTCATAGTCCTTCATGACCTTGGTATCGATAAACTTCAGCATTGCCTCGGCATTGGCTGCAAGCCGCTCCACAGCCTCGGTGACCGTGGCGCTGATGCTCTGGATATTGCTTGCGGTAGATGCGCTGCTGTCCGCCAGGCCTCTGATCTCATCCGCCACCACAGCAAAGCCTCTGCCAGCGTCTCCCGCTCTCGCCGCCTCGATAGAGGCGTTCAGGGACAGCAGGTTGGTCTGGCTGGAGATCCCCAGAATATCCTGGGTCAGTTCGTTGATCTTCTCCACGCTGCGGCTGTCCGCCAGAGCCGCATTCAAGGTCTCTCTGATGCGCTCCACATTCTCCGCCGTCTCTTCCTTGCTCTCCAGGGTCTCCTTGTGCATTTCGTCCGCACGGTTCGTAATATCACGCACCAGCCGCACGCCGTCCTGCACGTAATTGTTCATCTGCTGGATCTCTGTCATGACCGCATCGCTGCCTGAGACGATCTGCCCCAGAGTAGCGGAGATCTCCTCCATGCTTGCCGCCATCTCCTCCATTGCCGCAGACACGCTGCCCGCGTTCTCATTGGAGGTTCCCACCTCATTATTGATCTTGACAGCTGAGTTTTTAAGATTCTCCGACTCCGTTTTCAGCTTGCGCATGATGAGCTGCAGCTGCTCGATAAAGTTGTTGACTCCCACCGCCATCTGGCCGATCTCATCCCCGGAGATGATTGCGATACGTTCCGTCAGGTCGCCCTCGTCGTTTTCGATCTTCCGCACGATGTCATCCACCTGCTTCCGGGACTTCTTCGCAGGACCTGCCACCGTTTTCGCCACGATCAGTATCCCCGCCAGGGAGCAGGCTATGATCAAGCCGCACATCACCATATCAAAGGCACGAGTGCCGGAAGTTTTTATTGTGGTCCGCTCCATGATGTAGCGGCAGTATGTATCCATCTCCCCGGCAAACTCGTCCTTCTTCTCCATCATGTCATTGATATAGCCGGTGAGCTGTGCCGCTTCCTCGGTAAAGGTAGCCCGGTCAAATGCCTCCACTGCCGCAATCAGCCGCTCCGCGCAGACCACCAGTTCGGAGACCGACAACAGATAGGTGTTAGCTGCCGCTGTCAGGGTCTCATCCCCTGTGCCTTCCGCAAGGTTACGCACCTCCGCACCGTAGGTCTGTACCTCTTCCGTAGCTTTTTTCAGGCTGGAACGATAGAACTCGGAGGCTTCTCCCGTCTGCTCATAGTGGAGCAGGGAGGAATACATCTGCATCTTCTGGACAGACGCCTCCAGCTGTCCGCTGGCACGTTCCATTCCAAGGCAGTTTTCCCCAATCACCCCATTATAATTTCCGATGATCCCCAGCGCACTGATATCACTTATGACCGTAAACACGATAACGACCGCCATTATCGCCATAGTGCTGAAAACCTTTACGCCAATGCTGCTCTTTTTTACTTTTTTTGCCATATGATCTCCCCTCTTTTTTCAGCCGGGTCGTCAAATTTCACGAAGCCAAACGCCCTATAGGTTAAATTATACAACTATTTTCAGGAAAAGGATAGTATTTTATTTACTTTTCTGAAGTTTTTTTGATTGCCTCCTTTTAAAGCCGAATACCGCCAGACCCGCCAGCGTAAGCAGACTGGCCGCTTCCGCCATCCGCCAGTACAGGGGACTTACAAATTTTACCTCTATCTTTCCGGAGAAAAAAGCCGGCAGGATCACCCTGAGTTGGTTATTCTGGTTATAGGTGATGTCCAGCCGCTCACCGGAATCCACGACATACGCCTGATAACCCTTATACAGCAGCAGGGGCATATCCACATAGCCCTGCTTGGATCCGCTGTTGATACAGCGGGCTGTAATATGGAGGTTCTCCTTGACATAAGAGCTGATCGATACAGCATCCGAAGGGCGAGGCCTGTCAAAGGTCAGCAGCGTATCATCCGTGCCCTGGATCACATATTCCGCGCCGGATATATAGCCAAAGCCGATTGCCTCCTCCGTATATACCTTAGGACGTTCAATGGTTTTATTTGCACCCTCCAGCAGATAACAGGCAGAAACCACTGACAAAAGCATGATCCCTATCACAACATGATTTCCCATCTTTCCCAAGTAATGCTTTCTCTCTTTGAAGCAATAGCCCATGACCGTCACAAGCAGGCAGGTTCCCCAGCCCAGGAACCGATAAGGGACCTGCAGGCTGCTGATAAGTGATGCGGGTAGGGAGCCAAGCGCCTGGAGCCTGTCCCAGGGAAAGACCTGGAGACTGAACAACAGCAGAATCCCTGACAGAACCGCAGAAACCTTCACAAACCGAGTCAGGGGGCTTTTATCCTTCAGCCTGCCGCTAAACCATAAAATCAGGAAAAGCACCAGCCCTGCCGTTAGGATCACACTGCAGCCGTAGGGGTCGCTGTTTGTCATGCCAGCACCCGATAATGCAGAATTCTCCGGCATCTTGTAAAACAACCCCAGAAGCTGCCCCAAAAATAGGCCCCGCTCCTGTATGGTCCTTCCTGACACATACTTTATATGCACATCCTGAGTCAGATAATAGTCCACAAAGGGCACCAGATACCACAGGCTCAGCAGCACCGCCCCCCCCGCTCCCTTCAGCAGCGTAAGAAAAGCATCCTTCCTAAACACCCGGCGGATATAAGCCAGACAGAAAAGGAAGGTTACCAGCGCCGTGATCTCACTGGTCAGCACATGGGTCTGAAACAGTCCCGCGTAGCCCAGGGCAATGTGAAGCCAGACTCCGCGCCCAAGCTTCTCCTGCTCAGACACTGAAAACACCTCATACAGCCCCAGCAGGATCAGGGGAAGAAAAATCTGGGCAGTGCTCTCCCCCAGCACCCCCACCATAATAAATCTGTACAGCCTGAAGGTGGACAGCGTATACAGTGCGCTGCAGCAGATACCGATCTTATGATCCCGAAATATACGGCTGAAACTGTAATAAGCGACCCATGCGGTGAGGGCGTTCACCCCAACCGCAAAAATCTGATAGCTTATCCCCAGCGGGAATCCCAAAAGACGGAGCAAAGCCGGAAAGATCAACAGCAGATCACAGTAAAATATCGGGGCTGCATACCCCTGCCCATAGAGCCAGCGGGGCGCAATGCGGACAGGGAACTGTCCTGATGTCACCCCGGCGCTCACCGACTCTATGCGGTGAAAATGATACCCCAGATCCGCCCCCATGCTGACGCCGTCCAGCAACAGCGGGGTACTTGACAGCAGCACTACCGTCGTCAGGCAGAAAAAGACACTTTTTGCTCTGACAGATACGCCGTACTGCTTCTGATGAACAGAAAATGCCATGCAGCCGATAATACAGATGCCGCAGAACAAAATGATCGTGAGCAGCATCGTCCACAGCCCGTTGGTCTCCACGATTCTCAGCCCGCCAGCCACAAAAGTACTGCCTTCTTCCAGTCTCACAGAGACGGTCAGGGTATCCGTAGATTCAAAGAGCCAGATAGTATAATCCGTAACGGACAAATTGGAATACAAGACGTCATAGTTCACCAGCAGACCGCCCGGATACACATACCCATCCTCCACCTGGCAAAAAGACCGGCCATCTGTATCCGTGGTATAGGATAATTGAATGCGGTATACCCCCGGAGACAGGGAGATATTCTCATAAACAGGAATATTTCCGCCATTTTCTGCAGAAAAAAGATTTCCCGCCTCTTCGAAGGTATAGATATGATTTGGAAGCAGGATCCGCACAATGCAAAACAACGACAGGACAAGCGTCACCGCTGCCGTACAGATGAAGCTTTTGCGGCGCACCAGGCAAAAGAATACTGTTTTCAAACGATGGTTGTTTTCGTTCATAAATTTGAATCCTCCCCCGAAAGCAAATATCCGATACTTACCGGAAACCCATAAAACAGCACCAGATAATAACGTACCAGAGAAATCGGCCCAAGGAGTACAGTCATGCAATATAACAGCACCGGCAGCATCGCCGCAGTCAAAGGACGCCGCTTCCGATATATGGCAAATGTGATTGTAAATATGGCCGCCCAAAGCATTGCACCTATGGAAAATAGCAGACGTATTATCGGCAGTTTCTGATAATACACCTCTGTCGCAAGCTTCTGATAAAACTGCAGCAATGCCGGCGCCTTTGTCTCACGATACCCTCCGGCGCACATACCCGTATCAAAATAAAATGTTTTCCCGGCATTCGGAGCATTATAGATCGACGTACCCGGATACCATGCCTGATAGGTGTTATCCAGAAAAGCCTGCACATATGTTCTGGGATACTGTACCCCCTTTTTTATCCATAACAGCAGATAGTCCGATTTATGCGCTCTGACAATATCAAAGTTCAAGCTATTCTTTATATTGTCTGACAGAAATGGATCATACCCCCTCAGCCTTTCCGCAGAAATGACAGCATATATCATTTCCAGTTCATCTTCCTCAAAGGCTTCCTCCCCGTGGTCATTATATACCCTTGCAAGCTGCTGCATGGGCACGGACAACATTTCAGCCGCACTTGCCTCTTCAGCGTCCAGTATCCGGATAAGCCCTCTGTTTACCGCCGTATAAATAAGTATTGTCATCCCAAACAGAAGAAATATCTGTCTACAGTATTTTCTGTACAGCAACAGCATAAAAGGAATCAGGCAGACCACCACGTAGATGCCGTTTTTTCTGAAAAGACACATAAGAAGCACCGTTCCCGCAAACCGTATCACCCTTCGTCCGGATGCAAAAAAGGCAGACATATCCCTGCACATATCATACAGGAAAATAACTGTCAGCTGTAGTAAAAGGGAAAAGATCGTGTCCTTTGTGGTGCTTATGGCAAACATGGGAATCAGCGGGAAAAAACCATAATAACAGAACGCAGCCGCATAAAGCCACCGCCTGCCTGAATTTTTCAAAAGATAACAGCAGATATAGGCAAAAGCCGCCGCACAGATAATCATCTGGATCATGCTATGCAAAGCAATACCATCATTTAAGTCTACACCGTGATGATATCCAAACGCAATGATCTTACCCATAAACAGCGTATGCAAAAGAGGATGATGGGCAGAATAACGGACTGTATCATAAAGCGCCTGGGGCGTCTGTGAAAACGCATCATAATTATAAAAACCCGGATAAGCCGCCAGAAAACACAACATCCAGCATCCCATCAGCAGAACTGTCGTCAGCGCCCATATCCCGACGAGCCTGCCACCGTATTCTTTCTTTTCCTGACTCTTTACACGTTCCAGCAACGTAAACAGCAGATACAGCAGTACGCTTCCTATTGCAAATTCTGTCGTTGCCAGCACAACGCATTGTATGCCGGACAATACGCCTATCCTCTGAAAGAACGCAGATTGATGCACTGTGGTCCCATAATACATACTGATCTGGTAACCTGTGATCTGCATGGCAGTAAATAAAAAAGAGAATGCTGCCGCAAATATTCTTTTTCTTCTATTTCCATGGTATCCGTTTAACTCACTCCACATCCTGCATTTTAATCCTCCATGTCAGAGCAGTTTACTGCGATCAGGGCATATCTGCGGCTCTGATGCAAATTGCCGATTGAAAAATAAGCTAGAAGCAAACGAGTTTACCGCCTGTGGACACGCCGCCGTGTATCACAGCGCCATCGGCAGCCTGCTGAAAATGTACATATTACACTGATAGATCGTGGTGCCCAGACACAGGATAAAAAGCACCGCCATGAGGAATACCTTCCCCGGCTTATCATTTTCCCGATACAGCCTGCCCATTGCCCTTCCGCAGGGGATCGTCAGCAAAAAGCAGGCAAGCTGTAGAAACAATCCCGGCGTCTGAAAGAGAGCCACCATTTTCAAAAATACCGGATGGACCCGCTGGACCAGATCCCAGGGGAAATACCGTAGCGAAAGGACCACCAGGAACATCCCTGCAAACAGACAGACCTTATCCCTTTTTTCCAGAAGGGATCTGCCGTTTACAAAGCGGATATATGCCATCAGCGCCAGCAGAAGCAGAAGTCCCGCTCCCGGACCGGGCTTGCCGTCCGCATAGATAAAGCAGCTAAACAGCTCCCCTATGGCATATCCCCTGGGCATGATACTGTCATAGGAGACATAGGCTGCAGACAGCGAAGAGTTCTCGCCACTGAACAGGAACTTCAGATAGTGCCTTAAGCCCGGCAGCGAAAGCACCAGGCCGCCCAGGACCGTGACAGGCAGAAAACCGTTTAATCTAATCAGTGCCGCCAGCAGTGTCAGTCCCGCGGCCACCGGAAAAACCGCCGCGTTTCCATAGCCTATGGCTGCCAGAAGCGCTATGGACAGCAGCATGAACCGGTATCTTTTATTATCATCCAAAATATGAAGAATACTCCAGAGGTAATAGGGAAGCAGCATCCACACCACCGCCAGAGAAATATCCGCCCGGTCATAACACAGGTAGATCCTGACAGGCAGCGTCATATAGAGCAGAATACCGCACAGGGCCCCCGCCCTCCCAGGACACGCATACCGATAGAGCAGCACCGCGCCGCCAAGGCTTATTATCTGTATGCCAAAAAGCATAAGCACCCAGGTCCACTGCATACTGCCGTTTAGCTTATACATAAGCGCAGGCAAAAGCAAAAAAAGCTTGGAATTCAATGCCTGGGCAAAAAAACCGTTCTCCTGCGCATATTCCACTTCGGGAAATAAAGCGATCCTATTTACGGACAACTCCTGCAGCAGAGCGGTCCACTGTCTCACCATGCCTCCGTCCATGATATACATACAAAAGACAGGGATGGACGCAACGACAAGGATCAGCGCCAGCAAAGCGGCATATAACCTGTTCTCCTCTTTCATATCACATCAACCATACCTTTCCGCCGCCAGGCACACTTCTTAAGCAGCATAACTCCCGCCAGCCCCAATATGCTTAGAAGCGATATAAGGTCGGCGGCCAGATACAGAGGCGGCTCCCGATAACAGATTTCTGCCCCCCCAAGTAGCCGCCGGGAACCCCGATGCGCAGATCGCCGTGAGCCCCTCTCTCTTCCGCAATATACAGAGGACTTGTGACAGTATAGCCCAGGTAACCTGTCAGCGGCACCTCGATATATTCTGTCCGGGATGAGGTGTTGGCAATATTCATCCGAACAACAGTCCCCTGCTTCTCATAGTCGGACCAGACGATATGCTCCTCCGCCACCGGACCGTGACAGTAATAATCCCTCTCCATAGCGCCATCCAGAAGGTATTCTCCGTTTATGACGGACACGGTTCCCATATTTTCCGCGGAGTACAGTCTGGTCGCCCCTGAATGAAAGGCGATATCATTTGCCTGATAGATGGCGGGGACCAGGCATAAAGCCCCCAGAAAGGCGACACAGCCCCTCCGTATCCATCCCGGAAACCGTTTCCCCGCCCATAGATAAAAGAACGCCAGGAAAAAGCCTCCGAACATGATCGTCGGTGAAAGCAGCCTGTAGGGGAACTGGATGGCCGTGGTCAAAAAGTTCAGCACCGGAATCCCTTTCAGCGCATCCCAGGGAAAGTACTTCGTGCTCAGGACAAGGAGTATTCCGGTACAGCCAAAAAAGCGGGCGCAGATATTCCTGCAGGCTTCTTTTTCCGAGCGGAATCCATACAGTACAAAGACCAGAAGCGCAAACAAAAGCGCGGCTCCCGGCTGCAGCGCCGCTGCATTATATAGGCTCGGCAGTATCCCGCCCTTATTGGTAGTCAGCTGCAGCAGGTGGCCAAGAGTGATCCCCCAGGACTGAATGCTTTCCTCCGTCAGCCCCCGGAAAGCAAAGCTGTCGCTGCCCATCATATGCAGCATGGGAAGCCAGAAAAAGCAGTTTATAAGCAGTATGACGCCCGCTGTCTGGACAAACTGCACCAGAGTCTTTTTACGAATGGTTTTCTTCCAGTGGATCAGGCAGAATGCAAACACCATGACCACACTCATCTCGCAGGTGATCAAATGGCACTGCAGCACCGCGCTGAGCCCTGCGATCACATACCATTTATACCTTTTATATTCCGGCGAAGCCGTATCCCCGGTATACAGCAGGAACATCCCCGCAATGATAAGGGGCAGAAAGGCCATGGCCATATATTCCCCCAGGGCTCCCCTGTTGTACATATTGTGGAAATTGTAAGGGGACAGCAGGGTGCATAAGCTTCCCAGAAGCGCAGCGTAATCACTGCCGGTACATTTACGGAGACAGTGAAAGGCGATAAGCGCATGAAGCACCAGCACCAGAAAAATGGTACTCTTCCAGACGGTTCCCAGGGGAAAGCCAATGATACGCAGGATCGCCGGAATATACAGGAAGAAATCGCTGTAAAAGGTGGAGGTCATATAGCCGTGGTCATACAGCCAGTAATCCTGCACACGCACAGGGAACTGATTCCCGTAAAGCAATGTCTCCTTCAGCCCTTCGATCCTCAGCAGATGAAAGGCCGTATCCGCTCCCATAATAAAATAATCGCTCAGATAGGGCAGAAAAGCGATAACGATCCCTGCCGCCAGCGTCCAGACCGCAACCTGCCTGGATACCGGGATCTTCCCGGAAAGTATCCCGTCCCTGAACCGCATCAATCCGCAGACCAGCCCGCCGCCCAGAAGGAAAAGGCACAAAAGCAGTCTGGCTCCGATCCTTGTCCTGTAAAGGGAGATCTCCTCCACCGTGCCGCCAACCGCATTGGCAAAAGCATATTCCAGCCTTGGGCCCTGCAGGGTGTCAAGGACGTACACCTCAAAATCCGTCTCCTCCTGTCCCGCATACACTCCCACAGTATTCCCCCGCAGCGCCTTGTAAGTGGAGGATGCACAATTAAGCGTAACGCTGAACGTCCCACCCTCCGGAAGCTTAACGCCCCGGACATACACCCTGTAGACTCCGGGGGCAAGCTCCGCGGCCTGCTCGGAGTCTGCAGAAAAGACCAGTTCTTCTTTGCCAAAGCATCTTATCAGCAGCACGATACTGATCACCGCCATGACTGCCAGAACGATAGTATATTTATTGATTCTCTTTTTCATGCTGCCTCCTCTCTGCCGGAACCCGGCCGGATGTCCTTTGCCTTCTCCGCGGCCGGCTTTATTCTAACGTGAATCCTGAGAAATGTCAAATCCCCTTAAGCAGCTTTGACTGCCTAAGGGGAAGTTACTCATTTTTATTTCGCCAGCAGCAGCATGATGTCATTGCTCCGGGCGATAAACTTTGTCATGGCTTCGGGCGATAAGGGCGCGTGCTGCAGCTTTGCCAGATCGTAAAGCTGCTCGCAGATCATGGTCACGTTCTCCCCGTCCTTATGCTCTGTGACATACTGCACCAGCGGATGGTTTGCGTTGAGGATCAAAGTCTCCCCCTCGCCGCCAAACCCTCCCATATCCATGCCGGGCATGGAGTACATCTTCATCATGTCCTGCATACGCCTGGTCTCCTCGGACAGGGTGATCATGGAAGAGATCTTCTTATTCTTCAGCTTATCCACCTTGATGGTGATCTTATCGTTTTTCAGAGCCTTCTTCATGATCTCCGAGATAGCCTTCGCCTGCTCTTCAAACTGCTCCTGGGCCTTCTTGGAGGTCTTGCTCTTTAATGCGTCCGTCACGTCGGCGTCGATCCTCTGGAACTTCACGCCTTCGTTTTTGGACTCCAGCTGGGAGATAAAGGGCTGGTCGATATTGTGAGTCAGGATGACCGCATCCATCTTCGCCGCCTTAAACATATTGATATACTGGCTCTGCTGCTGTTCGTCGGTGACATAGTAGATGATTTTTTCCTTCTTCTCCGGCTCTTCATCGTCCCCGACAGCTGCACCGTTATCCTCGTCCCCGGCGTCTCCGCCGCTGACGATCTCCGCTTCCACCTCCTCGCCGTTCTCGTCCGTGGCGCTTCCGCCGCTGACGATCTCCGCTTCCACCTTCTCACCGTTCTCGTCCACGGCGCTTCCGCCGTTTGCTGCCTGCGCTTCCACCTTCCCGCCGTTCTCGTCCGTGGCGCTTTCTGCCTTATCAGCGTCCTCTGTGTCCACAGGCTTCGTCTCCAGGCACTCCGGCAGGGTCAGATACTTGCCCTCCAGATTTTTGAACAGGATGTAGTCGTTCATCTTTTCACAGAACTTGTCGTCCTTCAAGCATCCGAACTTGATGAAGGGACTGATATCGTCCCAATACTTGTCATATTCTTCCTTCTCCGTCTTGCACATACCGGACAGCTTATCCGCCACCTTCCGGGAGATGTACTCGGATATCTTCTTTACAAAGCCGTCGTTCTGCAGCGCGCTCCTGGATACGTTCAAGGGCAGATCGGGACAGTCGATGACGCCCTTTAACAGAAGCAGGAACTCCGGAATGACCTCCTTGATGTTGTCTGCGATGAACACCTGGTTGTTGTACAGCTTGATGGTCCCCTCTATGGACTCGTATTCCATATTGATCTTGGGGAAATACAGAATGCCCTTCAGGTTAAAGGGATAGTCCATGTTCAGATGGATCCAGAACAGGGGCTCCTTATAATCCTGGAATACTTTCCGGTAAAACTCCAGATACTCCTCTCTGGTGCAGTCGTTGGGGTGTTTGGTCCACAGGGGCGTCGTCTCGTTCAAAAGCTCCGGGCGCTTGGTGATCTTCAGCTTTTCCTCGCCCTCGGTGGTGCCGTCCTCCTTCACCTCAGGATGGATCTCCTCCCGGATGACGTCCCCCTCCTGCAGCTCATCCGGCTTGATGATCTGAGTCTCCTTGGTGTCCGCCTTGGACAGATAGATCTCGGTGGGCATGAAGGAGCAGTATTTTTTGATGATCTCTCTTGCCTTGTATTCGTTGCAGAACTCCAGGCAGTCCTCGTTCAGGAACAGAGTGATGGCAGTGCCCACTTCCGTCCTGTCCCCATCCTCCATGGAAAATTCCGTTCCGCCGTCACATTCCCAGTGTACGGGGACCGCGCCTTCCTTATAAGATAAAGTGTCGATATGCACCTCGTCCGCTACCATAAACGCGGAATAGAAGCCCAAGCCGAAGTGGCCAATGATCTGATCCGCATTGCTCTTGTCCTTATATTTTTCGATGAAATCCGTGGCTCCGGAAAAAGCGATCTGATTGATATACTCCTCCACCTCGTCCGCCGTCATTCCCAGACCGTTGTCTATGAAGGTCAGCGTCTTTTTCTCCGCATCCGTCACCACATCGATCCTTGCCCTATAGTTATCAGGCAAGGCATACTCTCCCAGCATATCCAGCTTTTTCAGCTTTGTCACGGCGTCACAGCCGTTGGAGATCAGCTCCCTGTAAAAAATATCATGGTCCGAATACAACCACTTCTTGATGATTGGAAAAATGTTCTCACTGTTGATTGATAAGCTGCCGCTTTTCGTTGCCATTTTATCACATTCCTTTCTGTTTCTTTTTTAGAGCCGCCATGACAGCTCCTTTTTATGTCAGGTATCTGTCCCGACAGGCATCTGTCTGACAGGGATTTATCACCCTCTGAAGGATAGTGTAAATCTCTCCTTTTCAAAAGTCAACAAAAAATTAGCACTCATTCCGAATGAGTGCTAACAATATCTATCAAGCCCTTGTAAATCAAAGGTTTCCACATTTCTAAAATTTTTCTAAAACACCTTTGCCCGCTCAAAGCTCTCCGGGAAAGTACTTTGCGTAAATTTCAAAGAAGTTCGTGGTTTTCACCTCATCATCATGGATCAGAGCGATCTCCTCCCACAGCTCCGTGTTCAGCTGTCGCACCAGCGTATCCGCAAACGCGTCGTATTCTTCTCCGAACACCTCTCTGCGGCGCTCCTCCACGATCTCCAGCTTGCTCAACTCCGTCTGCTCCCTGTCAAATGTGTTGGTACATTTGATAATATGGTAGCCGCTTTCCGTCTCGATGACCTGGCTGACCTCCCCTGTCTCCAGAGAAAAGGCCGTCTCCTCAAACACAGCGTCCATCACGCCCTTGCCAAAGGAGTAAGTGATAGTGGTGTCATCACTGTACCGGGAAGCCAGATCCAGGAAATCCTGTTCACCGGACGCCGCCGTCTCCCTGATCTCGCAGGCCTTCTCGTAGACGGACTCCTTCACGTCCTCCGTGTATGCCACCCTGGCTCCGCTGCCGTCCGTGGTCCAGGTGCGCAGCAGGATATGCTGTACCGTAATAGTCCTCGCCTCGTCGTCGCTGATCTCAGGGTTGATGTCCTGAATGATATACTTATACACCTTGTTTGCAAGAGCGTACTCCTCATACAGCTGACGAATGGTTCCCACCTCCACTCCCATCAGCCGCACCTCCGTCTCGTTCAGAGAAGCAAAATACTCTGCCGCCGCCTGCTCCGCAGACCTGATCTCATCGCTGTCCAGCTCCACCTTCTCGCGCTCCGCCAGCAGGCACATGGTCTTGATCTGGGCGATCCTTGCAAGCACCGTGTCCTTTACATTTTCCTCCAGCGTCACATCATCCTTTGCCACGTTCCAGATCTTGGGGCCATACACGCTCTCATAACGGTTCTGCATGGTGACCAGGTACACCATGATCTCCGGCCGGGTACAATTTATGTCCGCTATACGGAACACCTCATTCTCCCCAAGCCCGGTGGTGAACACCACCCTTGCGCCTTCTCCGTCACAGGCAGTCAGTCCAAAAAGCCCCAGCCAAAGACACAGCATCAGAATGCAGCACTGTCTCTTAAGCCGGGCAGCCATGCCGCCCGGCCGATATGATTTCTTTTCTATCCTTCGCCGCATTATGCTTCCTACTCTATCACATGGATCCAGCCTGCAGGCGCTTCGATCCTTCCCATCTGGATGCCGGTCAGGGTATCATACAGCTTTCTGGTGACAGGTCCCATATCCTCCATGCCGCTGGGCAGACAGATCTCTTTCCCGTGATCCACGATCTTTCCTACAGGGGAAATGACCGCCGCAGTACCGCAGAGCCCACATTCCGCAAAGTCTTTGACTTCCTCCAGGAATACCTCCCGCTCCTCCACCTCCAGTCCAAGATACTCCTTCGCCACATGGACAAGGGAGCGGCGGGTAATGGAAGGCAGGATACTGTCGGACTTAGGCGTCACCACCTTATTGTCCTTCGTGACAAACAGGAAATTGGCGCCTCCCGTCTCCTCCACCTTGGTGCGGGTGCCGGGATCCAGATACATATTCTCGTCATACCCTTCCTCATGGGCGGTGACGATCGCGTGAAGGCTCATTGCATAATTCAGTCCCGCCTTGATGTTGCCGGTTCCGTGAGGCGCCGCACGGTCAAAATCACTGACCCGAATGGTCAAAGGCTTGACGCCTCCCTTGAAATAAGGCCCCACCGGAGTACAGAAAACTCTGAACTGATACTCTTCGGCAGGCTTTACGCCGATAACAGGGTTTGTGCCGAACATATAAGGGCGCAGATACAGGGTCGCTCCGCTGCCGTAAGGGGGCACAAAAGCCGCGTTCGCCGCAACCACCTTTGTGACCGCCTCCACAAAGCGCTCTCTGGGGAAAACAGGCATCTCCAGCCTCTTTGCGGAGGCTTCCATACGCTCTGCATTCAGGTCAGGGCGAAAGGTGACGATATGTCCGTCGTCCGTGGTGTATGCCTTCAGCCCCTCAAATATGGTCTGGGCATACTGCAGCACGCCTGCACACTCGTTCAGGACGATGTTTGCGTCCTCCGTGATAACACCTTCATCCCATGCGCCGTTCTTATAATCGGAAACGTATCGGTAATCCGTCTGAACGTATCCGAATCCAAGGTTGCTCCAGTCAATATCTTTCTTTTCCATAGCCAAATGCCTTCTTTCCCTGTAAAGATTTTTATCCTAAAAAATTTCCCCTTCAGATGGTAATCATTATTATACTTTTACCGCCAAAAGTCAATATGCTTTTCTCCTGTCTCATCCCTTTTTCCTTTCGTATTTCAGAAAGGTGTACGCAATATCGAAATAGGTCTGTTCGTCGCTGTCTGCGGTGATCTCCCACTCCGGGTCCTTATCCAGATCGGGGAACCAGGTGTCCGCCTCATATTCCCTGTCGATCTTTGTGATATGAGCCACGTCGCAGTAGGGCAGCAGCTGACGGTATACGCTCTCCCCGCCTATCACGTAGACCTCCTCCGTCCTATAGGCTTTCAACTCATCCAGAAGCTCCTCCACCGAATGCACCACCACCGCGTCCTTTACGGTGAAATTTTTATCTCCGGAAAGGATGATGTTGGTCCTGTTTTTCAGAGGCATACCCTGGGGAAAGGTCTGCAGGGTCTTTCTTCCCAGCACCACTACCTTCCCGGTGGTCTCCTCCCGGAAATGCTTATGATCGTTGGGGATGCGGACCAGAAGCTCCCCTTTGTTTCCGATCGCCCAATTATTATCTACAGCTGCAATGATATTCATGTATACACCTCCATAAGCGGTCAGATAGCGATAGGGATGTCCTTTATCTGCTCCCCCGTCTCATAGCCCTCCAGCTTTACGTCATCCCTCGTAAACCGGTAAAAGTCATGTACCTCAGGGTTCAGCCAGAACCTTGGCGCTTCCTTCGGCTCTCTGGCGATCAGTTCCTTGATGATGGGCACATGGCGGTCATAGATGTGAGCGTCAGCGATCACGTGTACAAGCTCCCCCACATTCATGTCACAGACCTGGGCCAGCATATGCACCAGCACCGCGTACTGCACCACATTCCAGTTGTTGGCCGCCAGCACATCCTGGGAGCGTTGGTTCAAAATGGCATTCAAGGTCAGCCGCTCTTCCCCCGGCTTCTGGGTCACATTAAAGGTCATGCTGTAGGCGCAGGGGTATAGGTTCATCTCATGGAGATCCTGATGTACATATATATTTGTCATGATGCGGCGGCTGAAGGGATTATTTTTCAGGTCATACAGGACCCTGTCCACCTGGTCCATCATGCCTTCCTTATATTGGTGCTTCACCCCCAGCTGATAACCGTAGGCTTTGCCGATGGAACCGTCCTCATCCGCCCACTCGTCCCAGATATGGCTGTGGAGATCATGGATATTGTTGGATTTCTGCTGCCATATCCAGAGGATCTCGTCTGTGGCGGATTTTAACGCCGTCCTGCGGAGGGTCATGATGGGAAACTCCTTCGACAGGTCATAGCGGTTCACCACGCCGAACTTTTTGATCGTATAGGCGGGGGTTCCGTCCGGCCAGTGGGGGCGTACCTTCTCCCCTTCCGTACTGGCGCCGTTTTCCAGAATATCCCTGCACATCTCTATAAAAACCTTGTCTGCATAACTCATCCACCTGTCTCCTACTGATATCTGTCGCACAGCGAATTGATCTGGTCTGCAAATCTGGCGGCCTCCTTGTTGGGCATACCATCCTTTTTCTGCACCAGTGCCAGAAGCCTCTGGGCTGCCGCCAGCAGCCTTGCATAGACCCCTGCCGCCACGGCAGATCTGCCCTTCTTCTTGACGGGCACCGGCGCCGCTTCATACTCAAGCTTGCCGGATATCAGGTTGAACACAGTCCCGCTGTATGGCGCATAGGCCCTCTGGCCGTATTCTATCTTCAGGCACTCCGCAAAGGAAGTGCAGACGGTATCCTCTCCATGCACTACAAAGACCTTTTTCGGTTTTTCCTCAAAGCCGGAGATCCACTCAAGCAGCCCGTCCTTATCCGCATGGCCGCTCATGCCAATCAGCTGTCTGATCTGCGCCCGCACCTGGATGGTCTCGCCGAAAAGCCGTACCTCTTTCGCACCCTCCACAATGCTTCTGCCCAGAGTCCCTATTGCCTGGTAGCCCACAAAAAGTATGGTACACTCCGGCCGCCAGAGGTTGTGCTTCAGATGATGCCTGATACGTCCCGCCTCGCACATACCGGAAGCGGATATGATGACCTTGGGCGTGTCGATAAAGTTGATCTCCTTGGATTCCTCACCGGTGATGGCAAGCTTCAGACCCGCAAAGGAGATAGGGTTGATGCCCTCCCGCACCAGCTCCATGGCCTCTTCATTGAAGCAGTCCCAGCGGTTCTCTTCAAAAATACCTGTGGCCTCCACCGCCAGGGGACTGTCCACATACACGGGAAACCTCTCATGCCCCTTTACCAGCCGGTCTACCTTGATCTTCCGCAGGAAATACAGAATCTCCTGGGTGCGCCCCACGGCAAAGGAAGGGATCACCACATTCCCGCCCCTGTCAAAAGTCTCTTTCAGGATCGCCGCCAGCTCCGTCACAAAGTCCGGCTGCTCCGTACTGTGAAGCCTGTTTCCGTAGGTGGACTCCATCACCACATAGTCCGCCTCCTTTGTCAGGGTCGGATTTTTAAGCAGCGGCAGGTTCTTGTTTCCGATGTCCCCGGAAAATACCAGCTTCTTCGTCGCGCCGTCCTCCGTCAGCCACACCTCAATGCTGGCGGAGCCTAAGAGATGTCCGATATCGGTAAAGCGGATCTTTACTTCGTCGCAGACCTGGACCTCTCTGCCATAATGGCAGGGCACGAGCTTCTTGATGACGCCCTCCGCGTCCTCCATGGTATAAAGAGGCTCCGACGCCTGGAACTCCCCGCCTCTCCTGGCCTTCCGGTTCTTCCATTCCGCCTCCATCATCTGGATGTGGGCACAGTCACGAAGCATGATGCTGCAAAGATCTGCCGTCGCATCCGTGGCAAACACCTGCCCCCTGAAGCCTCCCGCATACAGCAGGGGCAACAGCCCCGAATGGTCTATATGGGCATGGGTCAGGAACACATAGTCTATCATGGACGGACTCACCGGCAGCGGCTCGTTTTCAAACGTGTTGACCCCCTGCTCCATCCCGTAATCCACCAGGATATGCTTCTTTCCCACCTCAATGTAATGACAGCTTCCCGTCACCTCATGGTCCGCACCCAAAAATACAAGCTTCATACCTCTCCTCCTTCTCCTGTGCCTCTCCCCGCGTCCGCCTTCCGGCTCCATCCGAAAAACCGCTTATGTATGATTCTATTTTATCTTTATACCGGGAGAAGCGCAAGAGAAAAATAAGATTGGTTTATTTTATGGCTGTTTTAAGGCTGGCCCTCAAAAAAACGATTGACATTCCCGGCACAGCATGGTATTATCTCAAGGTAGCGATTTTTAATACTTCTTTTGCGATAGTAGTACAGTTGGTAGTACGCCACCTTGCCAAGGTGGAGGTCGCGGGTTCGAGTCCCGTCTATCGCTTTATTTTCGTGTGCGGAAACCTTGATGTTTACAGGGTTTCCGTCAACGAGTTAATGTTCTATTTTTTTATCGACCATAGCTAAAATATCTTCCACGGAATAATCCGGCTGCTCATATTTTTCCTTTGTATAGTCTCCTTGTCCGCCTTTATCATATTCCTCAAGATATCTGGCCATTCCGATGGGTCCCAGCGTTTTAACCAATGCTTCAGTTCCCAATCTCCGTACTTCACTCATTTTAACTATTTTCATTGTCTGATTCATCATAACCAAATACCTCCATTACAAAGTCAATCGGATTTTTCACCGCTATTCTTGTATTGATTCTTTGACTGTTCTTTAAAAATTTCATATCTGTTGTCAGTAAAACATCTGCGCCAACCTCTGCGCTTGCTAAATGCAAACTGTCGAAGCTCCTTATATTCGATGTGTCTTTTATCTGGGCAGCACGCTGACTCACTTCATAAGTTGCCTTTATTGAATGATTCACAAGTACATTGTAAAGACCCTCAACATTGTTTCTCTTTTCTTCATTTCTAATCTTTGACATCTCTGCTTTCAGAATATCTGAGCCGATAATTTGTAATTCATTATCGAAAGCTTTTTGCATAATTATCAGAACCGCTTCCCGTTCTAAATAATTTTTGATATTTGATCTATCGTCGAACAAACGATTAAAGCAGCAATTATCCAAATATACTATCAAGGGATTTACCCTCCTTGCTTCCGTTTTCTACACAATAATTATAACAAATATTTTATAAAGTTACACTAAGAATTTAATGTTATTAATTTCCTGGCGAATCCTGTTCATTGATTTTTAAATTCTTTAATACCAGTAATTTCATAATGAAATTTGCATCGTAAAAGTAACTATGATTATATCATATAGTATTTTATTTGTATAGATGCGTTGAAAATGAATAAGAAACCGGAAACGTAAATCACAGACGAAATATGCAAAAAGCATATATGGCTCAAAATTCAAAGAATATATATCCTTTTTATGTATGCAAATGCGTGATATACTTTATTCGGAAAACGCGATATAATGCTAATCGGAAGGGGTGATAAAATGACTTATAAAATTGACAATCAAAAAATAGGAATGTATATTTCGGGACTAATTGAACGGGAATTTGAATCTGCACGACAATTTTGCAGCGTATACCTTCAAACACGCGATGGAAATCAGCCAACCGGGGAAGCTATACAAAACATGGCGAACCGTCTGTCCCAAATAAAAAAAGGTACAAAGGCAATCCAAATTGAAGATTTACCAATCTTTTCAGAATTGCTTCATGTCTCTTTTGAACAGATATTGAGCGGCGGAGAACATGGCGAACCTAAGAGCAACAGAATGACAAATTATACTGTTGCCCAATCACACAATAAGACTGAGTGGACTGCATACATTAGGGAAAAGAACCAGCCCATCCTGAATCCGGATGAATACGGAAAGACTGTATTAGACTATGCAATCATGTTCGGTAATTATGAATTCTTAAAGTTTTTAATAGATGAAAATTATATATGGTTTGATAGCCGACAAGATAAAGATTATGTTATGACGTTTGGTGCAGGAACAAATATTCAGCGCATTAAATTTGAAGAACTGGATAACGGTTTTTTTGTACGCAAACCTGGTATGAATGACTTGCAGTATAAGCTTGCAACAGAGGATCAGTTGAGAATGTATATCATTTCTTTTGCTGCAGACCACAACGATATATCCATGCTGGAAAAACTGAGGGCAAGGGAGATTCCTGAATTATATTATAAAGCACATTATCTGTCCTGCGCCTGCCCGGATTTTGATATTCATTATGACAAAAACATGGTAAGCCATATCGCGAAATCCAGTGATAAGGTACTGGATTATTTCACAGATTGCTTTGAAATCCGAGACCGAATTCGATACAAAGACGGCAGCAACCGTAGACACACATTTGTATTTCCGTATATTTCTCAACTGTTGGATATGATGATTGAAAACAATAGCACCTTTTTAAGAACAGCATTGGAAAAATCTATTGAACATAATGAGAATACATGGAGAAAACTGAAAGCGTTAATAAATGAATCTGTTAATGATGGCTGTTATTATGGAGATTATTGGAAAAAGGAAGTTGCTTTCCATGAAAATGGGAATGTTGTTCATTTTCGAGATACGTTTGCCGTAACAGGAATCATCACCAATATAGCCAAAACAACAAAGAAGTCCTCAGATAGTCAAATAAACGGGTTAATCAACAAATTGAATGATTCGTATGATAGGATTAAATATATTACCGAAGATGAGATCACATGAGGAAAGTTTTCTATATGATGATATAAGAACTGCAAAACAGATCTTTGTTTACCAGATTTCATAAAGGCTTCGAGTCCCGTCTATCGCTCTTTATTTTGCCTTTTTTCAGGGCCTCGGTTTTTATGGGTACCCCGGAAACAGCCGGGAAAAGAAAAAGGATATAGGGCAGACAAAAAAACTTGTCAATATCCGCATGACGTGATATGATAGACAATAGAAAAGGGAAAGCCATAGAAGCGGCTCTACCCTTGATAGTATAGTTAAAACCTCTTAACGAGGTCAGCCGTTGCTATTTCCGGTAGCAGCGGCTATTTTTTTCCTTGAAGATTCTATAACATAAACCTACAAGGTTCCGATAAAAGTAATATCCCTTTCGGTTGTGCTATGTAAAAAAATATGCTAAAATACAGCTTGACACGAAAGCTGTATTCACTATAGCCATATAAGTGAATGTATACACAGGCGGGAGGTTTTTTCATGATTTGTCCTGAATGCGGAAAAGAAATATCAGAGAACGCTCTCTTTTGCAGATATTGCGGCGTTTCGGTGACTGCTGCCGGGGAACCGGCAGTCAAAGAACCGTCATCTGTCTCCGGAAAAAAAAGACAGGCTCGACAAATCTTTGTCTCCCTGCTCCTGTTTTTTATCTTCGCGGGCGGCCTGGCGGTCAGCTGCCGCTTTTTGTTCAGCGCCTGGAAGGAATACCGCGCCCCCTATCAGGAAGCGGCCTTTGCCGCACTGGATGATGAGCTTGCAAAAAGGGAAGGCTGCGCCGATAAAGTTACAGAGCTTGACGGCCTTCTCAAAGTCAATATCCGGGAGGCCGGAGAATTGGAATCCGCCCTCGCCCGCTATCGCGTCCAGCGGGAAGAAGAAATCCTGACTGCCGCGGCCGATTCTGCGAAAGCTGACTACGAGGCTCTGTTTGCAACGGACTTTTTTTCCTCTGCCTACCTGCAGTATATAGAGGACCTTCTGAGCGCCTTTCGGCAGGACGCTTTGGCAGACAGCTGGCTTTACTCCTATTATGACTACTCTGCGCATTACAGCGCAAACGCCTATATTGATCAGGCTTTGTGGATCTATGACAGCGATGCGGCGGATGAAAAGTTCAGCGGACTCCTTGATGACCCCAAACACTTTTACGTCAGCGTCTACACGGCCACGTTGTCCGACCATTTTGCGCTGAACGAACACCTGTATGTCACCGGACTGGATCTGTTGGGGGGCCTGTTCAGAATACCCGGCTATGTTCTGGACGACGCGGTGTTCGCAAAAGCATACGGCGGCAGTCCCTATCCGTCTGAGATGGAGGTTCCCGGCTGGAGTCAGCAGGATTATGATGATTTCTGGAGATCTGCAGGTATTCCTTTCGATTCCCCTTATGCTTTCTGGGCGGACTACGGCCTGTCCGCTCCGGATTTCGATATCGACTGGAATACTCTGGTAGATGAAGCTGCTTACTACAAGGCATATGAAAAATTCATGGATACGATCGCTCCCGATCTGGAGCGGTATGATATGGCACAGTATGCGCCTGACGACGACTACTACGGAGGCGTCCGCTATGAGCTGTCCGGCGCCGAGGCTTCTCCCCAGGAAATTGCCGTCGCTTACATTGCAGCCCACCCTGACTGCCTGGAGGAGCTGGGTATCCGGACAGAAGCCCTGTCCTCCTCTTATGACGACCTGATCGCCGAGGCGGAGCTTCAGCTGGCGGAGCTGACGGACGCCGCCGACGATCTGACGCTGCAAAAAAGTGAGGCTGAATGGCTGCGGGACAGCAACGCCTTCTTTCTGCAGCAGCGGGAAAGGCTTCTCGCTATGGAGGCTCAGCACAGGGAGCTTGTGATCCGGACTCTTTGGATCTTTGCCCTGATCATAGTGTTTCTGTTCCTTATGGCAGCCGCCAGCCTACGCCGGTTTATCCGCGCCTTACGGTGAAAGGTTCGCGCTGCCGCTCACGATGAAGCCTATGTTTTCAGCGGCTCCTCCGTTTTCCAGCTGTCCGTTATAATCCACCGAGGAAATATGCAGCGTGTTGCCCTCCAGGGTAAAGACGCCGTTCCAGGAATCGGACAACTCCGGCGCTTCATTGAATACAATGTCCGCCTGCCAGCCGCTTAAGCTTACGCCCGAAACATTCTCCACCGTCATTTCGTACTGGTAAAAATGCTTTCCCTCCGATTCCCAGCTGTTGACTACCTGAAGGGTAATATTCAGCTCCCCTGTGGAAAGTGTCGATCCTCCCGGCTGCTCCTGACTGTTCTGAGACTGACTTCCCTGACCGTTTCCCGGCTGGCTCTGGGTCTGTCCGCCCTGGCTGCTTCCCGGCCGGCTCTGGGTCTGTCCGCTCTGGGACTGACTTCCCTGCAGTGTGCCCTGTCCGCCTGTCAGCACACCATACAGCCATTTCCCCGTACTGCTCAGGTCCTTCTCCGTAAGTCCGCTGGTCTTACTGCAGGAGCTGCTGATAAGCGCAGACGTCTCATTCTTATTGGACAGGCTCCACGCCACATAGCTGATTCCGTACCTGTCCATGGTCTCCACCCAGGCTGCCGCCTGGGCCTCGTCAATGCCGCCGTTTCCGCTGGCGTCACAGATACTGTATTCCGACACAAATATGGGCAGTCCCGCCTCCAGTGCCGCAGTCATAGTCTGCCGGAGGCTGTCCTTGTGGGTGGCCGCATAGAAATGCAGGGTATACATGATATTGTCCCAGCCCGTAATGGGATCTGCCGCAGCCTGGTCCACATACTGGCTCCAGTTGGGCGTTCCCACCAGGATTATGGCGTCCTCATCATTCTCCCGGATAACGGGAATGATTTCCTCCGCATACTCCTTCACCCTGCTCCAGCTTGTGCCGCCGTTGGGCTCGTTACAGATCTCATACAGGATATTCTCCCGGTCTGCAAATTCCGCAGACATTTCCCGGAAGAAATTCTTTGCTTCCTCCTTATAGGTGTTGGGATCTCCGTCCGACAGAATATGCCAGTCGATGATCACATACATATCCTGGGCTGAGGCATACTCCACCCCGTCCCGTATCAACTGCTTCAGCTGCTCCTTATCGCCGCCGGAGCAGTAGCCGCCATTTTCCGCAGTATACATTGCCAGCCGGACCACATTCACATTCCACTGCTCATGCAGTTCCCTGAAAAGCGCCTCGTTTACATAATCGGGATACCATGCAAGGCCATGGGTACTGACCCCTCTAAGCTGTATCGGATCTCCACTGCTGTCGCAGAGACTTGTGCCGATCACCTGCAGCGGACCGGCCGCCCGGCTCTCCGTTCCCTGACTCCTGCTTTCTTCCTGCGTCGGGCTCTCCGAATCCTTTGAATGCTCCGTTCCCGCCCCTCCGGATCCCTCCTGATGCTTTCCGTGCAGGTCATTGCTCTCTGCTTCCGCCCCGTCCGACGCCCCGGACTCTTCCCTGCTCTCTTCCTGCTTTGAGTTCTCCGGCTCCTTTGAATCGTCCGGCTCCTTCCGGTCGGCTTCCTCCGATATTCCGCTCTGTTCCGCTTTCCCCGCCGCGCCTGAGAGATCTTCAGATTCTCCTACCGCTTTCAAAATGAAAAAGGTAACAGCGGCGGTTAGGACCACCAAAAGGACTCCTCCCCCGATCATGGCAAGCTTCTTCTTTTTCCCTTTCATATTCCTTCCACCCTTTCCGCCGTCTGCTTTTTAAAGCCCCTAAACATCCTTATCAATACCATCACCGCCACCGCCGCAAGGATCATCTCCGCCACCGTCTGGGCATAGGCAAGCCCGTACAGCGGAAACAGCCTGTTAAGCAGATAGAGCGCCGGTATTTCCAGCACGATCTTCCGCATCAGAGCAAATATCAATGACTTTCTGCCCATGCCGCAGGCCTGGAAAACACCCACTGCCAGAAAGTCCGTGGCAAGGAAGGGTGTGGCAAGGCACATTCCTCTTAAGAAGCGGGAACCGTAGCCTATGATGATTTCATTTTTCATAAACAGGGAAATAAGCAGCTCCGCGCCCGCATAGTACCCAATGGCAGCCGCCGACAGGAAGCCCACCGTCAGCTTTGCGGAAAACAGCAGCGTCTTTTTCATGCGCTCATAATTCCCCGCCGCAAAATTATAGCTGATCAGCGGCATGATCCCCTGGGAAAGCCCCATGGCCACATACATGGGGATCATATTGATCTTCTGAGATATACCCATGGCCGCCACCGCATCCGAGGAAAAATCCGCCGTAAAATTGTTCAGGACAGTCATTCCCGTCACATTCAACAGGTTCTGTATGGCTGCCGGGACGCCTACGCCACAGACTCCCAGCAGGATCGCCTTTCGGAAACCGAAATATTTGGGATGGATGCAGACATAAGTGCGGCCCCGCCTGACATACAGCAATATAAAAAAGTACAGACAGGCGATGCAGTTGGAAATAAAGGTTGCGCACCCTGCGCCTGCCGCTCCCATATTCAGGTACTCCGGCAGGATGAAAAGAGGGTCAAGGGCAATATTGAGAATACATCCGCTCATGGTGCCGATGCTGGCATGGAGCGCCGCGCCCTCCGCCCGGACAAGATACCCCAGCACCACGTTCAGTATGGCGGGCACTGCTCCGCAGGTTACGGTCCAGAACAGATAGCTGCCTGTCTGGGAAGCATTTTCCGGAGCCGTTCCCAGCAGCGCCAGAAGCGGTCCCTCAAAAACAGTACAGCCCAAAGCAAAGAAAATGCTGCAGGCCAGGGCGCTGTAGAATCCAAAGGCGGAGCTTCTGTACACCGTCTCGTCATCCTTTGTTCCCAGAGCCCGGCTCATCATGCTGGAAGCGCCCACGCCGAACAGATTGTTCACCGCGTTAAAGGCCAGCAGCACAGGCGCCGCCAGGGTCACTGCGGCATTCTGTATGGGGTCGTTCAGCTTTCCCACAAAATAAGTGTCCGCAAGGTTATACAGCATGGTCACAAGACAGCCCAGTACCGTGGGTACGGCCAGCTTCATCACAGCCCTGGGAATGGGCATCTCTTCAAACAACTGCACTTTACTCTTATCATCCATTTTCATCAAATAATCTCCCAAACGGCATCCATGCCCTTTGGGAGACCCTTTCCGCCTTTACTACTCGATAATGATGTTTGCACAGCTCACATCCAGCGCCAGATCCAGTACCTTTCCCGCTGTCAGCGTCACCACCTTGGGCCTTGTGGGATAGTCTATATTGTTCTCCACCACCTTGGCCGCCTCGCCGGTGCTCAAGGTCACAACGGAATCCACCGGATACAGGATCACACTCTTTAAAAACATTTTTATCATATTTACATCCAGGTCCTCTGTCATGGCCATGATCATCTCCACCGCATCCCTGGGTGAAAAGCCCTTTTTATAGGGCCGCTCTGTCACAAGGGCGTCATAGATATCAGCCACCGCAAGGATCTTTGCATAAGGACTGATCTTTGCGGCAGGGAGCGCCAGCGGATAACCGTTTCCGCCCATCTTCTCATGGTGCTGCAGCACGCCCATCAGTATCTCCGGCGCAATGTCCGGCTTATCCTTCAACAGATTGTAGCCTCTGGCAGGATGGGACTTCATCACCTCAAATTCCTCGTCGGTCAGCCTTGAGGGCTTGTTCAGTATCTCGTTTGGTATCTCCGACTTTCCCAGGTCATGAAGCAGTCCGGAGATCCCGATCTGATGCACATCCTTTTCGGACATTCCGCTCTGGCGGGCAATGATCATGGCAATGGACGCCACGTCAACACAGTGTTTAAAGGTGTACTCGTCGCTCACCTTCAGCGCGTCGATATTCACCGCCACGGCGTCATTCTCCGTGATGGTTTTCATCAACTCGCCGGAAATGCTCTTTGCAGCATCCATGAACCCGGCGTCCCTGGGATTGTTGAACATAAACTGCATACCGGTGGCGACCCGCGCCTTTACGCTCTCCGACAGCTGCATCTTTGTCCTGTCGGCTTTCTTGAGCTTTTCAATGGTCTGCAAAGTCTCCGGGGAGACCTCGATATCGCCCGTTATCGGCTCTTCCTCGCCCTCCCTGATATAGACGCCCGTTATCTTCAGCTTCCGAAGTCCGTCGATGATATAGTCGTCCAACGGGGTCTTTCGCGCCACCAGGACCCGCCCCGTACCGTCAATGATGGACTGATCGATCACCATGCCGCTTTCCAGCAGCCTTGTACTTATGTATCTTCGCTTTATCAATAGTGGATTAGCCTCCCTTTTAAGCAGATTCTTATTCCTCGATCTTATCCGCGTACTTGATCCTGTATATCCTCCGAAGGGCGTCGTCAATGCGCTCCTCTGAAATCGTACCGTCACGGACAGCCTGAAGGACGCCGTTGTATGCCTTCTCAAAATCCTCCGGCATATAAAGCATATCGCAGCCCGCCTTCAACGCCATGATCGCAGCTTCCTCAGAACCATTATAATCGGAAATTGCCGCCATGTCCAGCGAATCGGATATGATCACTCCCTCAAAGCCCATTTCCTCCCGCAGAATTTCCGTGACCACCCTGGCGGAAAAAACGCAGGGTTCATTGTTCCCGGTCAGGCCGGGAGCCGCCACGCTGCTGACCATGATCATATCCGCGCCGGAATCGATCACTGCCTGAAACGCCGGAAGCTCCTCGCTTCTAAACTGCTCCTCCGTCCTCTCCGTACCTGCCAGGCCCTTCTCCGGGTCCTCAGCGGTACTGCCCACACCAGGAAAATACTTCACACAGACCGTCACATCCTGACTCTGAAGACCCTGCGCCACAGAGCCGGCCATGGAGCCGACCAGTGCGCCGTCCGCTCCGAAAGAGCGCTCTCCCAGCCAGTTATTTTCCGTCACAGCCGGGTCCGCCACCGGCCCAAGATTTAAATTGATCCCAACCCCCGCAAGATTTGTGCCCAGGGTAACTCCTGCCTGGTAGGCGGCGTCCGTATCTCCCGACTGCCCGATGGTCTTTGCAGCATCTACCTTTGTTCCGATTCCCGCATTTGCTACCACGGAGTTCTTTCCGCCTTCTTCCTCCACCGCAAGGAAAATGGGATACTTCGTGTACAGGTTTGTGTTTTCCAGCATCTCTTTGAACTGCGCTTCTGATTTTATGTTCTTTGCGGCATAGACGATGCCGCCCACCGCATATTTTGTCAGCGCGTCCTTCGTCCCCTCTCCCGCCTTTACCGCGGTGCCCACGCCGGTTATAGACTCCGGCGTCACGATAAAGAGGTTCGCCACCTTATCCTCCAGAGGCATCACCTTTATCAGCTCATTGACGATCTCATCCAGCTTCTGCTTGGCCGTCAGCTCCGGCGCCGGTTCCGGCGTAGCTTCCGCAGACGGATCCGATTCAGGCGGCGGCGTGGGAAGCTCCGGCTCTGACGCCAGAAGCTCATTCAATGCCGCCTGGCTGCCCTTCTGCTGGTCCTTCGACGCCTGCCTGCCCTCCGTGATCTGCCGTACTCCGAATACCACACCCGCCGCTCCTGCGGCTATCAGCAGCATCACTGCCATATAGGAGATCACCTGATTTCTGATCCTTCGCCTGCGTCTCGCTTCTCTTTTCTCCTGCTGTCTGTCGTCCATTGTTTCTCCTTATGTTTCGATCCTGCATCCTGTCACGCCTCCGGGCAGGAGACCGCATCGCAGACCGCTTCCATTCGCTAAAAAAGCGAACCTTGTACGCATTTTCATACGGAATTTCCTACTCAATAACAACATAAGGAAACGAATATTACTTCGTTTCCTTATAAAAATTTCATCTTTTGTACTTTTTGAATTCTTCCGTGCTTCAAGCTTCTTTTGTATTCCGGTTTCTTTTGTATTCCGGCTTCTTTTGCAGTTTAATCTTCTTTTGTATCTTATGTCTCTTTTGTATTTTAACAGCTTTCTCTTCTGCCTGCCAGCCGACACGTCTCAACTGACATTCTCATTATATTTGCCTTCTCGACAAATGTCAACAGCAAACAATGAATTGTTACATTTTTCCTATGCCGCTTTTATAATCTGGTCAGCACAAAAATATCGTAGATTGCCCTGATTGCAGTCTCAAAGTCCTCGTCCGCCACACCTATGATGATATTCTGCTCGGAAGAGCCCTGGTCTATCATGCGGACATTCACATTGACATGGGCCAGGGCGGAAAAGATACGCCCTGCCGTACCTCTGGTGGACTTCATGCCCCGTCCCACAACGGCGATCAGCGCAAGATCCGACTCGATCTCTATGGAATCCGGGGCAGCCAGCCGATGGATCCCCGCCACCACCTTCTGCTCCTTGTGCATAAACTCGTCCTGGTGTACAAATACCGTCATCGTATCAATTCCGGAGGGCACGTGCTCAAAGGAGATACCGTTTTCCTCAAACGCCTGCAGCACCTTCCTGCCGAAGCCGATCTCCGAGTTCATCATATCCTTTTCTATATTGATGGAGCAAAATCCCTTCTTTCCCGCGATGCCGGTGATCACATATCTGGATTTCTGACAGGTGCTTCCCACGATCCATGTTCCGTTGTCCTCCGGGGCGTTGGTATTGCGGATATTGATGGGAATTCCCTGCTGGCGCACCGGGAAAATGGATTCCTCATGAAGCACACCCGCGCCCATGTAGGACAGCTCCCGCAGCTCCTTGTAGGTGATCGTCTCGATGCCTGCGGGATTCTCTATGATCCTGGGATCCGCCACCAGAAATCCCGACACATCGGTCCAGTTCTCATACACATCCACCTGGGCCGCCCTGGCCACAATAGATCCCGTAATATCGGATCCGCCTCTGGAAAAGGTCTTTATGCTGCCATCCGGCATCGCCCCGTAAAATCCGGGCACCACCGCCCTGTCGCATCCTTTAAGCCTTTCCGACAGTACCTCATCTGTCTTAGCCTCATCCAGACTTCCGTCATCCTTAAAAAAGATGACCATTGCCGCGTCTATAAAGGTTGCTCCAAGATACGCCGCCAGGATGATCCCATTCAGATATTCGCCTCTGGAAGCAGCATAATTGCTGCCTGCACGCTCCTTAAAATTCTTCTCGATGATCCCGAACTCCTGTTCCAGGCTCAGGTCCAGCTCCAGGCCCTGGATGATCTCCCTGTATCTGTCCTCAATGGCACTCAGCTCCTTTTTATAGCTCTTGCCGGATTCCGCCAGCTCATAACAGGCATACAGCATATCCGTCACCTTCGTGTCGTCCTTAAAACGCTTTCCCGGCGCTGACGGGATCACATATTTTCTGGCGGGATCCGCCTTTATGATCTCTCCCACCTTTTTAAACTGCTGGGCGCTCGCCAGCGAGCTGCCTCCAAACTTCACAACCTTAGCCATATCTGCTGCACCTCGTATCTGTATTTTATATTTTGTAGCCGCTCTATGCCAGACGTATCCTGCTTAAAAGCTGCTGCCCCAATGCAGCGCTCTTCTCGCCGAATTCTTTCTCGCTCATCTCCTCTGTCAGGAAGCCGATATCCTCCGTCCTGCCTGCATCCACAAAGCTGCAGCCGGGGAAGCTCTCCTCCGCTTTCCCGCGTGCAGAAGCCTCCGCCCTGACAAAGAAACGCTTCCTGCTCTCCGCCACATCCGCAAGCTCTGCCTCTTCCCTGTCCCAGATACAGATGATACTGCTGCGCCCTATATGCCTGGCACAGTCAATGACATCGGACACCACCGCGCTGGCAGTGGGCAGCTTGCCCGCTCCGCGGCCGTAAAACATAACGTCCCCCAGCATATTTCCCCGGACAAACACACCGTTATACACATCATTCACCGCTGCCAGAGGATGCTCCAGGGGCACAAAGGCAGGCGCCACCATGGCAAGTACCTTTTCCTCCTCCAGAGCCTCGCTGGTGGCAAGCAGCTTGATCGTCATGCCTGCGGCTTTCGCATACTCAAAATCCGCCGTGCTGATCTTACTGATACCCTCAGTGTATATTTTCTCCGCATCCACATTTTTTCCCATCATGAGAGAAGAGAGAATGGCCACCTTCCGGCAGGCGTCGTAGCCCTCCACATCCGCCTCCGGGTTCCGCTCCGCATAGCCCAGCTCCTGGGCCTTTTTCAGAGTGTCGCTGTAGCCGGCCCCCTCCTTCTCCATCTTCGTCAGGATATAGTTGGTGGTTCCGTTCAGGATGGCGGTGATCTTCTCGATCCTCTCAGCGGTCAGCGCCTTGGTAATGGGCCGGATAACGGGTATTCCGCCGCCTACGCTGGCCTCGAACATATAGCTGCACTTTCTGTCTCTGGCAATCTCCAGCAGCTCCGCTCCATGCTTCGCCACCAGCTCCTTATTGGAGGTGCATACGCTCTTCCCCGCCTCCAGCAGCTGCTTTGTAAACTGATAGGCTGCTCCCACGCCTCCCATGACCTCGCAGACTACGTCGATCTCCGGGTCATGCAAGATCACGTTAAAATCGTGTATCACCCTGTCCTCATAAGGATCTCCGGGAAAATCCCGCAGATCAAGAATGTACTTGACGTGCATTTCCTCGCCGGCCTTGACGCTGACCTGAGCGTTGTTGCTTTCAATGACCTCCACCACACCGCTTCCCACAGTGCCATATCCCAAAACCGCTACCTTTATCATGATTCCCTCTCCGTTTCTGTATTTTTTCTTCACACTATTCGCGTGCCACCATCTTCACATGATGCACGCCCTTCTGGGCCTCCATCTGTTCCAGCATTTTTGATATGTCCCCGGTATTTTGAAGCACCTGCACACTAAGGCTCAAGGATGCCATGCCGTTTATTGGAATACTCTGGTGGATCGTCAGTATATTCGCACCGTATTCCGCTATGATCTTCAACACATCCGACAGAAGCCCCGGTTCATCCTCCATCTGAAATGTCAGTGTGACCGTGGTTCCTCCGGTGTTATCATGAAACTGAAAAATATCATCCTTATATTTATAGAAAGAACTGCGGCTGATGCCGACAGCATCCACCGCCTCCTGGACTGTCAGGACCTTCTCCGACTCCAGAAGCCTCTTTGCCTCGACCACCCGCAGCAATACATCCGGCACCGCCTTCCGGGTCACCACATAATATTTTGCCGCTCCACTCATACCGTTTTCATGCCTTCTCATACTTTTTCCCGCGAACGTTCTTGCCTCGCGGACACTTGTTTGCCAGCGAAAGATATTCTAGCACATATCATTTGAAAGCACAAGCCCTTTTTTATAACACATGATGCAAAAATGATCGATATTTTATGCCAGTTTGCGGAAATTTTGATGCACTTTTTGCGCATTTCCTTTTTATAATGGTTCTCGAAGTCATATTCCAGGGAGGTTTCACAATGAGCATTATGAGAAAAAAAAGAATCTGCTGTCTTTTGGCGCTGCTGCTGTTTGCTATAAGCTGCCCCGCCGTTTACGCGGCGGAAGGAAATACCGCAGGGGACGGCAGTTCGGGCGCAGACAGCTCCGAGGAAAACGATTCCGATGAAAGTGACGGAGACAAGCTTCTTGCGCCTTATTTTATCATCCAGGGCACTGAGGAGGACACCCCTTCTCTGGAACACTTTCCGTTAAAAGCAACCAATGTAGTCTCCAACGTCAGCGGCATCATTGCCGAGACCTATGTAACACAGACTTACGCAAATGAAGGGGAGGTCCCCATCAATGCCAGCTATGTGTTCCCCGCCTCCTCATCCGTTACCATCCACGGCATGAAGATGGTGATCGGCAACGAAATGATCACCGCCCAGATCAAGGAGAAGGAAACAGCAAAGAAGGAATATACGGAGGCAAAGAGCGAGGGCAAAAGCGCTTCCCTGCTGGAGCAGAAAAGACCCAACGTGTTCACTATGGACGTGGCAAATATCATGCCCGGCGACATTGTAAATATCGAGCTGCACTATACCCAGCTGATCACTCCCAGAGAAAATACCTATGAATTTGTCTTTCCCACGGTAGTGGGTCCCCGCTATACCCCGCCCGCCACAGCAGACAGCCAGGGAGACGATGCAGGAGACGGCTCAAAAAACATTGACGGCAGCTCCGAAAACGACTGGACGGCAAGCCCTTACCTGCCGGAGGGCACTACACCGCCCGGCGATTACAATATCACCGTAAATCTCTCCACAGGCGTTCCCATTGCCGACATCACAAGCAAATCCCACGGCATTAGGATCGTTAAGACAAACGATTCCACCGCACAGATCACCCTGATGGATCCGGACGACTATGCGGGCAACCGGGACTTTATCTTAAGATACAGGCTCACCGGAGAAGAGATACAAAGCGGACTGGTGCTTTCCGAAGGCACGGACGAAAATTTCTTTATGCTGACCATACAGCCTCCTGAGAGATATGTGCCTGAGGACATTCCGCCCAGAGAATATATTTTTGTGCTGGATGTATCCGGCTCCATGTTCGGCTATCCCCTGGATACCGCAAAGGACTTACTTCACGACCTGGTGGCGGACTTAAAAGAGACGGACACCTTCAACCTGGTCCTCTTTGCCAATGAGACCACCCTGCTTTCCCAGCGCTCCCTCCCTGCCACTCCGCAGAATGTCGGGGCTGCCATACAGCTGATCGACAGGCAGGATGGAGGCGGCGGGACTTCCCTGCTTCCGGCGCTGCAGGACGCACTTGCAATACCGAAGGGAGACGATACTGCGCGAAGCATTGTCATCATCACAGACGGCTACATTTCCAATGACGACGAGGTGGTTTCCTGCGTCACCGAAAACATGAGCAGGGCCAGCTTTTTCTCCTTCGGTATCGGAAGCTCCGTCAATGATTACCTGATCAAACAGATCGCAGGCTGCGGCCTGGGCGAATACTTTATCGTGACAGACAGAGAGGACGCTTCCGAATCTGCCGCCAGCTTCCGCACTTATATTGAAGCGCCTCTGCTCACGGATATTTCCGTAGCCTATCAAAATTTTGACGTCTATGACGTGGAGCCCTCCCTTCCCTCCATCCTGTACGCGGCGCAGCCTATTGTGCTCTTCGGAAAATGGCGGGGAGCTCCTGCAGGAACCATTACCGTTACCGGCAGAGCAGGCGCTGAGGACTATGTACAGGAAATTCCCGTCAATACCGTAAAGGTGGACAGGGAAAGCGACGCTCTCCGCTATCTGTGGGCCCGGACCCGCCTGGACCAAGTTGCAGGCTACGGCAGTATCCGCAACGACGTATCGGTAAAGGATGAAATCACCCTGCTTGGCTTAAACTATAGCATGATCACCCCTTATACCTCATTTATCGCCGTTTCCGAGATCATCCGGAACCCGGAGAAAAACAGCCGGGACGTGGATCAGGCTCTCCCCCTGCCCCAGAGGGTATCCGGGCTGGCAGTGGGCGGCGGTTACCGGGCATATTCAGAGCCGGAGCTGCTCCTTCTGATTCTGCCCGCCGCGGCGGTATTCCTGCTAAGAACAAGAAAAGCAAAGCGCACCCACTGAAACTCTATTTTAGAAGCTCAATTTTTAAGGAAAGGCAGGCGCATCAAATGTCAGTCAAAAAAGGAATCAACATTCTGCGTCACAGCTTCATCTTTTACCTGGCGGGAGTGCTTCTGCTTCTGGGGCTGAAATGCTATTACCGCCAGGCCGACTGCGATTCCCTGCGGTGGATCCTTACGCCCACCGCAGGATGGGTGCAGCTCTTAAGCGGGATACCTTTCACATATCTGCCGGGCGTTGGCTATGTAAATCACGACTTACGCCTGCTGATCGCGCCCTCCTGCTCCGGCGTCAGATTCATGACCATCCTCTTCGCCACACTGGTCTTTTCCTTTGTCCATGTCATTGCGGCTCCGGAAGCACACTCTGCCTCCGAAGCAGCTTCTGATGACAGGAATTCCCGACATGGCATTATAAAAGGATCCTGCTGGATCGCTGCCAGCGGGATCCTGTCATGGCTGTTTACTGTCTTTGTCAACGGCCTGCGCATCATCGCCGCCATTTATCTTCCCATATACCTTGAAGAAGCAGGGCTGATGCGGGACATCGACATACTGACCCCGGACCGCCTCCACACCGTCATAGGCGTGGTCATATATTTCATCGCTCTGCTTACCATCTACCGTCTGGCGGAATGGTCTGTCCAAAGGAAAACAGGCGCTGCCTTACTGTCAGACCTTCTGCGCAAATGGGCGCCCCCGGTATTCTGGTACTTTGCCCTCACTCTGGGGCTTCCCCTCCTGCACGGCTTCGGCCAGGCGCAGTCAGGGGAATTTGCAGTACTTGTCATCGGCTGCTGCTCGCTCATCCTGCTGCCCTATCTCACGGTACTTTTCCTTCGGCGGAAGAAGTAGGTCGGACCGTTACACCACCAGCCTGTTCTTACCCGACTGCTTGCCCTGGTACAGCTTCAGGTCAGCCGCATTGATCCACTCGTCCACGCTCTGTTCCTTTGCATACCTGGCAAGGCCGATGGTGAGAGTGACCTTGATAGCTCTGCCTTCATATCGGAACTCGTACTTTTCCACCGCTCTGCGGACCTTCTCCATCACAAAGCTTGCTGATCCCGGTCCCTCTGTCCGATGCTCCGCCATACGTCCCACCAGGATAAATTCCTCGCCGCCCCAGCGGCAGGGTATCATTCCGCAGCTGTTTTCCGAGATCAGCCCCGCCACGCTCTTCAACACATAATCGCCGCAGTTGTGCCCGTAGGTATCGTTGATCTTCTTGAAATCGTCAATATCCATCATTGCCAGCCAGTAATCCGCCATATCCTCCCCTTCATACACCTTCTGCAGATGCTCGATTAGATAGTTGCGGTTCACAAGCTCTGTCAGCTTGTCATGATTTGCCTGTCTCGTCAGCTCGTTCTCATAGAAGTTTGCCTTGGAGACCAGCAGCCAGAAGCAGACCGCCGCAAACGCAAACATAAACATGGCGTTGATAACGGTGATCACAAGGGCTATGCCGTCGTCCAGCTGATATCCGGGAGCAACCTGTCTTGACAGGATAAGCACCGCCGGAAAGGAGGCCGCACAGATCAGGGACAGCACTATGGTATTGAGCCGTTTCAGCTTCGCCCTGGCAAAAAAGTAATCCGTAAAGAACACCATTGCCATTGCCCCGAAGAAATAATACTGGAAACCGCAGCTCCAGCCAACGCTGGCCACGGCCAGCAGCATATGTACAATGATCTCCGCCAGCGTCACAAGGATGTATGTTCTGGACTTTTCATATTTAATGGCAAGAGTAAGCACCATATAAGTGGATACGCTAAAGACATTCACCCATACCATGAAGCTCACATGGGTAAATGCAAAAAAAGCCATAAGAAATGCGTGTACTGCCAGGATCAGGGTGTTGCCCAAATATAAAAAAGTTTTGATTTCTTTACTGTTTCCGTTCATTTTGTTACCTTTTTCATTCGTTGCTCTTCACAATAAGGGACATTATATCACTTTCTCCTGCTATAGACAAGCCGGAATCCAAAAGTTTTGTTTCCAAGTGCCGCGTGGTTATGGTATAATATTCGCAAAGGGCAGAGTCAAGTGGCCGAAAAAAACTGCCGAGCTTGCTCGCGCAGTTTTTCTTTTGGACATTTGACGAGCGAAGCGACCCCGAAAAATCAAAGATTTTTTGGGGCTCTGCCCGTGGCTTGCGGTAAATATGGCATAATACACTCAAGAATCCAGGAGGTATCAAACTATGAAAAAGAAAAAGCATACAAAGCTCATGACCTGCGCCGGGATCCTGCTGGCAGCGGTATGTCTGTCCGGCTGCAGCGGGAAAGAAAGCTTTACGCCCCAGCACACGGACGTCACAGCCTTAGACCGCCCCGCGGAAATTTTTGTAAAGCAGGTGAAGGGGCTCTCCGACAGCTTCTGGCTGGGCGTGGATGTATCTTCCATCCTCGCGGAGGAAGAAAGCGGCGTCGTCTATTATAATGAGGACGGCGAAGAACAGGATATTTTTCAGACCCTGAAGGAAAACAGCGTAAATGCAGTCCGCATCCGGGTCTGGAACGACCCCTGGGACGCCGACGGCAACTCCTACGGCGGCGGACACAACGATCTGAATACCGCCATCACCATCGGGCAGCGGGCAACGGACTACGGCATGAGTGTGCTGATAGACTTCCACTATTCAGATTTCTGGGCAGATCCCAACAAACAGATGGTACCCAAAGCCTGGGCGGATATGAACCTGGACGCCAAGTGCGAGGCGCTGGCAGCCTACACGGAAGAATCTCTGAACGCTCTTCTGGACGCGGGTGTAAACGTAGCCGCCGTACAGGTGGGCAACGAGACTACCACCGGTATGTCAGGAGAGAAAAACTGGGACTCTGTGCTGAAGCTCTTCTCCTCCGGCTGTGACGCTGTGCGCCGGGTCTCCGAGAAAAGAAAGCACCCCATGGAAATCGTTCTCCACTTCACCAATCCGGAGAACACCAATCAGTTCATGAGCTTTGCCCGAAGCTTAAGCAACGCCGATGTGGACTATGATATATTTGCCACCTCCTATTACCCCTTCTGGCACGGTACACTGGAGAATCTGACCTCCGTCCTGTCCAACATTGCAGTGATCTACCACAAGAAAGTAATGGTCGCCGAGGTCTCCTACTGCTATACCATGAGGGAGGGAGACGGTTCCGGCAACAGTATCGGCGAGGGCTCTACTGCCTGTGAGCTGAACTATCCCGTTTCCGTCCAGGGACAGGCGGATGCTGTCCGGGATGTAGTGAACGCGGTGGTATCCTGCGGAGATGCGGGCGTGGGCGTCTTTTACTGGGAGCCCGCCTGGATCCCCGTCCCCGGCGACACCTATGACGCCAGACAGGCGCTCTGGGAGGCCAACGGCGCAGGCTGGGCGTCCAGCTATGCAGATGAATATGACCCTGATGATGCAGGGCGCTATTACGGCGGTTCCTCCTGGGATAATCAGGCGCTCTTTGACTTCGAGGGACATCCTCTGGCTTCCTTAAGCGTATTCCGCTATCTCGCCACCGGAGCCGAGACAGAGCTTCAGGAGGTTGCCCTGAAGGATACTGAAATGACCGTTAAGATAGGAGATGATATCATCCTGCCTGAGACGGCCACTGTTATCTACAACGACGGCTCGGAAAAGCAGGAAGCCGTGACCTGGAATGTTACCCCGGAAACCATCGCAAGCTGGAAACCGGGCACCCATACCGCCATTGGCACTCTGGCCAAAGAGACAGACATACCCGATTTCGCCCCCACCTGTAAGTGTACCGTACATATACTGGACATAAACTTTGTGCAGAATTACAGCTTTGAGGAGGAGGATACCTCCATGTGGACCATCACTGACACAAACGGCACTACCAGCGAGATCTATGTCATTGACAAAGCCTCCGATGCGGTCACCGGCAGCAAGTCCCTGCACTTCTACTCCGACCAGAGCGTGGACTTCACGGTGGAGCAGACCATCACCGGCCTTGAGCCCGGAACCTATTATTTCCAGATCACCCTCCATGGCGGAGATGCAGACCCTCAGGATATGTTCATCTACGCCATAGCCGACGGGGAGACTTACACCACCCCTACGGATGTAGGCAGCTGGACGGAATACCGTTTCCCCCGCATCGAGGCTATCACCACCACGGACGGCACCATCACCGTAGGCGCCCATATCATCAGTGCCCCCGGCTCCTGGGGCAACCTGGACGACTTCATTCTGTCGCCGGTGGCAGAATAATAGAATTCACGCATAAAAAAATGTGGGCCCCAGGGCCCACATTTTTTAACTTTAACTATTTGCCGCGCTCTCTTCCTTCTTGGGCGCGTTTCCCTGGCCCTGGGGGCCGGATATATGGGGGGATTTCCCCACGATCTCGATTCCCTGGCTTACGGCCACCGTAACTTCAATATCTCTCTGTATCCGGTTGGACTCAAAGCGATACAGCACCTTTCCTTTCAGCGATTGTACATATTGCGCCGGCAGGCGATTCAAAGCATATGCCGCGATATCCATTTTGCAGCGTTCACATTTACAGTAATCTGTGTTCGGCCATAGATGGTCAATCTTATCTAATACGGTTTCTTCCATTAAATTTATTAACCCTTCCATACCACTACCTCATTTACCTTTGTTTTATCCTGCCGCCTTATACAGCCGTATACCGCCTGTTTTTGCGCTTTAACTCTTCTATCGCCTTATTATAACATTTTCCTCCGACTTTCTCAATATTTTTTTTACCTTGAGTCTATTAGGCCTTTGTCAGGGATATTTCACTTCCTTTTGCTCAAATTCCTCCACGCTCTCCGCTCTGGCGGCAGCGACCAGCCAGCCGCTCAATGTATCCATATCCTTCTGCTCACGGATCCGCCGTTCCAGTCCCTCCGGAATCGGACCCTTTAAAGACAAAAGCTGCAGGACAGCCTCGGCCTTTCCCCTGACCCTTCCAGCTGCTTCTCCCGCTGCCCTGCCTTCTTCCCTGACATAATCATCCCTGGCGTATTTGTCCCGTATCTCCCTCATATGCCCTTCGTACAACGCACGCAGATCCTTCCTCAGACTCATGACCTTTACCTCTTTTACTGCCTCCAGTATGCCCTGATTTCCCGTCTTTGCCTTTATCATATCCAACTCCGCCTCCGTCTCCGCGTTGAACAGCCGGATCCAGTCGTCCAACGGCTTCTCTCCGCTTATCTGCTTTTTCAGTTCGATCACGTGTATCTCAAACATATCCGAGAATTCTTCCCCGTTCTCGTCCCGCAGCTTATACCTCCTGTGGTATGCCGGAGACTCGTTCAGGTCAAAATCCAGGATATTGATGCAGATACACTTTTTCAGCTTATGATAGCGCTCCCCTGACAGCAGGTCCTCCGTGAACATCTTCGCCAAATAAAACAGGCTCCGCTTGTCCCATTGGGCCACCATCCGGATCTGCAGCTCTATGTTCACCCGGCTGTCGTCGTTCAGTTCCACCCTCACATCCAGAATCCCCTGCTTCTGCAGCAAGCACAAACAATCCATGAGAAGAATGCCTTCCTTTGGCATTCTTCAGTGTGAGATTTAGAATTTCTTCGCGTAACAGCCTATGCTGTGAGCGATTAGAAATTCTTCTCACACTTTCCACAGAAACGGATTCGCCAGACGGACAGAGCGGATCTCTCCCGCCGGAATTCCCAGAACATCGCTGATAAAATATTTTCGCACCTCTTCGTTCAGCATGAGCTGCTTAAAACTGAAATCGTACTTCAATGATACTATCTCCATCCTCTTCCTCCTTTGCGTACAGGAGGCTTTCCCTTGGATGGTATTTTGAAAATCTCCTGCTTTTTTATAGATTTGAATTCAAAAGCATAGATTTTCCGATCGTTCTGATTGATTTGACAGAAATTGACTGAAAATTAGAAACGGTTATGCTTTGTATCAATGATAACACATCGCCGGAGCATCCGCAAGAAATATTTTCTTTTTTTGCTCAATCTACTCAATATCCCTACTGCTCTTCCTTGTATAAATACACTCAATTCTCCTGCTTACCGCCAAGATAAGTCAACAACCCGCGCGGCATTCGCCAAGTCAACTACGTTGACTTGGCTTATATGTCTGAAAGGTGCGCTATGTCAAAAAAGCATATTGGGCTCGCGGGAATCAAGAACGGTTATGCTTTGCCTCCTCGATTGGCCTTAAGTTCCCGGACTGAGTCACTTCAGATTTTCTTTGAAAAACCGCTCCAGCTTATCAAAGGGAATGGCATCTTTCCCGCCGCCGTCATACAGATCCGTGTGGACCGCATCCGGAATGATGAGAAGCTCCTTATTGTCTGCGTATGGATTATCCTTCACCATGGCTGCATAGGCGTCGCGGCTGAAATAGCAGGAATGGGCCTTCTCACCGTGCATGATCAAAACGGCGCTGCGGATCTCATTGCTGTACTGCAGGATCGGCTGGTTCATAAAGGACAGACAGCCGATCACATTCCAGCCCCCGTTGGAGTTCAGAGAACGCTTATGGTATCCTCGGTTCGTTTTATAGTAGTCATAATAATCCTTTACAAAAAAAGGCGCGTCCGCCGGAAGGGGATCCACCACTCCGCCTCCCAAAGCGTAGGTCCCGTTTCGGTAATCCGTGATCCTCTGGGCATTCATTGCCTGCTTCTTGGCATAACGGGCATCCGCGGAATCCTCCCCGTCAAAGTAACCTTTTGCATTGACACGGGTCATGTCGTACATGGTGGACGCCACCGTCGCCTTGATCCGGGTGTCCAACGCCGCCACATTCAATGCCATGCCGCCCCAGCCACAGATGCCGATAATGCCGATTCTTTCCGGATCCACGTTATCCTGTACGGACAGAAAATCCACCGCCGCCTGAAAGTCCTCGGTGTTGATATCCGGGGACGCCATATAACGGGGTTCGCCGCCGCTCTCTCCCGTATAGGAGGGGTCAAATGCAATAGCAAGGAAACCCCGCTCCGCCATGGTCTGGGCATACAGACCTGACGCCTGCTCCTTTACCGCGCCAAAGGGACCGCACACCGCAATCGCCGCCAGCCTGCCCTCTGCGTTTTTCGGCTCATACAGATCCGCCGCCAGGGTAATACCGTAGCGGTTGTGGAATGTCACCTTCCTGTGATCTACCTTTTCGCTTTTAGGAAATACCTTATCCCATTCCTTTGTCAGCTCCATCATTGTCATTCCTTCCTTTCCTGCTGCTTTCTTTATCGCTTTTCCCGACTGATAAACCAGATAGTCTTAATAGCCTTATTTATTGTAATCCGTTGACATAAGTTGCGCCAATGGTTATAATTCATATCATGTTATTCTTATTCGGAATACCACGGAAATTTCAGGAGTGAACAGCTTTATGGAAATACGGACATTGAGATATTTTCTGGCCGCTGCCAGGGAAGAAAATATGACGCGGGCCGCCGAGCTGCTCCATGTGACCCAGCCCACGCTTTCCAAGCAGCTGAAAGCCCTGGAGGATGAGCTTGGCTGCAAGCTTTTTACACGGCACAGCTGCAGCATCCGGCTGACGGAGGAAGGTATGCTCCTGCGCAAGCGGGCGGAGGATCTGGTGCAAATGGCGGATAAGATCACCGGCGAATTTCTCTCTCTGGACGATGTGACCGGCGGCGACGTTTATCTGGGGCTGGCGGAGTCCTATCAGATCCGCTTTCTGGCGCGGGAGATAAACACCTTTAAACAGTCTTACCCCGGACTGCGCTACCATATCACCAGCGGCGATACGGAACAGGTCACGGAGAAGCTGGATAAAGGCATTCTGGACTTTGCGGTGCTCGCAGAGGAGCCGGATGCCGCCAGGTATAATTATCTGCTTTTTCCCGAAGCGGACGTCTGGGGCGTTATCATGCCTGAGAATTGCAGGCTGGCGAAAAAACAAAGGATAAGCGCAAAGGATCTGATCGGACTGCCCCTGTTCTGCTCCGCGCAGGGATGGCGACAGGATATTGCCCGCTGGTGCGGGGGCAGAATAGAGGAATTACATCTGGAAGGTTCCTTTCGTCTCTCCTATAACGCTTCCCTCTTCGTAAAGGAAGGTCTGGGCTATCTGCTGACCTTCGACCGGCTGATCGACACCGGGCCGGACAGCGGGCTTGTATTCCGCCCGCTGTCTCCCCGGCTGGAAGCAAAAATGTATCTTGTCTGGAAAAAATATCAGGTATTCACGCCCATTGCGGAACGGCTGCTGGAGAGCCTGAAAGAAAAATTTGAATCGTAGGAAAAGGAGGACATTTCCATGCAGATGACACTGCGCTGGTACGGCAGCAAATATGACACGGTGACCTTAAAGCAGATCCGCCAGATCCCCGGTGTGACAGGTGTGATCTCCACCCTGTACGGCACCGCTCCGGGAGAAGTCTGGCAGACGGAAGATATTCTGGCTTTAAAAAAAGAAATTGAGGATGCGGGACTTACACTGGCAGGCATCGAGAGCGTAAACATCCACGACGCTATCAAGGTGGGCACTCCGGACAGGGAGCAATATATCAACAATTATATCACTACCCTGGAACGGCTGGGACAGGCAGGCATCCATATGGTGTGCTACAATTTCATGCCGGTCTTTGACTGGACCCGCACAGAGCTTGCTCGAATGCGTCCCGACGGCTCCACGGTGCTTGCCTACACCCAGGAGGCGGTGGACGCCCTGGATCCGGAAAAAATGTTTGAATCCATCGCAGGAGACACCAACGGCACGGTGATGCCCGGCTGGGAGCCGGAGCGCATGGCCCATATCAGGGACCTTTTTGCAATGTACAGGGATGTGGATGATGAAAAGCTTTTTGCCAATCTGAAATATTTCCTGGAACGCATCATGCCCACCTGTGACAAGTATGACATCAACATGGCCATCCACCCGGACGACCCTGCCTGGAGCGTGTTCGGCCTGCCCCGCATCATCATCAACAAAGCCAATATCCTGCGGATGATGCAGATGGTGGATGACCCGCACAACGGCGTGACCTTCTGCTCCGGCTCCTATGGCACCAACTTAAATAACGACCTTCCCGACATGATCCGCTCCCTGAAGGGCCGTATCCATTTTGCCCATGTGCGGAACCTGAAGTTCAACTCTCCCACGGATTTTGAGGAATCCGCCCACCTTTCCAGCGATGGCAGCTTTGATATGTACGAGATCATGCTGGCCCTCTATGACATTGGTTTTACAGGTCCCATCCGCCCGGATCACGGACGAATGATCTGGGACGAGGTGGCAATGCCCGGCTACGGCCTTTATGACAGGGCCCTGGGGGCCGCTTATCTGAACGGATTGTGGGAGGCCATTGACAAGCAGCACCGATAAAAAGCCGTAGCAAGCCAACAGCCGTATGCGGCAGACACAAAGACCGTAAAAACAAGGAGGACGAACATGGAATTGACAAGAAAAAGCATACAGGAACAGCGGGATGCCTTCCTCCGGGCAGGTTACCGCCTTCCGGAATTTGATCATGATAAAGTAAAGACCGCCACAGACGCCGCCCCCACCTGGATCCACTTCGGAGCCGGCAATATCTTCCGGGCTTTCCAGTGCAATGTGCTTCAGAACCTGCTGAACCGGGGTGAAGCGGACACAGGACTCATTGCCGTGGAGGGCTTCGATTATGAAATCATCCAAAAAATGTACTGGCCTCACGATAACCTGTCCATCCTTGCCACCCTGAAAGCCAATAATACTGTGGAAAAAACCATTGTAGGCAGTATTACCGAGTCCCTTATATTGGACAGTGCCAACAGCCGGCAGTATGACCGTTTAAAGCAGATTTTCGCCGCTCCCTCCCTGCAGATGGCAAGCTTTACCATCACGGAAAAGGGCTACGCCCTGACAGACGCAGACGGCACTCTGCTGCCTGCCATCGAAGCTGATTTTGAAAAGGGGCCGGAATCTTCCGGCAGCTACCTGGGCAAAGTGGCCGCTCTCCTTTATCACCGCTACACGCAAGGCCGCCTTCCCATTGCCATGGTGAGTATGGATAACTGCTCCCACAACGGAGACAAGCTCCACGCCGCCATGAGCGCTTTTGCCTCAGCCTGGACCGAGCGGAGACTGTTGAAAGACAGAGGCTTCTTCTCCTATGTGGAAGATCCCTCCTGCGTGTCCTTTCCCTGGTCCATGATCGACAAGATCACCCCCAGGCCCGATGCAAAGGTAGCAGAGCTGCTGAACCTGGACGGCATTCAGGGACTGGACGCCGTCGTCACCTCAAAGAACACTTATATTGCTCCCTTTGTCAATGCGGAGGAATGCGAATATCTGGTGATCGAGAACTGCTTCCCCAACGGACGGCCCGCCCTGGAAAAGGGCGGCGTCATCTTTACCGACCGGGAGACGGTGGATAAGGTAGAAAAGATGAAGGTCTGCACCTGCTTAAATCCCCTGCACACCGCCCTTGCCATCTACGGGTGCCTGCTGGGCTATACTCTGGTATCCGAGGAGATGAAGGATCCGCTGTTAAGATGCCTCGTGGAGCGTATAGGCTGCCAGGAGGGAATGCCTGTGGTAGTGGATCCGGGGATCCTGGACCCAAAGGAATTTCTGGACAGGGTGATACAGATCCGCATCCCCAATCCTTTTATGCCTGACACTCCCCAGCGCATTGCCACGGACACCTCCCAGAAGCTGGCCATCCGCTTCGGTGAGACCATCAATGCCTATCAAAAGCGTCCGGATCTGGACACGGCGGACTTGAAGCTGATCCCGCTGGTATTTGCAGGCTGGCTGCGATATCTGATGGCCGTGGACGACGAGGGGAAGCCCTTCACTCCCAGCAGCGATCCCTTACTGGATACTGCCATGGCCTGCGTGGCGGACTATGCCCTGGACGATACCCCCAAGGATCTGTCCCGCCTGGATCCCCTGCTGTCCAATGAGAAGATCTTCGGCGTGGACCTGACCGCCATCCGCATGGACGGCCTGGTCAAGGAGTATTTTTCAGAGCTGTCCTCCGGCGCAGGGGCCGTGAAGGCGACGCTGGAAAAAGTGCTTTATAAATAATAATATCCCGCAAAGCAGGGCGGAACGGTGATCCTGCCATTTTCGACGTGAGGCTCTCCGCCAAAGGAATAAACCTTCTCTCCAGGCCGATATCCACAGTCGAAGGAGACCTGCCGTTTGGCAGGATTTATGATCACAAGGATCCTTTCCTCCCCTGCACTCCTGAGGTAGACAAAGGGATAGGCGTTCTTTTCCGCATACACGAACTCTATCTCCCCCCGGCTCTGCAGAGCGGCATGAGAATGTCTGATGCCTATAAGCCTCTTTATCTCGCTGCAGAGGGAAGTTTCATCCGCAAGCTGTGCCTTTACCGTGGGGCGATCAGAGCTTTCATCCTGCCTGATGTAAAGCCTTTCCACCGGAGCAGAGCTGAATCCGGCGTTCGTGGTGCCGTCCCACTGCATAGGGGAGCGGGAACCTGTTCTGTTATACCCGCCCTCAACCGAGGCCAGCCCCTCAACATATCTCATGCCTATCTCGTCGCCGTAATAAATAAACGGTGCGCCGGGCATTGAAAGCAGGAAGGCAAAGGCGACCTTCAGATTTTCCCCCTGAATGCTCCGCGCAAGCCTGTCCATATCATGATTTCCTGAGGGGATGCAGATGAGCCCCGCCTTCCCTGTCTTTCCGTAATTTTCCTCATATTTTTTCACAAATTCCGAAATGTCCCCCTTACCGCGGTCGGAAAAATAAGGTTCTTCACAGCGGAACAGATCGTTGTAGTGTGAGGGACCAAAGTGCAGCAGGAAATCCATATGAAAGCCGCCCTGCAGGGACTTATCAGGCTCCCCCCACTCGGAAACCATTGCCGCCTGGGGGAACTCCTCATCGAGAAATGCCCGGACATTCTGCCAGAGCCTTATCGTTCCCCTGCCCTCTTCATCACGCTTTACCAGCGAACCGGCCATGTCCACACGGAAACCGTCGCAGCCCATTCCCAGCCAGAAGCGCATGATATTTTTCAGTTCTTCAAGGGTGGCTTTCGCATCTTCGCTGTCGGCGGGCTGCTGCCACTTCTTATCGGGATCGCATTTATAAAAGCCGTAGTTCAGAGCGGGCTGATGGGAGAAGAAATTCACCGCACAGGAGCCGTCCCTGTCGGATATTCCCCGTATGCAGCCCATGCCCTGGGGCTCCTCCCAGATACTGTCCGTCCAGACATAACGATTAGTATACTGATTTCTCTCTGCCTTCATCGACTCCCGAAACCACTTATGTTCAACGGAAGTGTGCCCCGGTACAAGGTCCAGCAAAATATGCATATCCCGCTTATGGACCTCCTCAAAAAGCCTCTTCAGGTCCTCATTTGTGCCATATCTGGGCGCCACGGAGTAATAGTCAGAAACATCGTAGCCCGCATCGCCGAAGGGCGATTCAAAGCAGGGATTCATCCATATGGCATTGCAGCCCAGACTCTTTACATAGTCAAGCTTCTCAATAATACCGTTAAAATCCCCGATCCCGTCCCCGTTGCTGTCGCAGAAGGACTGCGGGTAGATCTCGTAAAACACCGCGTCGTCAAGCCACTCAGGCTGGTTATTACTGTTCATCATTATACCCTCCCTGGCAATTTTTTCACCTGCATTGCCTATGCTGCAGTCTTTACTGTACAAACCTCTCCACCACAGAGCTGATCCTTGCGGCGTTATCCTGAGTGGCACTGCCCACATTCTGCAGATCACCTGCCATAGAATTAGTATGCTCTATCTTTTTGGCAATCTCGTCAACTCCAACTTCATTTTCCCTGGATGCGGTCTGTATCACTCCCATCCGATCCCGGATGCTTGCCACAGAATCCACAAAGCCATTAGTTCTTGTCTCAATCTCTCCAATCGTGCTGCGAATATCAGTCACAGAATGGCCATACTCATTGGCGATATTCACAAACTCATGGAACCGCTCGGATACGTCCCCCTCCATAAAGCCTATGATATCATCCATGCAGCCCTGGACATTAGCGATATTGCTGTTGATATCCTCACATATTTCCGAGATCTGTCTGGCCGTATCGGAGGAATTGGCAGCCAGATTTCCAATTTCCTGAGCCACCACCGCAAAGCCTCTTCCCTGTTCCCCGGCTCTTGCCGCCTCAATGGAGGCATTTAAGGAGAGCAGATTGGTCTGGGTGGCAATACTCAGTATCTGATTTGCCATCTCGTTTATGCGGGTAAGAGACTGCAGCTTTTCCATAGCCGCCTCCATATTGGAACGATTCTGTCCAATCTTCACTCCCGCCTCCTGCAGGGCATGATCCGCTATCCCGCGCATATTCTCTGCTGTTCTAATCAGCTCTCTGCTCTTTTCATCCCCGACCTTTACCTTTTCCTCTACCTGTTCAACCAATCCTGAGATTTTCTCCACCTCGCCGGCCACATTCCCGATAGCCTCGTTAGTAGTGATGATGCCTGCCGCAAGCTGCTGGGTGGTAGCGGAATTGTCGCCCACATAATCGATCAGCGTATTTGCCGCCTCATTCATGGTCTCCGTTGATACCTTCAAGGATTCCGTACAATCCTGAAGAGTAGATACAATACCGCTTAAGGTGCCATACAGGGAGCCCATGGCCGTTGCGATCTGCCCCGTCTCACTCCTGCCGCCCACATACCTCTTCAGCTCCTCCGGCATCGTAAGATTCAAGCCTTCCATGCTTAAAATGGATCTTCTGACCACATTAAGCGGCTTGACGCAGAACCATACCGCCACCCAGGCCAGCACCACGATCAGCGCCCAGACTCCCACGCAGAACATAGCCAGCCTGTTCCTGCTGGCATAGGCCTCCCGGTATATCTCGCTCTGGCTGTCGCTGAGCACCAGCGCCCAGCCACGGTTCGGCATAGCCTGGTATACCGCAATGCTTTCCACACCTTCCGCAGAGATATACTCCATGCTGCCGAAGCTGCTTTTTCCTGCCACCTTATCGACTACAGATAACAGCATCTCATCCTCAATGGGCTGAGCCATACGCTCCTCCTTCTCATCCAGGATATGTACTCCGGCAGCCGTATTGATCATATAGTTTCTGGCACTCTCCATGCCTTTTACCTGAAGCCCGTCCAGAAGGCTTTTAAGGCTGTCGGCAAACTGCGCCCCGCCCACATAGCCTAAGATGGTCTCCCCGTCCGTATCATACACCGGGCAATACAGTGACAGTGCCAGCTTCTGGGAAGCAGGAGAGACTATGATACCCGTGTTATAAATGCCGCCTGCCGCCGTCATAGCATCCTGCAAAGCCTTTAAGGGCTCCCCTTCACGGGTGGTAATTCCCACTACGGCCGGATTGGAATGGGCCAGTACATGGGTGTCCCACTCCGCGATATAAATCCCTTCCCATCCCGCCAAATCAGCATATAAATTCTCCGTATATGCCTGGGCTGCCTTTACCGCATCGGCATCCTGAGGATTTTTCAGCAGCTCGGCCACTGCAGGAGCTTTCCCATAGGCCGTCAACAACTTCTCGGCCTTATCCACATACTCCTCAACGATCGCCACTCTGGCCTCCAGCGAGGTCTGCATATTTTCCACCGCCGTGTCCCGCATAGTCTCCATCGTACTGCGGCTGGCCGTCAGAAACAGCAAAAGGATACACGCTGCCGCCACTATGGATATGATAGTAGTGATTACCACGCTCATCTTTAAATTCTTCATCTTAAAAATTACTCCTTTTCTTCATTTATCCTGCATAAACATCCTGCATAAAAGCATCTGCCAGGGGCAGCCAGAGCTGAAAATTTCCGAATTTCTCCTCGCCCAGATGCTGCATTCCTGCCTGTCCGTGAGGAACCCCCGCAAACGTATGAACCTCCGCCTTCACACCTGCCTTCAGCAGGTCAAAATAAGCAGCGTTCAGATTCTGTAAGGCGGAATCCTCCCGTCCCACGGCGAAAAATACCGGCGGGTATTCCACGCCCTCGTAGTCAAAGGCTGCACCTGCAAACCTGGGTCCGTAGACGCACAGAAATGCATCCGGCGCTCCCTTATAATCGTCCAGTTCGTCCGGTTCATAGCCGGGAAAATGCTCTCTGACCGTATGCCTGCCGGAATAACGCTCAATGCAGGCCTCCCCGGTCAAACCGCCGTTGGAAAATCCCGCGAAGGCAACCCGATTCGGCAAAATGCGGTACTTTTCAGCGTCAGCCCGGACGATCCGTATCGCGCGGGCGGCATCCGCGCCGCATTCCTCCCTGCTCCATGGCCGCATATTCACCCGATTCAGCAGCAGAAAGCACTGATAGCCCAGCCGATTCAGATCCAGACAGGAAAAATATCCTTCATGGAAGGAGGCTTCCCCGTGATCTCCTCCGGCACATACCACCACGGCTCCCTTGGGACAGACATCCTCCGGAACAGGCATTGCAAACATATAGGGCCGATATCCCGGCTCATGGTTATACTCTCCCTCCGAATTATCCGTATACACCGTGCTTTCCGGCATTTTTCCCTCCGGCCACAGCCATATCTTTTCAGGCGCATCGGGAAACATCTTCAGGGAATCCAAAGCCTGTCGGTATTCCTCCGCTATTTTTCCCATGACGGATAAATCCGCCTGCCTCCAAAAATCCCGCTCCAAGCGAAACAGACGAATCAGCTCCTCCGTCGGATAGCAGGGCGCGTCATCAAAGTAGGGAACCGCCCTGTGCATCAGGGTCTTCATGCATTTTTCCAGCTCTTCTCTTTTCACTGTACGCTCCTTTCTTGTACCATATATAAATATAAAATTTAGACAATCTATTAATATATTATATCCTATATTATAGTATGAAATCAAACTCTTCATATATAGATTTTTTGCTCTCTTATTGTGATTTCTTGTCCTTTCAAATATAACATCCCTTTTTTATAATAGGATCTCAGTAGAACTCAGGCAGAAAATCTACCGTAAACGGTCATACCTTCCGGCACAGAAGGAAACCCTATTTAAGCTATGCACAAGGAGAACGATCAATATGCGGCAGGCGCCGGGCAGGGTAACGGTGAGCTTCTCGGCGGAGGGATTGACCCCAGCATCGGTTGAGCTTCGACAGCTTTCTTTTGATTATTCTGCTGGACTGCTATCAGGAACACTGCTATTCCTCGTAAGTCGGCTGGGAAGCTACCTGGATCCATTTTGACGGCCCAACGGCCCGAAAAATGTACCAGATGATCGTAGGCAAGCTGGGCAATGTCTTTTCCCTGTCCTCCCCGCTTTCCCTTCTGAACCGGATATCCAATGTCTACCAGCCCTTTGCCAGACAGGAGGAAATCCGGGAGGTGTTGCTTGCAAAATACCTCAATGATATCCTGACAGAATTTATCATCTATACACTACAGCAGATCAAGATCGTACAGCGCATCGCCGCAGTGGAAAACTGCAAGACCTATATCCAGAATCATCTGGAGGAAGAGATGCGAATCGAGGATTTGGCAAAGCAGGCCTTTATGAGCACCTACTATTTTATCCGTGTCTTTAAAAACGAGACAGGTATGTCACCTCATGAATATATTATCAAAGCCCGGATCCGTCTGGCCAAAGTACTCCTCCTGGAAACCAGCCTTTCCGTCAGCGATGTCTGTCATCGTTCCGGCTTTTCCTCGGAAAGTGTGTTCTGCGCCGCTTTTAAGAAAAATGTCGGAATAACGCCTACTGTATATCGGAAAAAGGGACGAGCTTCCTGACGGCGCGTCCCCTTCTCTCTCTTCCGTGGCAGTAGGATACTTTCCTATGCGCGGACGTAGACATCAGCAACAGCAGCTTCAATCAATGCCTGCTTATCCGAAATCTGGCAGGGACTTAAGTTCAATATCCGGCTTCCGCCCCGAAGCGGGAGAATACACTGACTGTAGCCGGTGTAACTGTAGTTATTGTCAATGGGAATCAGACTTTCCATCTTCTCCCAGAATCCCATTCCCATTTCAGAATTAGCGAAAATATGTGAAAATCCTCTTCCTGTCACCAGAATGGTCCCACTCTCCCCACCCTTGTCGATCCATGCCACATAGGGTGTGCCGGTAAGATAGCTTCCGTCTGCAGCAATCACAGGACTGCCCATGAAATCCGGATCCCCCCAGTCATCCATGGAATCGGAGATTCTAAAGTACACAGGAATCCTGTCCTGATTTACCATCTCGTAGACCATGATGAATTTCCCCTTTGGCAGATAGGCCACAATAGGCATACCTGGACGAAGATTTCCGTCAGGAAAGGCCACGTCCAGCTTTTCCTCACTCCAGGTACAGCCCCCATCCTCAGATACCTTGTGTGCCAGCAGCTGATTATAATTTCCGTGATTCTTGTATCTTTCATCTGAATAATAGCAGAACAGTCTTCCGTCAGGAGACTGGAGCAGGAACGGCTCCCACACGGGAAGCCCCATAGGATGCTTCTCATCCTTTTCTCCCCTTACGATCTCACTGACAAACTCCCATGTTCTCCCCGCATCCTCGCTCTTATACATATGGAGGACGGTCAGGCTCATATCCTTCGGGATGATATTTCCTGCACAGAGAATCGTCCCCTCCTTCAGCTCTCCCATGTCGCAGGGCAGCTCAAACAGATGGGGCTGAAAGCGGCATCCCCATCCCAGCTGTGTATCCTCCACACAGCTTAAATAGTGCCAACTGTGCGCCTCGTCAGTGCTCTCATAGATGGGGAAAACCGGCGTTGTCTGTGTATAATATTCCATCGTTGCCAGCAGCGTCCCGTTTTTCTCTCCATTGTGCTCCAAACAGATACAACGGGGATACATAGTGCCCGGCCCTCTCTGCCCTTCAACAGGCTCTTCCGGACAATGCACCACGCTGCTGTATCTTTTTTTAAGCAGAATAGAACAGCTTCCGCCCTCCTTTGGCATATGTCCTCCGTTTGCCGCATAAAGCGAATCATGAATTATTTTACCGTCATTGATCATTTTTCCCACCCTTTCATCCCTCGTACGTTGCGTCTCCCTGCCGGACCCATATCCGCCGCCTCATTGCCCACAGAAGTCAATATCCGGTCCGAAAATACTGTCAAACCTTCATATATCCTGCTCCATTGCTTTCTGCAAATTCCAGGCCTCCTCAAGCTGTTCTGCTTTTACGTCTCCCCTCTCCTGTGGGGTCCGGTCCACGTCATTGCGCTCGTCGATCAGCCTCTGTACCTCCTCTGCCAGCTCGTCGGACGCTTTGCTAAGACTGCTCTGCCCCGCTTCTCCAAGGGCTGTGTCAGCCGCCGACAGCATCATGCTCTCTTTGGTCTGCTGCACTCCTCTCAGCGGGTCATCTGCGATATGCTGTATCTTCAGATTACTCACCTCCTGCAAAACCTGCAGTCCAAAGGTCCTGAAGTTTTTTACATTATCAAAATTGAGCGTCATTCCTTCCTGAAAGCTCTCCATCATCTCCGCAATGTCCTCATTGGAGAAGGCCTCGTCGTCAAAAGCCGCCCTGATATTTGCACTTTCCCGAAGCACATTCCGGGTGATGGAATCCGCCGTGTCAAGGAACCAGTGTCCGGAATCCTCGATTGCGCCTAACAGCTCATCCACGCCCATTTCACGGTTTACGGAGGACGCCATAAACTGCGCCGCCGAGCCCTGGATCATGTCGGCGGAAGATTTCACTGTGCCGGATGCGTCAATGCTGCTCCCGCCGTCCTCCGCTTCGCCTCTCTCCTGCTCTTCCTCCGCCTTCTCAGCCTCTTCCATGGTCTTGAGCAGAGTCAGCAGATCCCGATTATTTTCATCCACCTCTTCTTTATACTGAGCCGCCTGCAGAGCAAGCTGCTGTGCCTCCTTCGCCCGTCTCTGACCCTCCTCCGTCTGGAACTGCTTCTGGCTCTGCATAGCCTCCCGCAGCTCCATCTCTTCATCGATGGTCTTTTCCAGCAGCGCCGCATCATAAAGCACCTTGCGCATTTCCACCTTCCTGTTATAGGAAGAATTATATTCCGTTATCTGCTTATCGATCTCATTCAGCTTCTCCCTGTATCCGTCTCTGATCTCCTTGTCAAGCTCAGCCGCCTCCTGCTGTCTAAGCAGCTTTCTCTCCTCCCTGACGCTGCTGGCGCTGCCGGACTCCGTTTCTGCCTGAGCCTTCTGCTGTCTGCTTAAGCTTCTTCCCTCCCGTGAGATCGTTACCCTGCACTCAGGGCCGAACCTGTCGCCGCCCTCTGCCTGCGCCTGACCGATGCCCGGAAGGCTGTTTCCCTGCATTACCTGTCCTGCCGCCAGACCTGCGGCGTTGATCGTGATCGATTCCACCTGCATCTCTGATCCCTCCAATCCATTGAATATCCGCTGCAATTCCATTTGCATGGCATATGTATATTTATATATCGTCTGTTTCAGGGATTTTCTGTAGCTTCTTTTTATATCCGCAGTCGCAGTACGGTCCTCCTTTTCAAAAGCGTCGTGTACAACGCTCCTGGGCGGACTTTTAAAGAACTCGAAAGCGGCAACTAAATGCGTTCATGAGTATAACCGCCACCCTGCACTTTGCCGCTGCAGCTCCACCATGCGGCGGTAAAGGCCGTTTTTTTCCATCAGTTCTGCCGGCGTCCCTTCTTCCGCGACCCGGCCATCTGCCAGAACGATGACTTTATCGGCTGCCTCCACAGTACGCATCCGGTGGGCGATCACCAATACGGTCTTTCCGGCCAGCAGACGGGAGAGCGCCTCCTGGATCTTTGTCTCGTTCTCTACGTCCAGACTGGCTGTTGCCTCGTCAAGAAGGACGATGGGCGCACTTTTAAGCAGGGCTCTGGCAATGGAGATCCGCTGCCGTTCCCCGCCGGAAAGCTTTGCGCCATTCTCTCCGATGGGGGTGTCGTAGCCCTGGGGAAGTCTGCGGACAAACTCATCGCAGTTTGCCGCTTTGGCCGCAGCCCGCACTTCTTCATCTGTTGCGCCGCGCCTGCCAAGACGGATGTTTTCCATCACTGTATCATCGAACAGCACCACATCCTGAAACACCATAGAATAATCCCGCAGCAGTACCTCCGGGTCTACGGTGGAAATATCCACACCGCCTACACGGATCACGCCTTCTGAAATGTCCCACAGCCTTGCGGCAAGCCGGGCGCAGGTGCTTTTACCGGAGCCGGAAGGGCCTACTAACGCCGTGATCTCTCCCTCTTTCGCGGTAAAGCTCACATCATGCAGGACTTCTTTTCCATCATTTTCATCATAAGAAAATCCCACGTGTTCAAAGATGATATCATGCCCCAGTGGCTCAAATTTTTCTGCGCCTTCCGCTGCAGGCGTGTCATAAATTTCATTCATACGGTCAGCCGACACCTGGGAGACAAACATTTCCGCAATGATTGCCAGGCTTTGGTCGAACGGCGCATAGACGCGGGTAATGACAAGCAGAAACAGGAACAAAAGCATGAAGTCAATGCTGCCGGACAGGATCAGATCCGCACCTGTAAGAATGGTGGTTGCCACACCCAGCCGCATGATAACGCTGGCGCATTGACAAAGAGGCCGGTCCCCAGTTCCCCCCGGATCGTAACTCGTTCATGTTCGTCAATTTTCTGGTTCAGCCCCTCCAGATACCTCTCCTCCTGATTTGTGGCACGAATCTCTCTGACATTTTCCAATGCTTCCTGAATACCGTCTGATACCCGGAGGGCAGCTTTTTTCGTCCGCTCGG
>JAMPHT010000090.1 GCA_023663285.1 Bacillota bacterium
ATCGGGAGTAAAGGAAGAGAAAGACAGGAGGTTTGTAAAATGAGTCAGTTTAAAATCGGGATTATAGCGGATATGCTGCGGATGCCTTTTGCGGAGAGCATGGAGCAGTGTGCCCGGATGGGAGCGGACGGAGTGCAGATCTATGCGGTATCGGAGGAGATGCTGACGGCTTCCGACGAGGAATTAAAGAAAAAGAGCAGGATCATCCGGGACAACGGGCTGCAGATTTCGGCCCTTTGCGGTGATCTGGGAGGACATGGATTTACCCGGCGGGACGAAAATGAGAAGAAGGTAAAGACTTCAAAGCATATCATCGATATGGCCCTTACGATGGGATGTAATATTGTCACCACCCATATCGGCGTGATTCCGGAGGATGCCTCCAGCGAGACTTATAAGGTGATGCAGGACGCCTGCGGGGAGCTGGCGGAGTATGCAGCCGGTGTGGGAGCGTTCTTTGCGATCGAGACCGGTCCGGAGCCTTCCGACAGGCTGTGCAGATTTTTGGACAGCTTAGGCGGCAGCAAGGGCATGAGCGTTAATCTGGATCCGGCGAATCTGGTCATGGTGGCAGGAGACGATCCGGTGCAGGCAGTGCATAATCTGAGCAAGTACATCGTGCATACCCATGCCAAGGACGGCATCATGCTGCAGAAGACGGATCCGAAGATCATTTATGATTTCTTTGCGGAGGGCGGCATAGAAGATCTGCACCTGGGAGATTATTTCCTGGAAGTGCCTTTGGGAGAGGGCAAGGTAGATTTCCCTTCCTATCTGGCGGCGCTGAAGGAGATAGGCTTCGGCGGCTACCTGACCATTGAGCGGGAAGTGGGCGACAAGCCTGTAGAGGACATCGCAAAAGCGGTGGCGTTTTTGCGGGGGATGATATAAGACGTTGCGATCAGAGACTGCAGCGATAACGTTTTTGTCAGGTATGCCAATTCTGAGAAAGCCGGCGGAAGGTACAATAACTTTCAGGCTTTGGCATACCTGATTTGAATTCGTTACGATCAGTTACAAGGGAGGTATCGACAGAAATGAAGATCAAACCGGATTACACAAGGGGGCGGGGAGAAGCCCTGTATGCGCCTCAGCTGCAGAATGAGTACTGGCAGTCCGTGGCTGAGGGAAAGGATGTGGAAAAGTACGAAAAGCTTTTCAAGGCAGTGGAGGAACTGCCTATGGATGAAAATAAGGTAAAGATGGCTGATGTGCTCTTTGATCTGGTACTGCATGCTCCCATGAGGGAGGGATATGCCTATGTAGAGCCTTCCAATCTGGAGGGAATTAAGGCCCAGCGGCCTGGGGCCGGAAAAGTCTGCGGAGCTGATGTCTGCTGCGATGGGACTGGCGGAGAGAACTCTGCGGCAGATGAGACAAAGGCCGGAACGACGATTCAAAAGGATGTGCTGCGGGAAAAGATCCACGGCGCATGGATGGGAAGGATCTGCGGCTGCCTGTTAGGCAAAACCGTGGAGGGGATCAAGACGGATGAACTGATCCCGCTTTTGGAGCAGTCCGGCAATTATCCCATGCACCGCTATATCAGGTCCACGGATGTTACGCCGGAGATGAAGGAGAATTACCGTTATTTCAAGCAGAGGTGGCTGATCTTTTATGCGGATCAGGTTTCCTATATGCCCTTCGATGACGACACGAACTATGTGGTGTTGGCTCAGACTTTGATAGAGAAGTACGGGAGGAATTTTACGCCTTATGATGTGTCTCAGGAGTGGCAGCGGCTGCAGCCGATGACTTCCTATTACACGGCTGAAGCGGTGGCTTACCGGAATTTTTCGCTGGCGATCCAGCCTCCTGACAGCGCCGTTTATCAGAATCCTTTCCGGGAGTGGATCGGGGCCCAGATCCGGGGAGATTATTTTGGCTATATCAATCCGGGCAAACCGGAAGAGGCTGCGGAATTGGCTTGGAGGGACGCTTCGATATCTCATGTGAAGAACGGCATTTATGGAGAAATGTATGTGGCAGCCATGCTGGCAACCGCCGCGGTGACGGATGATATTCATGAGATCATCCGGGGCGGCATGGCCCAGATTCCGGAAAAGTCCAGGCTGTATGAACATCTGGAAACAGTGCTTGGCTGGTATGACAGCGGAGTCAGTGAGAAGGAGTGTTTTGACCGGATCCATGAGGAATGGGACGAGTATACGCTGTACGGCTGGTGCCATACCATATCCAATGCCATGGTAGTGACGGCCTCTTTGCTGTACGGCGGAGGGGATTATGGAAAGAGTATCTGTCTGGCGGTACAGACGGGCTACGACACGGACTGCAACGGAGCTACCGTAGGCTCTGTTATCGGTATGAGAGGGGGCATTTCCTGTATTCCTGAGGAGTGGACCCAGCCCATACACGGCACATTGGAATCTACCATCTTTGGCATGGGGAAATCTGCGGTGACAGATCTGGTGGATCTTACCATGAAGCATGTGGAGAATGGAAGCTTTTTGAGTTGAATTTTTTTATTCCTTTGAAAAAGCGTCTGCGGCGCAGCGAGGCCTGATTTGCGGGCAGGCTGCGCCGGGGGGCTTTTTTATATGGCTGCTGCAAGTGAAATCGTTAGCAAGTATAAATCTCATAAGAATATAGGGCTGTCGTCGTCAAATAAACGACAATTTTGTCTTAAATATCCTGCAGTGATATCCGCCATCTTTACCGCGTCGCAGAGGATGCAGCGGGCATCGCCGAAGGCGCCGTACCGCAGTGCGCCCTCCCGGCGGAAAACAGGCTCCATCTTGTCGTAATGGTCGGAAGGGTGCAGGGCAGGATTGTCGGTCTGGTGGCGGTACTGCGGCACGGTAAGCCTGCGGCCGTCGGGCGTGATAACGGTAAAAACCTGAGGCGTATCGGCCAGCCGGTTGGGCGTGCGCTCCCATTCCTCCACCCCGTGGAGGTAGGTATTGGATTTCAGGGAACAGCCGAGAAACAGGATGGAAGCGCCCCGGTCATAGAGCTTTCCCCAGCAGCCTGTCCGAGGACAGGGCGTCCGGGCATATTCTTCGCCTGCAATGTAATCTGCGGCGTCCTTTCCCAGGGCTGCAACCGAATG
>JAMPHT010000009.1 GCA_023663285.1 Bacillota bacterium
CCATCCGGATCTGCAGCTCTATGTTCACCCGGCTGTCGTCGTTCAGTTCCACCCTTACATCCAGGATGCCCTGCTTCTGCCTGGCATACCTCTTCCACAGAAACGGATTCGCCAGACGGACAGAGCGGATCTCTCCCGCCGGAATTCCCAGAACATCGCTGATAAAATACCTTCGCACTACTTCGTTCAGCATGAGCTGCTTAAAGCTGAAATCATACTTCAATGATACTATCTCCATCCTTTTCCTCCTTTTCGTACAGAAGGTTTTCCCCTGGATGGCATTTTGAAAATCTTCTGCTTTATTTGGTCTTGAATTTAAAAGCATAGATTTTCCGATCATTCTGATTGATTTGACAGAAACTTGACTGAAAATTAGAAACGGTATGCTTTGTATCAATGATAACACATCGGCGAAGTATCCGCAAGGATTATTTTTTTCGGCATTATTTTTACACCCGCAGCAATAAGCAAAGGAACCACCTCTGCGCCTTTAGCGGTGAGATGTGGTTCCTTCTTTTATTCTATCGATTCACTCATTGATCACGTTGCCGTCCGCATCGTACTTCCTTGTTGTTGTACCAGTCACGTTGCCGTCCGCATCGTACCCCGTTATTGTTGCAATCCTCGTTCCGGCGCTGTCATACTCATACTCTCCATAAAAGCTCATTGTGCCGTTCGCATCATACTGCGTATACTTGATTTCCCTGTCAGCGCTGTCATATTTATGGATCACCCAGCCGCCGCCATCGGGCAATTCTTCCCTGACCTCATAGCCTTCCTTCTTCCGGTTCTCCTGAGCTTTCCGGGCTTCCTCCGCAGTTCTTTCCTCCACTATGATCTTCTCAGCCCTTGCCTTGCGCTTCTCCGTCTTTCCGGAGGTCTGATAATGCTTCCACAGCGCCAGGACATCATCCCCGAAGGCTTCTGCCAGGTCCTCATATCTTCCGGCATAGTCCAGCGCGTTGAAATCCGTGCCCGTGTCCCTGCCCTCCTTTGCGCCATAGATCAGGTAATGATTCAGGTATGCGTCCCAATCGTCCCCGAATGCTTCCGCCAGATCCCCATACTCCTCCCGATATTTCACCACGTCGATGAACTCGTTCATGGTCCGGCCTTCGCTAAGACCATAAGTGATGAAATGATTCCAGAGGACTTCCCTGTTATACCCGAAAGCCTCCTTCAAATCCCCATAGGTGTCCGCATAATAATGCTCGTCAAATACATCCTGTAAGCTTGCGGCAAATGCCTCCATACTGCCTCCTGTCAACAGACAGCCCGCCAGACCCACTACCGCGAAGTTCCTTACCTTTCTGAAAACTTTCCTGCCCTTTTCTTCCATTTAAATCTTCCTCTCTTACGTTTATTCGTTCTACTGATTCCAAAAAGAATCCTTAGAACTGAATTCATTATACCCCCCAATCTTTTGTCAATACTTTTTTGGTTCTTTCTTCCAAAGCCGGTAATGGCTTGACTTCTTTGTCAATTCCTCATTGAAAAAAATGCGGAAACTTTTAATACTTTATCTCTGCACATAGGAAATCTGGTACTCATACAATTTCATACGCTTATCGGCATGGACCTTTGCAATAAGCTCTTCTGACGGATCATTCAGGCATATGATGCCATAGACATTTTTATCTTTAAATTTCCCGCTTTTCGCAAACCACTCCAAATAATCCGACAACTGTTTATAAGCATCATCATAGCCGCTGTCTTTTTTCAATTCGATCACATAAAGATTTCCCGCCCCATCCTCGCAAAGCAAGTCAAGCCTTCCCGCCGGTATGATATATTGCCTTCCATATTCGCCATGTCTTTTATATATCTTTAAAGAGAGATCAAAAACCGGCATTCCCGACTCGATCCTCGCCGTCAATTCATCCTCCAACAACTTTTCATTGGAAAACTGCTGAAGCTTTACGCCTTTATTTATCAATATCCGCCCTGTTGTTTCGTTTTCATCTGTGTCAGCAATTACAAGTCCGTCCTTCTTCAGGCGGGCGTTTGAAGCATCCGGCTTCTCCGCTCTGTCTCTTAATGGCTTACTGACACGGAAGCTGCCGTTTTCAATAAATTTTTTTGCCTCGTCATTTTTTCCAAGCGCAATCAGAACCCTGACATAATTATTAGCCGCATAAGGCAGGTCAATATTCTTCTCCAGACATTCTTCAAACAGACTTCTTGCCTCAGAATACTTTTTTTGTTTATATAAGCTGTACCCCAGATTATTGAGCAGATACTGCTTATCCGGATAAAATTCCCGACATTTTCGATAGCACTTTTCTTCTTCCGCATAATTCCTGACTTTGCCATAAGCCCATGCGAGCATCCAATATATCTCGTCCTCATAAAAGAAAAGGGGATGATCGACCCTTTCCAAATAGGCAATGGCATTATTCCACATGGACATAGCATAATATATGTGCCCTATCCATTCATTTGTCAGGCGGTATGCAGGGTATATCTGCAAAAAATGCTGCAGGCAGCTCAGCATATCTTCATCATTGTCACTGGAATAAAAATCATCCATCAGCTCACAAAAATCAGCAATTCCCTCTTTTGTTTCTACCTGCTTTATTTCATCTCCTATAAATGGCCAGAATCCGTCAAAGGCATTTTTAAAAGGTATAACAAAAGCATATACGATATCCGCTTCCCCAAGTACTGTTTCAGCTTCTTTCCAGACCATAAACATATCATGGATCTTTCTTCTGCATTCCGCATATTCCCTTTTCAGAAAATAATAAAATGCCCATAAAAAATCTGCGCTTTCATCCAGTTTCTCCACACATTGAAAAAACCATGAGCAAGGCTCTTCCTTCGTAACATCAAAATCATATTTTATATGATTATCTGTCAAAACCGAAATCAATTTGTCGCAATATGTTTCACATAATTCCTGAAAATATGGATGGCTCTGCATTGTATTCATTTTTTCAAATGCTTCTTTCCAGGTCATATTGTCCGGAAATTCTTTTGCATATAACTCATTTATTTCTTCATTAGACAATACTTTTTCTGTTTTCTTCATAATGTGCATCCCCCTGTCTTTCTGCTTTTATTTTTATCGAGCCGATCATCGTACCGGGGGCAGAACCAACCGGATGAGTCATTTCCTGACGCTCGCCTGCCATGTGTCGTCTGCAGGCGGGTTTTCTTCCCCAAGGGTCAGATAGATCCTGTCAATGCACAATTCGGAAGCTTCCGCCACAATGCTGAAAATATGCTCGCCTTTCTTAAGCTCCACCTCCAGCATCCGCTGCCAGCACCACATATGCATGGTCCTGTAGGAAAAGAAATTGCCCTCCCGCACCTGGCATTCCGGCGGTATCCTTTTCCCGTCCAGCGCAAAGCGGCAGTGAGACGCCGATTCCTCGTCATATTTCATGAGCATCCACACCTGATAGACGCCGCCCCGCTCACAGCGGATCCGGTAGTTCATGGACGGAGCATCCTCCCTGTGGCTCCAGCTTTTTCCCTTTTGAGGAATATACATGGCAAGCCCTGTCCTGCCATCCGTCTCCGCCTGCCGGTGTACCCAGCCGACTCCGTCTTGATCTGCACAGCACCAGGCGTTTTCCGACTGCTCCAAGGCATATTCCGCTTCCCATGCCATGTATCCTGTGGTCCGGCTTCCGCTCTGCACCGCGTTCTGCCCCTTGACCTGGTTTCCGCTCTGCGCAGCATCCTGTCCGGCGTTCCGGCTTGCAGGCCGCCCGCACTCTTCCTGTATCACGCCCCTGCCAAACGCCGCCGGAATATCCTTCCTGCCATCGGCTGCGGGAACGTAGCGCTGTTTTCCCCGTCTCTTTGGGCGGATACTTTCATTTCTCGCAAAAACAATATCCTCCGTCCAGAATTTCCGTCCGGCATATACCACCCGCGGCAGAGGGACCTCCTCCGCTGCCACCCCGTACATACTGCTCCACTGCTGAATGTCAAAATCCGGAATAGGGGCGTCCGCCTCCAGAAGTCCCGGCCCCAGATTGGTCATGAGCCTGTCCTTCGTATAAAGATTCAGGGCAAAAACAGTAACATAGGGGTCATAAGCCTCCAAGCGTAAAATATGCTTTCCCCGCTGCAAATACGGCAGCCGCACATACAGCTTTTCTCCGTCGCCTAAGGCCGCCTCTTTCCAGCTGCCAAGCCATTCGTCCAGGGTCTTGGAGCAAACCGTCTCCTGCCACACCTCGTCTACTGATAGTATCATCCGTATCCGGCCTGTGGAATTTAAGGTCAGGAACCGGATGATCTCCAGTTCAAAGCTGCCTTCCGACTGTAAATAGAAATCAAACTCCAGCCTCGGCCTCTCACCCTCCGGCCTGCCGGACGCCTCCATAACGCTTCCCCTGCCTCTTCCCAGATAGGGGATGACATTCCATCCGCCGCTTTTCCTGCTGCACTCCGCCGCCAGTATATGAATATAGCCGTCCGCGCCTTCACCGGTCCCCTGCTCACAGATGACCGGGATCTCCCATTCCTTTCCTGCGGCCCGGATACGGATCTGTCCGCCTCTGCAGTCTTTCCCAGGCGTGACAAATATCCGCTTCTCCACCTCCACTTCTCCGGAAGCTTCCGAAAGCTCCAGCCCCTCATCCGCCGTTATTTCAAAGGGAATACTCCCGATTCCGGTATTTGCCAGTTCAAACCATTTCGTCCTGATACCTCTTTCGGAAAACCACAGCACACCCTGCTCCCCAAAGTCAACGGTGCGGACCGCAGGCTCTCCCTCTCCCAGCTTCAGTGCCGGTCTGCAGGCGGGATTGGCCTCCATGGCAGGCGGTGGGAAATCCTCCGGCGTCAGAATACCGCCCCACTTTCCGCCGCACATTTTATCATTGTAATAATAAAGCAGCATCCGCTTCAAATCGTCCATTTCACGGGACTTCTTCATGTATTCGTCCGCTGCCCTCATGATTCCCCGCTCGTAGGACGCGATGCTCCTGTCCGCGAAATAATAGGACGCGCTGATAAAAAAAACCGCCTGTATTTTCATCAGCATAAGCTGCATATAGGCCGCTTTTTCCTCATCAGGCAGCTTTTTATAGATTTCCCCTGCCCGAAGGGCCAGATCATGGAGACGCCAGACCCTTGCCGCCGCCTCATCCCCGTAAGCAGTCTGGGAAAACCTTCCGGTACGCATATGCTCCGGCTTGCAGACATTGCTCAGCTGGGCAAATTCCGTATAGATATCCGCGGTCTCCCTTCCCCAATTTCCTGTAAAATTCCTGTCTATCCACTCTTCCGTGTATCTGCGGGGATCGCGGACCACGCTCTCTTCCCTTCCCGCATCCCAGCCATAGCGAAGAAAATATTCCATGTCCTGTTCTATGGGCTTTAATGCCCCCACATTGTCCACCCAGATCTCCCGAATACCATTTTCATAGCACTTTTTTAATTCGTTTCCCATCTGGGCAAGGGGAGCGGAACAGATAAACAGATAGCTCATACCGGGGGGTGACCAGTAGGAACTGTGATAGTATAATCCGTTTCCCCCTTTTCTTTGCTGCTCCTTCTTGTCAGGATAACGCCGCACATACCCATGGTTATCGTCCGCCCAGATCAAGGTCACATCCTCCGGCACCTTCAGGCCGCTGTCATAGATAGGCAGCACCTCCTTGTAGGGCACAAACGCCTGGGGCACATCGCTTTTTCCAAGGACCTCCCGAATCAGCTCCCGCTGATCCTCCATGATCTGTTCCAGCAGCTTCCGCTTTCCTGCCAGCAGTTCTTCCTCCGTACAGCCCTCCAGCCCTTTCGTGACAAATCCGCTGTCATGGATCCCCCGCATCCCTATGGTATAGCAGACTACAAAATCCCTGTTCTGAATCAGGCTTTCTCTCCAGTATTCCCTGATTTTCTCACGGTTCCAGCCTTCGATAGTATAATCATACTGCAGCCCCTCATACCCCTTTGCTTCCACCCAGGGCCGCCATTCATTCTGGTTACTGCGGTGGAGCATATCGCAGTGGGAAGTGCCTGTGACGATTCCCATTTCTTCCGCCAATCTGCCGTTTTCTGGATCATGGTTGAACGCATTTACGTGCATAGCAGGCCATATGAAATTACCCTTCAGACGGAGGATCAGTTCATAGATCCGCTCATAGGTCTCAGGTCCGATGGTGCCGTCTCCGGTATGGAGCTTCGCCCACATATCCAGTTCTTCTTCGTCATTTAAGAAAATGCCCCGATATTTGACACAGGGCCAGTCCACCCTGTGAAAACCCGTCTCTATGACTACCTCCTCCGCGGTCCTCACCGGCACATCCGCCATTTCATGCCAGGGCGATACGCCTATTCGCTCACAGAAATCATAGATTGCATAAACCGTGCCCCTTCTGTCACAGCCGGCCAGATACAGCCGCCCTTCCCGCTCCTGCTGCAGATAGCCTTCCCAGCGCATTTTTCCCTCTTCCGTCTGCAGCTCTTCCCGGCTCAGATCCTTTACCAAAGGGCTGACTCCGAAGGTTCCCACCACGATTTTCACGGATTCGTCCATTTCCTGCACAATGGCCGGACGAACGCCGCATACCTTCTCTACATCCGCCGCCAGATTGGCAGCTGCGATCCTCACCGCGCTGTTTTCCTCCGGACAGACACAGATACTTCCTGACGCCCCGTTCTTCCCAAATAATCTCATTTCGATACCTTTCACCTATTTTTTTACAGGATGACCAGCTTCCTGCTTCCAATCTCTACAAAAATAACAATTCAGCCCTGCACAAAGCGACGGAGGCAGCTGAGAGTCGTTGGTATGCAGACTGTGCAAGACGTCGGTACTCAGCAGGCGTGTTTTGCCTGCTTATGTACCGCTACGTCGCGCCTTCAAGCGAAAGCGGGTCTGCATACCAATGGCTCTCAGCCGCCAACTGCCGCAGACAAAGGCTTAAACTGCTGCAGGCGGACAGGAATGTGCCATCCATAAGTTGACGCTTTGGCTGATTCGTACTATAATTTCAGTACGGGAAATACTCCAAATACAAGTCACACTATGGAGGCTTATCATGAAAAAAGGAATTATCATGAAAAAAAGTTTGATCCTTATCCTTTCTCTGCTGCTGGTCTTTGGCGCTGCCGCCTGCGGCACACAATCGACTGCCGGGGACGGCTCCGGCCAGAATACAACTGACCCCAACGGCGCAGGTGCCGACGGTTCCGGCCTGAATACGCCCGTTACATCCGGAACGAACACTTCCGGCCTGGATCTGTCAGGCGGCATCGGCACAGACGATTCCGGTTTGGATATATCTGCCGACTCCATAACGGACATTTTCGGTATGGATGTAGATGACAGTTCTCTCTCCTTTTCGTCACTGACCGAATTATACAACAGCGACTATCGTATCCTGCTGGAGAATATCCTAAATGAAGTATTCTCCGAAGCCGCATACCTGCATTGCTTTATAACTGTGGAAGAGCCGGATACCCTTATCTATAACTATCAGTATACTGTTTCGCTGTCCTCCATGGGACTCAGCCATGAGGAAGCAGCCGCTATCTCCGAAGCAAACCTGTCGGAAATAGATTACTCCACTCTGGCCGTAAACAGTATCAAAGAATATCAGGCATCCGGACTCCCTGTAAGGATCATCCGATTAAATTACCTGGATGCAGACGGCTCCCTGGTCTATTCCATAGATTATACGGAAAGCTCTGATGTTTCCGATACTTCCGCTTCCGGCACAACCACGGGAGTCTATGCCGACCTGGCAGATTGGATGGCCTCCTCCGAGGATGTGGCGCTGACTGTAGAATCTACCAACCGTGCCCTTGCTTCCACAGGCATTACCTTTGACCTGGCCGTTGACGGCAGCGTCCTGGTATATCAGTACTATCTGCCCAATGGTTATTTTGCGGACGGTCTGGCGGAGGAGGATCTGGCGGCAGCCTTTGACTCCATGGTTGACGCCGGTTCCGCCTCCGTAGGCACTATCATTTCCACGTTTATGGAAAAATACGGCCTTCAGGTGGATGCCGTCCGCTTTGCCTACTACTCCAAGAACGGCACAGAGCTTTACAGCAGGGACGTTACGGCTGCACCTTGAGGCTTTTAGGCTTTCGCCGCACTCCGAGGCTCCCAGCGCGCCCTGTTGCTTTCACTATGCCTGGAAGCTTCCTTCGTTTACCCCCCTGTGCAGCACCGCAGTACCCGGAACCTCCGTCTCCTTCTTCAGCCACTCTGCTTCCTCAGGCGTCAGGTAGGGTGAAAGCTTTTCATAGACCTCCTGCTGGTACGCCGCCAGGAAGCATCGCTGCACTTCGCTTAGATGCTTCATTTCAATGGCCTCCATGTCAATGGGCACCCAAGTCAGGGTCTTAAAATGCATAAACTGCCCGTATTCGTTTTTGACGTCATTTTCCGCCACCATCACATTCTCAATGCGGATACCGTGGCTGCCCTCAATGTAGATTCCAGGCTCGTTTGTCACATCCATTCCCGCTTCGATCACCGCTTCCGTCTGGCCCTCCGTATATCTCCACCGCAGTCCCTGGGGACCCTCATGGACATTCAGGATATAGCCCACTCCATGACCTGTGCCGCACTTGTAATCCAGCGCCATGTTCCAGATGGGCTGTCTTGCCAGAATATCCAGATTCCGCCCTGTACAGCCGTACAGCCAGCGGGCATGGGTCATCTGCAGCATAGCTGCCGCCACCATGGTATAATGCAGCTTTTGCTCCTTTGACACCGGCCCCAGGGCAATGGTCCTGGTCACATCTGTGGTCCCGCCCAGATACTGTCCGCCGGAGTCAATGAGATACAGCCCTTCCGGCTTCAACACCGCATGATTTTCAGGGGTGGGCTCATAGTGCATCATTGCCGCGTTTGCTCCGTACGCAGAGATGGATGGGAATGACAGATCAAAGCATTCCGGGATCTCCCGTCGAAGAGCTTCCAGCTTATCCGCCGCCGTGATCTCCGTGATCTCCTGCTTTCCGATATTGGTTTTCAGCCAGTAAATAAACCTTGTCAGCGCTACGCTGTCCTTTAAATATATCTGCTCCATATTGGCAAGCTCTGTGGGATTCTTTACCGCCTTTAACAGCTCTGTGGGATTATTCTTTTCCACCACCGTCTGTCTCTCACACATGATTTTGTAAAGAGCGTAGCTGCACTGGCGCTTATCAAGCAGCACCTTCTGTCCTCCGGGCAGGCTCTTCAGATGATCCACCACAGTTTTATACTCCCGCACCTCTATCTTTTTTGCTTTAAGATACTCCCTGACTGTTTCATCCAAAGCGGCGCCCTGGATGAACAGAACAGTCTCCTCCCCGGTAAGCCAGGCATAGGACATGGCTACCGGATTACACTCCACGTCGCAGCCCCTGATATTAAAGAGCCACATAATGTCGTCCAGCTTGGTGAGAAGCAGACTGTCAGCCCCCTCCTTCCCCAACTTTTCCATTACCTCCGCCCGCTTTTCCTCGAAGGATTTTCCCGCCAGCTTCTCCTCCAGGACAGTCACCTTTCCCGCCGGGAATGCAGGACGCTCTTTCCAGAGCCGCTCCGCCAGATCCTGCTCATAGGCAAATTTCACTTCTTTTTCAGCCAGCTTTTTCTCATAGTCCATCCCCTGGGACATGGGCACCACCCTGCCGTCAAACCCAAGGGTCTGTCCCTGTTTCATATTTTCCTGTAGAAATTCCGGGATGGTGGGCACCCCCTCGTCCTGCATCTTAAACAGCTCTACCGCAGTACCCTCCAGTTCTTTTTCCGCCTGGATAAAATATCTGCCGTCGGTCCAAAGTCCCGCTCCCTCCTGCCAAACCAGAAGCGTGCCGTTGGAGCCGGAAAAATTGCAGAAATATTCCCTTACCTTAAAATAATCGTTCACATACTCGGAATTGTGATAATCCGCGGTTGGCATCATGTAAAAATCAATGCCCTCCCCCTGCATCGCCTCCCGCAGCTTCAAAAGCCGGTCCTGAATCACCTTGTTTTCCATGTCTATCCTTTCCTTTCTCCAATCTTAAGCTCTGCTGCCTCTGGCGGCACAAACCAATCCAACGGAGTCTACGACTCCGAGAAGAATCGCTGTCCAAAGAGATGGGCTATGCCCCCTCTTGGGCACAAACGATCCATGAACCGCCGCAGAGCCGGAAGAATCCGCCCTGCGGATTCTTCAGTGTGAGCAGGCGCTTCCTTGCGCCGTAGAATTTCTTCGCGAAACAGCCTATGCTGTGAGCGATTAGAAATTCTTCTCACACTTGTACCTTGAGGTGCCCACTCTCTCGCAGCCCAGCTGCAAAAACATTTCCAGCTCCTCCCGTGTGGAAATGCCCCCTGCGGCCTTGATCTTCACTCCCGGCCCGATATGCTTCTTAAAAAGCTCCACATCCTCCCGCGTAGCGCCGCCGGTACCGAAGCCGGTGGAAGTCTTGATATAGTCCGCCCCTGCATTGGTCACCGCTCTGCACATGGCGATCTTTTCTTCCTCTGTCAGGTAACAGGTCTCAACGATCACCTTCAGTATATGGCTGCCGCACTCTTTTTTGATGGTTCGGATCTCTTCCTCCACCCTGTCAAACAGCCCGTTCTTCACGTCACCGATATTTACCACCATATCGATCTCATTGCAGCCATCCGCCAGGGCCTGCCGCACCTCCGCCACCTTTGCTGCGGTCACGCTGTAGCCTAAGGGGAATCCCACTACAGTACAGATATTTACCTTATCCCCGTAAGCTTCATGTATCCTGCCTATATAGGACGGCGGCACACAGACGCTTGCCGTTCCAAGCTCTATCGCCTCGTCGCACAGGCGCATGATATCTTCCCATGTGGCATAGGCTTTCAGCTGTGTATGATCGATATGCTTCGATATTTCCTGCGTTGTCATATATGATCTCCTTAAAAGTTTTCCATTACGCTAATGCGGCGGAGCATTTCGCTCCGCCGTACAGTTCATCTTATTTTCATTCGCTGACTTTTCTCAAGCCTTGGGGCCTGCGGAAACCAGTGCCTTGCCCGCATCGTTACCCTCGTACTTCGCAAAGTTCTTGACGAATCTGCCTGCCAGGTCATTTGCCTTCGTCTCCCAGTCAGCAACATTTGCATAAGTGTCGCGGGGATCCAGAATGCCGGTATCCACGCCGGGAAGCTCGGTAGGAATCTCAAAATCAAAGATAGGAAGCTTCTTGGTGGGCGCTTTGTTGATGTCGCCGTTTAAGATAGCGTCGATGATACCGCGGGTATCCTTGATGGAGATACGCTTGCCGGTGCCGTTCCATCCGGTGTTTACCAGATATGCCTTTGCGCCGCTCTTCTGCATCTTCTTTACCAGCTCCTCTGCATATTTGGTGGGATGCAGCTCCAGGAACGCCTGGCCGAAGCATGCGGAGAAGGTAGGCGTAGGCTCTGTGATACCACGCTCCGTCCCTGCCAGCTTAGCCGTAAATCCGGACAGGAAATAGTACTGGGTCTGCTCAGGCGTCAGGATGGACACGGGAGGCAGCACACCGAAAGCGTCTGCGGAAAGGAAGATCACGTTCTTCGCAGCCGGCGCCGCGGAAACGGGACGCACGATATTCTTGATATGGTTGATGGGATAAGACACACGGGTATTCTCTGTCACGCTCTTATCGTTAAAATCGATCTTGCCGGAACCGTCAACGGTAACGTTCTCCAGCAGGGCGTCCCGCTTGATCGCATTGTAGATATCAGGCTCGGAATCCTTGTCCAGGTTGATCACCTTTGCGTAGCAGCCGCCCTCGAAGTTGAACACGCCCTTGTCATCCCAGCCGTGCTCGTCGTCGCCAATCAACAGTCTCTTCGGGTCTGTGGAAAGGGTGGTCTTGCCTGTCCCGGAAAGGCCGAAGAAGATCGCAGTATTCTCGCCGTTCATATCCGTATTTGCGGAGCAGTGCATGGAAGCAATGCCCTTCAGCGGCAAGTAGTAGTTCATCATGGAGAACATACCCTTCTTCATCTCTCCGCCGTACCAGGTATTGATGATGACCTGCTCTCTGCTGGTGATATTGAACGCCACACAGGTCTCGGAATTCAGATTCAGCTCCTTGTAGTTGTCCACCTTCGCCTTGGAAGCGTTGTAGACCACGAAATCGGGCTCAAAGCTCTCCAGCTCGGCCTCGGAGGGCTGAATGAACATATTCTTGATGAAATGAGCCTGCCATGCAACCTCCATGATAAAGCGGACTGCCATGCGGGTATCCTTGTTCGCGCCGCAGAAAGCGTCCACAACAAACAGCCTCTTGTTGGACAGCTCTTTCTTTGCGATCTCCTTTACCGTTGCCCAGGTCTCCTCTGTCATGGGATGGTTGTCATTCTTATACTCATCGGAGGTCCACCAGACAGTACCCTTGGAATTCTCGTCCATCACGATGTACTTGTCTTTCGGAGAACGTCCCGTATAGATGCCGGTCATGACGTTCACTGCGCCAAGCTCTGTCACCTGACCCTTCTCAAAGCCTTCCAGTCCGGGCTTTGTCTCTTCCTCGAACAACATTTCAAAAGAAGGATTGTGTACGATCTCTGTTGTCCCGGTAATGCCGTACTTGCTCAAATCGATTACTGCCATTGCTTTTACCTCTCTTCCATATTGTTGATTTAAAAAAATCTACTGCTTATTATTTTACCATGAATTTCCTTATCCGTAAAGGACATTTGAAATTATTTACGGTCCAAAAATTCCCTTACCACATCCTTCATCTGCCCCACCTGGCACTGCACGTCATGCACCACCGGCGCGGATCTGATCTCCTCGATGGCAGGAGGCACCGCCACGCCCGCAAGCTTCGCAAGCTCGTCCACCAGTTCAAAGTCACCTTTGGAATCGTAGCCGGGATCTATGGCTCGCATGACGCTTCTGGTAAACTTGAAGGGACTTGCGGTAGACGCTATCACGGTCTTTGTCCTGTCCCCTGTCTCCTTTAAATACTTCCGGTATACCGCGCTGGCAACGGCGGTATGGGTATCGATCACATAGCCGCAGGCCCGGTAGAGCCTCCTGATCTCCGCCCCGGTCTCCTCCTCGTCGGCATAGGCCCCGTAAAAGTCCTCCAGCGCCTCCTTCATATCCTCTGTGATCTGATATTTCCCCTGTCCTGTCAGCGCAGCCATCAATTCCCTGTTTTTATCCGCGTCGTTTCCGGCGATACGGTAGATCAGCCGCTCCAGATTGCTGGAGATCAAAATATCCATGGAGGGAGAGCTGGTCAGCATAAACTCCCTGTTCCTGTCGTAGGTACCGGTGCGGAAAAAATCATAGAGTACCTTGTTTTCATTGGAAGCACAGATCAGCCGCCCAATGGGAAGCCCCATATTCTTTGCATAAAATGCCGCCAGGATATTGCCGAAATTGCCTGTGGGCACGGTCACGTTTATCTTTTCACCGGGCTCGATCTTCCCCTCCCGAAGCAGCGTCCCATAAGCATACACATAGTAACAGATCTGGGGAACCAGCCTGCCTATATTGATGGAGTTGGCGGAGGAAAACTGAAAGCCCTTTTCGTCCAGCTCCTTTGCCAGTTCCTTATCGGAGAAAAGCTTTTTTACCCCCGTCTGGGCGTCGTCAAAATTACCGTGGATGCCCACCACAAGAGTATTAGAGCCCTTCTGGGTCACCATCTGCTTCTCCTGGATGGGGCTGACGCCGTTCTTCGGATAAAACACAACGATCCTTGTGCCCTTCACATCCGCGAAGCCTGCCAGCGCCGCCTTGCCGGTATCTCCGGAGGTGGCGGTCAGGATCACGATCTCATTTTCAATATGATTCTTCCTGGCGGAAGCGATCATCAGATGGGGCAGGATGGACAATGCCATATCCTTAAAGGCGATGGTAGCACCATGGAACAATTCCAGATACCAGGCTCCTTCCGCTTCCGCAAGAGGCGCTATCACCTCCGTGTCAAACTTGGAATCATAGGCTTTTTCAATGCAGCCCTTAAGCTCATTCTCCGTAAAATCCGTGAGAAACAGCTTCATAACTTCATATGCCACCTGGCGGTAATCCATTTGGGACAGCTCCTCCAGGCTCTTATCCAGGGCCGGAATGTGGTCCGGCACAAACAGCCCTCCGTCATCCGCCAGCCCTTTCAGTATTGCCTCCGACGCCTTCACAGGAGCGTTCTTGCTCCTTGTACTGCTGTATAATACTTCCATTTTGTTTACTCCTCACTCTTACGCCTGCAATACCTTTTGCAGCGCAGGCTTTCCTTCTGTCTCTTTTCAGCCTTCCCCCCCGGATCAGCCCTGCGCAGGCAAAGCCGTGCTCATCTCCAGCAGCTTGTTCCGCATATCGCTCTCCAGCTTCTGAAGCTCCGCCTCCGCGTTTCTTCTCTTCTCCCTGCCTTCCTGCTGGATCTTCAGCACCTCGTCCAAGGTGGTGATCAGGGTCTGGTTAGTGGTCTTTAAGGTCTCGATATCCACGATTCCCCTCTCGCTCTCTCTTGCGGTCTCCAGCGTAGCCACCTTCAGGTTCTCGGCGTTCTTTTTCAGCAGCTCGTTTGTCATGTTGCTGACCTCCCGCTGTGCCTTTGCCGCGTCAGTGGAGTGGTTCAATCCGATGGCGATCACCATCTGACTTTTCCAGAGGGGAATGGTGTTTACCAGCGTAGACTGGATCTTATCGCTCATCACCGTATCGTTGTTCTGGATCAGGCGGATCTGAGGCGCCATCTGCAGGGATACGGTCCTGGTCAGCTCCAGGTCATGTATTTTCTTTTCAAAACGGTTGCACATCTCCGCATAGTCCCTTGCCGCCTGAGTATCCTCCGGCAGCCTGCTTGCCTCCGCCTTTGCCACCATTGCCGGAAGCTGGACTTTCTGGGCCTCCTTCAGCTTCTTCTTACCGGCCAGGATGTACATGGACAGTTCCTTGAAATAGTTCAGGTTCAGCTCATACATTTTATCCAGCATGGCAACATCCTTCAGCAGCGTGACCTGATGGGCTTCCAGCGCGTCGCTGATCTTGTTTACATTGACCTCCGCCTTGTCGTATTTGGCCTTCATGTCCGAGAGCTGGTTCGCCTTCTTTTTGAACATTCCGAAAAAGCCCTTGTTCTCGTCCCCGTCCTCAATAGACCTTAATTCGGAGACCACCTGTGTCAGCATCTCGCCAACCTCGCCCATGTCCTTGGTGCGGACATTTCCCAGCGCCGTCTCAGAAAAATCCGCGATCTTCTTCTGGCAGCCTGCGCCGTACTGAAGCACCTGCTGCGTGTTAGTGATATCGATCCTGGCGGCGAAATCGTCCACCATCTTCTGCTCTTCCGGCGTGAGCTGCACACCGTCCTCCTCATCGTTCTCAACCGTTCCAAGCTCCCTGCCGGCCGCCACCTCAGCGGGCACCTGCGGCTTTGTGTCAGGTATCGGCTCCAAGGTAAGGGTGGGAACCTCCTTCAGCATTTCATCAAGATTGTCCATCTATGTATCCTCCTTATGTAAAACAACGTTTTTTCTTTATCTGGGAACCTTTTCCGGCTCTCTTTCTCTCGCAAAAGCCCCCTGGCCCGTCAGTCCTTCCTTCGCCAGCATGGTCTGCAGCACCTGGGCGTCCGTGGTCACGTCGAAGGCCGTGTCCCGAAACATCCTGTGAAGCAGCTGCTCAAAAGCGCTGTTGATGGTATCCAGGGTCTTCTCGATCTCTGTCTTTGCCTCAATGATCTCCTGGCTCTGTGAACTCAGATCATCGAATTCCTCGTAGGCTTCCACCAGCTTTATGGTGGTGGGCAGGTAATAATTCATAAATTTCTGCATCTGACGCCGCTGCTCAGGATGCTCCCTCAATCCCTCAAAGATCTCCTTCAGCAGATTTTCCAGACGAAACAGCTTGGCCGAGATCTCCTCGCCCGGAATATTGTCATTCATGTTCCTCAGCTTCCGGATACATTCCTGTCCCTCCGCTATCATGGCATTCAGCTCTGCGTCAGTCGTTTCGCCGCCTGAAGCAGCCTCCTGTGAAAGGACATCCTGCGCTCCGCTGCTCTGACCCTTTCCTGCCACAGCGTTCCGCAGCTCCTGGGCCCGCTGTTCCCGCTCCTGTATCTTCCGCTGCTTTTCCAGATCCAGATATTCCCTGTATATCTTATCGTCCAGCATCAGACAGCTTTCCCCGGTATCCAGATGCCCCTGGGGAAAATGTCCCGCCGTCAGCATCTTCCTGATCTCCTTCAGCACAAATTTGGGCGTTGCGTTGGTGTGGAGCGCCAGATCCTCCAGATTGATGTAGTGATTGTTTCCCGCCAGCTCCAGATATTTCTCCGCCCTGTCCAGTCTTTTTTTCTGTTTGACACCCACGCCCACCATTCCGATAAAAACCGCCAGAACCAGGGCCAGCATGGAAAAGGAGATCCACCAGCCCCCTCCGTTTGCAAGACTCAATCCCAAAAAGACCGCCGAGAGGATCCCCATGATACCGGTCCCGATCCCGCCGAACACCTTATAAAGTATGCTGGATACCCGTCCTACCCTCTTAAACGGTGCCCGCTGCCTGACCAGCTCTGCCTGTCTGGCCTGCTGCTCCTGCATCTGCTGCTCCTGCGCCTGTTTGCGCTGCCTGGTGGCATTTTCCCATTTTTCCGTCTGATTTTCACCTGTGATGCCTGAGACAGCCTGCTTCACCTTTGACGTCACGCCGTTTGCTACATCCGTCAGCGCGCCCCACACGGTGTCGTCCAGATTCTCGAAATCGCCTGTCCTTAAAACCTCTTCAACAGCATCCCGGATATCTTTTCCAATGCTATTCCATGACTTATTATTGTCCATTCTATCGTCCTTTATCCTCATAGTGCCATGGCGCTTTTCGTCCACCCGGCCCTCCCATGCCATGAATAGAATAATTATCCCATAAATGTTTCCACATGGCAAGTGTTTTTGTGCTGGTGCTTGAGTCTGTGCTTGAGTCTGCCATATGTACATAGCCATATATGTCCTACAGAATGCTGCCGCACCGTCACTTGTAGAATTCATGTCCGCCATGGCGGAACAGAAAGGTCAGCTTCTCATCAAACCATCTCATCTTACTGCTGCTGGCGTATTTTCTGGCTGCAAAAAACAGCGCTCCCTGGGAGATATCCTCCCCTGCCAGAGCCCGTTCCACCGCAGCCACCGTCTCCTCGCTGACCTCCACGGTATAGATCCTCCCGCTGGCTACCGGTGAAAACTGCGTGACCCCCTTTGACTGCTGAAAAACCACCTCCGTCACCGTTTCCGGAAACCTGTCGCTGTCCACCCTGTTCAGCACCACATTTGCCACCAACAGCTTCCCGTCCTCGTCCTCGTTGCCAGCCTCCGCCTCCACGATCCGCTGCAGCACCTCCAGCTCTTCCTCCTCCAGGAAACGGTAGTTGTCCTGCTCCATCAGTGTGTAATTCACCACCCGCTGTTCCGATATGGCCACATCCGCAATTCCGATCCCACCGCCTGCCTTGCCGTCAAACGCCATTTCTGCTCCCCGCCGGTCTGCCCTTACCTCCAGTTCCTCCAGCCGCAGCATGACCGGCCCTACAGCCTGTTCCGCTTTTGCGATCCCGAAAACGCATACGATCCCCATCAGTATGAGCAAATTACACAGCAGCAACAGACTCAACGCTTTCCTGTACATATATATCCGTCCTTTCATACTTCCAGTCATGCCGCTTCAGCGGCACAAACAATAGAATCAAAAGGCTGATTCTATTGTCAAGAACAATCAATGAATCGCCACAGGGCCGGAAGAATCCGCTCTGCGGATTCTTCCCGGAATGACTTAGATTTTCTTAGGTCGGGTCCAAAGAGGGGGTGTACCCCCTCTTTCCAACCTTAGAAAATCTTCATTCCGTTCACACTTGTCCCTTGAATAGTAATATATGAAAGTATTGCCTGTTATATGCCTGAAATGTTATACTGCTATCATAACCATGACGGAAAGGAACTGCTGCTATGTCAAGCTCATCCCGGCAGAACACTGCGAAAAAACAGCACATGGAAGGCGTATTCCCTGCTTTCAGGAAAAGCGGGGAGCCTTATTTTCGCGCCTCTCTGACCTGCCGCGGAAAGCATATCAGCCTGGGCAGCTTCCCCACTCCTGGGAAAGCCCATGCCGCTTATCTGGAGGGCCGACGCATTCTGGCGGACGCCTCCCTTACGCCGGATACCTATACGGAAGAAAGCGGACTGCCCTTTGAAAAATGGGTCTGTCTCGCCAACTTCCGTGACAACAGCCTCTATTTCAGCAATCCGATCTACATAGGGAAAAAAATGTTCTATTATTATCTGTCGCCCTTCCGGGTGCTGAAGTTTGACCCGGACGATCTGTTCTATTATTCCTCTCACAAGATCATGTGCAGAGGAAACCACTATTTTGTAGCGGATTACGGCCTGCAGGTCAGCATTGTCTCAAGATACGGTATCAAGCCTTATGCCAGAGAAGGCAGGGATTATCGTTTTATCAACGGAGATCCCGATGATTTCCGGCGTGAAAATCTGGAGATCCTGAACACCTATCACGGTGTTTCCAGGGAACAGAAAAACGGACAGCTTTACTTCACTGTCCGCATTCACATTCATGGAAATTATATCGTAGGGCGCTATGATGATGAGATCACAGCGGCGATCGCTTACAACAAGGCCATAGACATACTGCACAAAAACGGCCTGAAGAAAAAATTTCTGCCCAATTACATTGAAAATCTCTCCCCCAGCAAATATGCGGAGATCTATTCTTCCCTGCAGATCTCCCGAAAAGTGCTGGATTACCGGCCGGGCTGAAGCCCCTCCCCGTTTCGCCGGAGAGCCGGATCACGGCCTCGCTCGCACCACATTCATTTCTCCGCATAGTCGATAAAGCTGACGTTCAGATTTACCGGCCCGGCAATTCCCTCTACGGAGCCCTGGGTACTGTACTGCCACATGGTAAATTTGTAAGGATAATCCGGAATGTCCGCCTCCTGGGCCAGCCACACGTCATAGGCGGTCAGCTTGGACATATCGATCTTTTTGATCAGCCATTCCTTGTTTCCGTATATGACAGTCTTATGTCCCGCATTCTCTATGGTATCCAGAAATGCCTTTGTGATCTTCGTACGCTCCGATTTGCTCAGATCGTCGATTCGTGCGCTGTCATTGGGCACCAGCTCCATATCATAGGCAACCGGATAGGAGATCTGGTACTCCCCCAGATTTTCCAGGACCAGATTTGCCTCCTCTACGGCCTCCTCCTCCGTGACGGCCTGGGAGTAAAAGTAGACCCCAACGTCAAGCCCCGCATCCGTGGCACGTTTTATATTTTCGTTAAAATATTCATCCACGATCAGCTGCCCTGTGCCGTAACCTCTTGCTCCCACGCGAATCATGACAAAGTTGATCCCCGCCTTCTTCACCTTCACAAAATCAATATAGTCCTGAAGCTTGGAGACGTCCACCCCCACAAAGGACACCTGTTTGCCGTTCTCATAATATTTCATCCTGTCGGACTGACAGACCAGCCTGGTAAAATCATACTCATGCTTGGGAAGGTAGGGGCTGATCAGCACCCACTCCTCCTTGCCGTCCTTATCCACTACCAGCGTATGCTTTCCGTCTGTAGCAGGATCGTTTTCCACCTTCTCCTGCTCCTCCGGTTCCTGAGGCGGCGCCGTCTCCTCTTCCTCCGGGGGATATTTATCCCAAAAGTCAAAATCATCCGGGTGCAGCCCACTCCCTGTGGGGATGCTGTCCGGCTCCGAGGCCAGTATAACGGGAGACGTACTCTCCGGCTGTTCTACCGTATTCTGGGAACCGCCTCTCCTGCCTCCGCTGTTCGCCATGAGAACCACCACCAGGATAATGGCAATGAACACCGTCACCGCCACAATGGTCATGACTACTGTAGGCGTCATTCCGGAACGGTCGTCAAAATCGTCACGCAATTTCATAGTTTTATGATCGCTTTCTTCGGGCATTTTTCCGCGCAGGCGCCGCAGCCCGTACATTTTTCCTGGTCAATGACCGCATGGAAGTCTGTCACCGCCACCGCCTGGCTGGGACAGTTTTTCACACAGATACCGCAGCCGATACATCCTGCCTGACAGGCTTTCATGGTAACCGGCCCCTTATCGCCGGAATTACACGCCACCGCCAGCTTTGCCTTATAAGGCACCAGAGAGATCAGCTTTTTGGGACACACGGCGATACACTTACCGCAGGCTTTACATTTCTCCTTATCCACCACCGCAACGCCGTTTACCACATGGATCGCATCAAAGGGACAGACCTTTGCACAGGTGCCGAAGCCCAGACAGCCGCTGTTACAGGACTTGGGGCCGCCTCCGGGCACAAAGCTCATCATCCGGCAGTCCTCTATGCCGTAATAATCATAATCCTTCTTTGCCTTCTCACAGTCGCCCTGACAGGCCACAAAAGCCACCCGTCTCTCTGTGCTCTCCGCTTCCACACCCATGATTTCCGCAATCTTTTTTCCCACCGCTTCGCCGCCCACCGGACAGGCGTTCACCGGCGCTTCGCCCTTTGCGATCGCCGCCGCCAGGCCGGAACAGCCCGCAAACCCGCAGCCGCCGCAGTTATTTCCCGGCAGCGCTCCCAGCACTGCCTCTTCCTTCTCGTCAACCTTCACCTTGAACCTGATACCCGCAACACCCAGAAAGAGGCCCACAAAGATACCAACCGCCCCCACCACCGTGGTGGCTGTAAGAATTCCTATCCCGCTCATGTGTCGTCCTCCTCTCTACATTGCTCCGGACAGTCCGGAAAATCCCATAAAGGCGATTGCCATCAGCCCCGCAGTCAACAGCACCAGAGGCATCCCCTTAAAAGACTCCGGCACATCATTATATGCAATCTTCTCACGAATCCCCGCCAGTATCACAATGGCAATGGTAAATCCCACCGCTGTGCCAAAGCCCACCAGCGTTCCCATACCGATACCGTACTCTGCCTGTTCATTGCTGATCGCTACGCCAAGCACCGCACAGTTGGTGGTGATCAGAGGCAGATACACACCCAGCGCCTCATAGAGGGAGGGCATCGCCTTTTTCAAAAACATCTCCACAAACTGGACCAGCGCCGCGATCACCAGGATAAATACAATGGTGTCCAGATACTGTACATGAAACCTGATCAGCACAAATTTGTTGATGACCCCCGCCACGGCGCTGGCAAGGGTGATGACGAAGATGACCGCTCCTCCCATACCGCCCGCAGTTTTCACCTTCTTGGACACTCCCAGGAAAGGACACAGCCCCAGAAACTGGCTGAGGACAACATTGCTCACCAGGGATGTGCTGACAAGCAGCAGCAGGAACTCCCCGATTTTATGAATTCCCATGGCAACCATCTATTTCCCCTCCTTTTCCAAATCCGCGGTCTGTGCGCTTTCGTCGTAAAACCGTCTTGAGCAGCCCTGCTCCGAGCAGTTCATACAATCCTCACTGCAGCCGGAGCCGATTTTCTCATAAGCTTTTCCCGCCTTCTTCCGCTTTTCCTTCACAAAGTTCTGCAATGCCACCAGACAGGCCAGCACGAAAAACGCCCCCGGAGCCTGCCCGAATATTCTGATGGGTTCAAAGGAGTCCGGCAGCAGCGCCAGACCGAAAAGCTTCCCTGCCCCCAGCAATTCTCTCACAGCGCCGATGCAGGTCAGCGCAAAGGAAAAGCCAAGCCCCATACCGATACCGTCAAACAGAGAGGCAAGGGGCGGATTGGAATAAGCATATGCCTCCGCCCGGCCCAGAATAATACAATTCACCACGATCAGAGGGATGTAGACCCCCAGCGACTTGTTCAGGAAGGGCAGATAGGCTTCCAGCAGCAGCTGCACAATGGTGACAAAGGATGCAATGATCACAATAAACGCCGGAATACGTACCCTGTTAGGAATGATCTTTCTCAGCAGGGAAATAAACAGATTGCTCAGCGCCAGCACCACCATGGTGGTCAGGCCCATGCCCAGTCCGTTGACGGCCGATGTGGTGACAGCCAGCGTGGGGCACATCCCCAGCATCAGCACAAAGGTGGGATTCTCCTTAATAAAACCGTTATAAAGTCTTTCTGCAGCTTTATTCATTGACAGCACCTCCCCCCAGCAGTATCAGGGCGACCTTCAGCCCGCCGTTTGCCGCGTTGGTGACAGCCCTGGTGGTAATGGTGGCGCCGCTGATGGCGTCCACCTCATTCTCCGCAGCCGCACCGGTTTTGGTAAAGACAAAGCTCTCTACCTTTTTCCCTGCAAACTGAGGCGTCAGCACATTGGGCGCCTCCATGCCCAGCCCGGCAGTCTCGGAGATCTCTGTGATGGAAACGCCGTTTACCGTTTTGTCCGTCCCCACGCCCACGTAGAGCACAATACTGCCGCCGTAGCCCTTGGTGGACACGGACTCCACCACATACCCGTAAAGCGCGCCGTTATTATAAGCTGCAAATACCTTGCCGATCTTTACGTTATTTTCTGCCAGCTCCGCCGCAAGGGCTTCGTCCGGCACATAACCCGTGTCCTCAAACTGCAGTTCAATGCCCTGCTCCGCCGCTTTTGGGAACACTGCTATACACGCTTCCTGAACGGCCTTCTCCTGCTGGATCCGTCTGGGTTCCTTCGTCAGTTCATAGACAAAGCCCAGCAGAAGTCCTGCAATCAATGTAATGCAGAAAAGAATCCCTGCCTCCTTCAGCATTACGGAAATATCACTCTTATTTTTCACGGCGTCCGCCTCCCTTCCCGTATCCGAAGGCTGTAGGCTTCGTGATCCTCTCTATCAGCGGCACCAGCAGATTCCCCAGGATGATGGCGTAGGAAACGCCTTCCGCCCCGGAGCCGAACACCCTGAATATACCGGTCATGAGCCCCAGGAAAATTCCGAACAAATACTGCCCTTTCACGGTAATGGGTCTGGTCACATAATCCGTAGCCATAAAGAAAGCGCCCAGCATCAGTCCGCCGCCTGACAGCTGTGCAGTGAGGTACGCCGGTGAGACCCATTGTCCCTTCGCCAGATTTACCACCACCAGAAATACCACAAAGGTGACTATGTAGCTTCCGGGTATCCGCAGATCAATGACGCCCAGCAGGATCAGGATACACGCCCCGATAACCAATGCTATGACAGAGGTCTCTCCGATAGTACCCGCAGTGCGACCAATGACCATATCCATCACATTGACCTGTCCCCCCTCCTTTAACACCGCCAGAGGCGTGGCTCCTGTATAGGCGTCGCAGTCAAAAGCCGTCATGGCCGTGGGAAAGGAGATCAGCAGAAAACACCTTGCCGCCAGCGCCGGGTTCATAAAATTCTGTCCCAGGCCGCCAAACAGCATTTTTACTACCAGAATTGCAAACACACCTCCAAGGGCCGCCATCCAGAGCGGAATGTTCACCGGCAGGTTCAACGCCAGCAAAAGCCCTGTCACCACTGCGGAAAGGTCGGTGATCGTCATTTTCTTTTTGTACAGCCCGAACAAAAACTCAGTCAGGACCGTGCTGACGATCGTCACCAGTATAACGGCAACCGCCCTGGGGCCGAAATTATAGATCCCAAAGCCGGCGGCAGGCATCAATGCAATAATAACAGCCAGCATAATGCCATTGGTCGTCATTCCGGAACGAATATGGGGATTTGATGATACTTTCAATAATTCGCTCATGCCTTTCCTCCTGTTTTCTTCTTTGCCAGCTGTATTTTACGCATGGACTTGATTTCCTGTGTCAGCGGTCTCTTTGCCGGACAGATATAGCTGCAGCAGCCGCACTCGCAGCACTCCATGCCGTGATTTGCCAGAAAAGCCTCCTCGTCGAAATGCTCCGCATAGTCCGCGAGCCTGCTGGGGATCACTCTGCCGGGACATACCTCCACACAGCGCCCGCAGTTGATGCAGGGACCCGGCTCCATGGCCGCCACATCGTCTCTGGACAGCCCCAGAAGCGCCGTAGAGGTCTTTGTGGATGGCACGTTTAAGTCAAACATACCGAATCCCATCATGGGACCGCCGCAGATGATCTTTTCCGGATCGGTCTTAAAACCGCCCGCCGCCTCCAGAATCTCCTGATAGCTCATGCCGATCCTCACCCGGAAATTCCCCGGTGCTGCCACGGCGTCTCCGGTGACGGTGACGATCCTCTCCATCAGGGGCTTTCCTTCCATAACGGCACGATATACGGCTACAATGGTATCCACATTATTTACCACACACCCCACATCTGCAGGAAGCATAGTGGAATTGATCTTTCTGCCTGTGGTGGCATAGATCAACTGCCGCTCGCCTCCCTGGGGATACTTGGTTTTAAGCGCCCTGACGCTGATCCCCGGCTCATCCTTTGTAAGCTTCTTCATAAGGGCAATGCAGTCGGGCTTGTTGTCCTCCACCGCAATAATGCCATGGGCATACTTACCCGGCGCATTTTCAAAAAGCCTTACCATGATTTTCAGACCGCCGATCAGCTTCTCCGGCTCCTCCAGCATTCTCCGGTAATCGGAGGTAAGATAGGGCTCGCACTCCGCGCAGTTTGCAATCACATATTCTATCTTTTCCGGCTCCTTGGGCGACAGCTTCACATGAGTGGGAAAGCCCGCTCCTCCCATGCCTACGATCCCCGCCTCCCGGATAATGTCAATGATCTCTTCTCTGCTCAGCTTCTCCGGCGATTCCCTGTGACAAAAATCCGTTTCCTCATAGAGTCCGTCGTTTTCCACCACAACGCTCATGATCATGTCACCTGTAACCACCCGCCTGGGTTCAATCGTCTTTACCGTCCCAGACACAGTGGCATAGATCGGCGCGGAGACAAACCCGCCGCTCTCGGCTATCTTCTGCCCGACAAGCACCCTGTCCCCCTTGGCAACTATGGCCTTCGCCGGGGCGCCGATGTGCTGGGAAAGCGGATATACCAGTTCCTTTCCCGGAAGTACGTCCTGAATCGTTTTATCTTTGGACAGTTCCTTGCCGTCATAGGGATGTATGCCGCCCAAAAATGTCAACTTTGCCATACCATTTCTACGTCCTTTCCCCATTCATACTGTATTCTGCAGATTCCTGTCGAACTTTGCAGAACCACTCACATTAAATATACTATTTTTTTTGCAGAAATACTACTGTTTTATTCAAAAAATTATGCTATAATAAATGCAAAAAGCAGCAAAAAAACAGTTACGCCGCGGATACCGCAGTGTGCTGGCAGATTAGGAGGTTTGTTATGAGAATTTCCGAGGAGACCCTGGAAAACTTTTCTGTTTCCTACCCCCTGGAAAGGCTTGCGCCCCTTGAGCGCATCCTGTTTTTTGATATTGAGACCACCGGCTTTACCGCCCGTTCCTCCAGCCTGTACCTTATAGGCTGTGCCTATTATCTTGCCGGAAAGTGGCGTACTACCCAGTGGCTTGCCGAAAATACAAACCAGGAAGCTGATATTTTAAGCGCCTTTTTTGAATTTGCAAAGCTGTACCGCTATCTGATCCATTTTAACGGCAACAATTTTGACCTGCCCTTTATCACTCAAAAGTGCGAGCAGCTTTCTCTGCCCTTCCGCTTCGACCAGTTTCAGGGCATTGACCTGTACCGGCGGATCGCGCCCTACAAGTTCTTTCTGAAGCTTCCCAACTGCAAGCAAAAGACCCTGGAGCAGTTTCTGGGGAAGGAACGCAGAGAACCCTTTTCCGGCGGTGAGCTGATTGGACTTTACCACGATTATGTGAAGAATCCCAACGAATTTTCCGAGAACGTCCTCTTCCTGCACAATGCTTCCGACCTTAAGGGGATGCTGGAAACTTTACCCATGCTGGCTTACTACGACCTTTTCAACCAGCCGGTGAAGGCAAAGAAGGTGCAGGCAAATTATTATAAGGATTCAAACGGCAGCTCCCGCAGGGAACTGGTCATCACCATTGTGCCCGACACGCCGCTTCCCAAGGCAGTGCTCACCTCCGCCGGCGGCTGTTACTTCCGGGGAAAAGGTTCCGAGGCCACTTTAAAAATCCCCATTTATGAGGAAGAGCTGAAGTACTTCTATTCCAATTACAGGGATTACTACTATCTTCCCACCGAGGATGTTGCCCTGCATAAATCCGTGGCGGGCTTCGTGGACAGGGAGCATCGGCTTCCCGCCTCCGCCGCCAACTGCTACACCAGAAAGTTCGCCAGCTATCTTCCCCAGTGGGATGTGGTGTTTGAGCCTTTCTTCAAGAGAGATTATAAGAGCCGGGAGCTGTTCTTTGAACTCACCGAGGAATTGAAAAGGGACCGTCAGGCATTTTCCAAATACGCCACCCATGTGCTGGCTATGATGGCGTCTACATACTGAAACAGCATTGTTTCTGCTTTAATCTTTAATATAGAAAAACCCGGTCATTCTGCAATGACCGGGACTTTTTATGTACTACAGCGGCTTCTGATAGAAGAAGGAATTCTTCCTCTCAAAGCCTATCTCCTTGTAATTCACGATCTGCTCCGTGCTTCCGATGAAAAGCACGCCGCCGGGCGCCAGAGATTTAAAGTACTTGCGGAATACCTCATCCTTTGCCTCCTCCGTAAAATAGATCAGCACATTGCGGCACACGATCATGTGATAACCCGTGGGATAGGTATCCTTCAGCAGATTATGTTCCTTGAATTCCACCCTCGACTTGATCTCATCCGCCACCTTAAAGGAGGGCCCCACCGGGGTAAAATACTTCTTTTTCAGATCCGCAGGCACGGACTGGATACTCTTGCTGTTGTACAGACCCACTTTCGCCTTTGCTATGATCTGTTTATCCAGATCCGTTGCAAAAATCTTAACGTTTGTCAGCGGCATATGCTTCGACAAAGCCATTACCAGAGAATAAGGCTCATCACCGGTAGAACAGGCGGCGCTCCAGACCTTCAGGTTATTTCCGAACTTCTGGATCAGTTCGGGAATCACCTGTTCATCCATCAGCTTCCACTGATCGGGGTTTCGGTAGAACTCAGATACATTGATCGTAATGTAACTTACAAACTCCTCAAACAGCTCTTTATCTGTCCTCAGCCCCTGAATATACTTGTCATAACCGTCAATCTTGTGCTTTGCGATCAAAGTGTCTATCCGACGCTTCATCTGCTTCTCTTTGTAGCAATTTAAGTCAATTGAGGTCAGAGCCAGCACTTCTTTTTTAAAATACTCATAATCATATGTCACGGCACACTCTCCCGCCCTGTTTAATATTTTATTCCTCTTCCTGTGCTGCGATCACAGCGTCAATATCCACGGAAACCACATCTGCATCGGGATCTTCCTCTTCTCTGCCGGCTTCCGGAACAAGCATAGCCTTGACGCTCAAAGAGATCTTTCTGTCAGCTTCGTTAAAGTCAACCACCTTTGCGGTCACTTCCTCGCCGACGCTCAGCACATCAGCAGGCTTCTCCACGTGCTCCTTGGCGATCTGAGAAACATGAAGCAGAGCATCCACACCGGGCTCCAACTCCACAAACGCTCCAAAATCAGTCATCCTCGCCACCCTGCCGGTGACCACATTGCCTACGGCATATTTTTCCGCTGCGTCCTTCCAGGGATTTGCGTCATCAAACTTCAGAGAAAGTGCGATCTTGCTGCCGTTGATCTCTTTGATCAGGACCTTCAGCTGGTCGCCTACCTTGAACACTTTCTTGGGATGCTCCACCCGTCCCCAGGACATCTCGGAGATATGAAGCAGGCCGTCTGCCCCGCCCAGGTCAATGAACGCACCGAAGTCAGTGACATTTTTCACAGTACCCTCCACGATATCTCCCTCATGGATCCTGGCAAACAATTCCTTCTGAAGCTCCGCCTTCTGCGCCGCCACAAGCTGTCTGCGGTCACCGATGTACCTTCTTCTCTTGGGATTGTACTCGCTGATCACAAACTCGATCTCCTGTCCCGCGTACTTGGAAAGATCCCTTTCATAGGTATCCGAAACAAGGCTTGCAGGGATAAATATCCTTACTTCGTCCACAATGACGCTTAAGCCCCCTTCCAGCACCTGTGCCACAGTTGCCTTCAGGACCTCTTTGTTATTATATGCTTCTTCGATCCTCTTATTCCCTCTGTCTGCGGCAAGTCTCTTGTAGGTCAGCACCACCTGGCCCTCACCGTCATTTACCTTCAGGACCTTGACCTCCATGGTATCGCCGGGCTTCACTACCGTGGTCAGGTCAACGCTGGAATCGTTGGTATATTCGTTTCTTGTAAGAATACCGTCTGACTTGTATCCGATGTTCAACACGATCTCATCCGCTTTGACATCAATGACTGTGCCCTCGACTACCTCTCCTGAATGTATTGTCTTGATTGAATCTTCCAACATTTGTTCAAAAGTTAATTCTGACATAATTTTGAACCTCCTCGATTAATTTGTTTGGGGTGGAAGCCCCCGCTGTAATACCCACCAGGCCAACAGATTTAGGCAGTTCTAAATGCAAGTCATCCAGTGTCTGTATAAAATAGGTGTCCGCACACTCCTCACAGCATATATCATACAGCTTTTTGGTATTGGAGCTGTGCCTGCCTCCTATTACGATCATCACGTCAGCTTCCCTTGCAAGATCCCTTGCAGAGCGCTGGCGCTCCTCTGTCGCGCTACACACAGTATTCACAACACTAACATTGTAACCTTTTTTTTCAAAAATTTCAACTATATAATAAAATTTATTGTAGTTAAATGTCGTTTGGGAGACGACGCAGATCTCCCGTCCCGCAGGCGGAACAAACTTTTCCGCTTCCTCAGCGGTTTCCAGCACCGTTGCATCCCCCCGGCACCAGCCCAGGATCCCCTCCACCTCAGGGTGTCCCGGATTGCCTACAACGACAATGTGCTTTCCCGCTGCGCTCTCTTTCTCCACGATTCCATGGATGCGCTTCACAAAGGGACAGGTGGCGTCCACACATTCCAGTCCCTTCTCCTCCAGGATCCCATAGACGGTTCTTGGCACCCCATGGGCACGGATGATCACCACCGGCGGCTGTCCGCTGCCTCTTTCGGGGTGTCTCTCCACACTTTCTTCCCGGTGCAGACCCGTTCCCCTTGTCTCCCCGGAACGCTCTTCCTCACTTTCTTCCCGGTGCAGATCCGTCGCGGAACGCCTCTCGTCTGCGGTGGGAATCGCTTCCAGCGCCTCTACATCCGCCAGCACTCTGACGCCCCTTTCCGCCAGTTCCCGAATCACTTCCTCATTGTGTACAATGGGACCATAGGTATATATAGTTTTCCCTGTTTTCAGCTGTTCATACACCGTATCTACTGCCCGTTTTACGCCGAAACAGAATCCGGCACACTTATCAAGCCTGACCTCCATAGCTTCTCTCCGTTTCCTGTTCTCAAGCCCGCTCTGCATCACTTATCACTGCAGAGAAGAATCACCTGCTCTATCACTTCCTCCTTTGTCATATCCGAGGTATCCAGCAGGACCGCGTCCTCCGCCTGCTTCAGGGGAGACACCTCCCGATTCATATCGCGGTGATCCCGCTCTTCGATATCCTCCCGGATCTTTGCCAGCTCGCAGGCTTCCCCCTTCGCTGTCAGCTGGTCATAGCGGCGCTTTGCACGCACCGCACTGCTTGCGGTGAGATAGATCTTTTTCTGAGCATTCGGCAGCACACAGGTGCCGATGTCCCGTCCGTCCATGATGCAGTCTTTTTTCTCCGCCAGCTTCCGCTGCAGCTCCACCAGCTTGCTGCGGACCTCCGGTATGGGACTGATAACGGAAGCCGTGCTTCCAACCTCTTCGGTGCGCAGCAGAGCGCTCACATTCTCCCCGTTTAAATATACCATCTGCACGCCATCCTCATAGCGTATGGTGACATCCGCATCCTTGCAGGCTTCCGCGATCTTCTCCCTGTCCTGCAGGTCTGTTCCCTGTCTCAGCACATAAAGGGCCATGGCCCGATACATCATTCCTGTGTCTACATAGATCAGATTCATTCTCTCAGCCACCGCCTTTGCGATGGTGCTCTTCCCCGCGCCTGCAGGACCGTCGATTGCTATGTTGTAAGCCATATCAGTAACCACTCCTTTCTACTGCTGAAGATCCGCTGCGCTCTGCCCCGCCAGGTGCCCTGTTGACCAGGCTATCTGCAGATTAAAGCCTCCGGTCAGCCCGTCCAGATCCAGCACCTCCCCGGCAAAGTAAAGCCCGGCTGCCTTCTTTGATTCCATGGTGGACGGATCCACATCCTTTACGGACACTCCGCCCCCGGTGATGATCGCCTCCTCAAAGCCCCTGGTCCCCGTCACCGTCAGCGGAAGGTTTTTTATCAGCTTCACAAAGGCCCGCCGTTCCTCCCTGGTAACCTCGTTCACTTTCTTTTCGGGACAGATACCGGACAGATCCACCATCACCGGGATCAATTTTGCAGGGAACAACGCCCCCAGTCCGTTTTTAAACTGTCTGTTACTGTTTTCCTCAAAATCCCTGAGCAGGCGCTTGTCCAGCTTTTCCTCCTCCAGAGCCGGTTTCAGATCGATCAGCAGCGTCCCGTCGCCTTTTTTATAATAACTGCTTGCCGTCAGCGCCAGCGGGCCGCTGACGCCAAAGTGGGTAAACAGCATCTCGCCCAAGCCCTCATACACCTTTCTGCCTTCGCACATCAGCCTCAAAGAAACATTCTTCAGGGAAAGCCCCATAAGCTGACCGCACCAGGGCTCCTTCACCTGTAAGGGAACCAGCGCCGGCCGGGGCTCCGCCAGCTTATGCCCCGCTTTTTTTGCAAAACGGTAACCGTCTCCGGTGGAACCGGTGGCGGGATAAGACATACCGCCGGTGCAGATAATACATTTATCTCCCTGTATCACCCTTCCGTCGGAAAGCACCACTCCCTCAAACGCCATTGTTCTTTCCTGTTTTCCATGGACCTTGCGATACCTTTTCCGGGGCTCACCCGTGCCTTGTGTTTCCGCCGTGCTTTCCGCTTCCACTGCGCCTTGGGCTCCCGCCGTGCCTTGGGCTTCCGCTGCACCTTGGGCTCCCGCCGTGCTTTCTGCTTCCTGCAGCCCCGTAAGGATATCTGCTACCCTTGTATTCAACAGCACCTCTACCCCCCGCTTCTTCAACTCCCGCTGAAGCGCCCCTATCACATCCGAGGAATGATCGGATACAGGGAACACTCTGTCTCCCCGCTCTGTTTTCAGACGGCATCCCGCCTGCTCCAGGAAATTCATAACATCTGTATTGTTAAATCCGTAAAAAGCGCTGTACAAAAACTTTGCATTGGTACAGACATTTGCAAACAGGGTATCCATGTCCCCGGCGTTTGTCACGTTACAGCGCCCTTTACCTGTAATAAAAAGCTTCTTTCCCAGCTTCTCGTTTTTCTCGATCAGGCAGACCCTGCCTCCGGCCCCGGCCGCTGCCAGCGCCGCCATCATCCCCGCCGGACCGCCGCCCACCACGATTATCCTGTTCATCCCCTAAGCCTCCATCCTTTGGTTCGCAGCCATGCCGCCTCCGGCGGCACAAACAATCCTTGAGAAGAATCGCTTCCCTTGCGATTCTTCAGTGTGAGATTAGAATTTCTTTGCGAAATGCCCTCTGGCATGAGCATTAGAAATTCTTCTCACATTTCTTTGCGCAGGGAATAATTCAGCATAGGCTCATCGTCAATAAAGTTGATCTCGTCATTCAGGTACACCTGATAATTATTCCAGGTCTCCTCCAGCATCTCCAGATTCCGCTTCACATCCTGGGGGCACTTTAAGCACAGCGCCACCACCAGCGCGTTGATAACGCTCAGCGGCGCTACCAGAGAGTCAACAATGGACACCATATCGCTTCTTGCCAGAAGATTACAGGAGGAATACAGACTCATGGGCGAGTGGGTGGAATCCGTTATGGCAATCACCTTTGCGTTTCTGTCGCTGGCAAATTCCATTGCCTTCAACGTACGCATGGAATATCTGGGGAAGCTGATACCGATGAAGCAATCCTTCTCATTGATCCGTATCATCTGCTCAAAGGTCTCGCTGACACTGGTGGTCTTTAACAACACCACCCCGCCTCTGATCATATTGAGGTAAAAATGCAGGAATTCTGCCAGGGGCTCGTTGCTGCGCAGGCCCATGATATAAATAGTCTCCGCCTCCAAAATGGTATTCACCGACAGTTCAAAGGCCGTGGGATCCAGATGGTCTATTGTATGCTGCAGCTTTTCAATATCAGCCGTTATCACGGATGTAAGCACCTCGGACTGGGAGCTTCTTCCGTATTTTGCATCCATTTTCTGGATACTGCTGAGTTTCCCCTTGACGCACTCTTCCAGCGCCCGCTGAAACTCCGGGTATCCCTCGTACCCGATACCGGAAGCAAAACGAACTACTGTAGATTCACTGATCCCCAGCATTTCTCCAAGCCTTGCCGCAGTCATGAACACAGCCTGATCATAGTGCTCCAGGATAAATGAGGCAATGGCCTTGTGGCTTTTGCTCATCTTATTGTATTTATCCGATATCCGGCTCAACACATCATATTCTTTTCCCACGATCTCCTCCATTTTTGAACTGTATCCCTTTCACCCTGCCGCCCTGTTCTATATTCATTCTATCCATGCAGACGGCAGTTCTGCCGGGGCTATATCCGGTATGACTCACTTTAATTATCCCTATGTTTCGCCCGGCTGGTGAGTCATACTAGGACATAAACGCCTTGCAGGAGTGTTCCAGCAGTTCAAGGGTCTCCACGTCGGACAGGTCGTAATCCCCTGTCAGCGACATACAGGCCGCACCATGTATCAATATCCACATTCTCATAAACAGGTTTCCGGGGTCCGAGCAGCCTGCAGATCTTGCAAGATTGATTTCATATACCACATTTCCCTCCCCGCCGTTCAAGAGCTCATACATACTCTTTCTGCCGGGCCTGCTGTTTACAAACAGTAATTCAAACAGGTGTTTTTCTTCCCGCGCAAACCCTATGTACGCCATCCCCAGGTTGGAGAAGGGCGCCTTCCCGATCCTGGGGTACAGGCTGTAGTAATCCTGAAAGTACGCCGCCGCCCGCTCATAAACCGCATCCCAAAGCTCGTCCATATTCTTATATACACGAAAAATGGGCTGGGTAGAACAGCCTGCTTTTGCCGCCACCCGGCGGGCCGTCACATTGGAAAAGCCTTCCTCCCTGGTCATTGCAAAGGCGGTATCCAAAATCATTTGTAGTGTTATTGTTTCCTTTCGTGCCATAGCACTCTCCCCTCAATTTTATCTGTCCTGCAGCCCATTGTTTCAGGCATCGTTAGTAACATATGTTATGTTACAGAAATATTTCCTTTCTGTCAAGCAATTCCTTTTTACTATATGCGCGGCGTTGTTTTAATGTTATGATGAGATATTTATTAGAGGTGCAACAGACTATTATGTATATAGAGAAAGAAAAGCACCCACTCCAAAGCGGATGCTTTCCAGCCCCTACTCGTCCAGTACGGTGGAAAAATATTGGATAGATGTCACGGTATCATTCTCTATGAGAATGCAGAGCTTCATGCCGTCCTTATAATATACCAGCATACTGCCCTGCTCCGTATAATCCGTTCCATAGGCATTCGTCACATCTGTCAGCGTGCTGCCGATTGAAATATTTTCAGCGGTAGATACTGCGTCGTCCTTTAAAATGATTGTTGAAATATAGTCTTTTTCGCCCTGAGGATAGGTCTCTATCACAAAGCTGTTATAGGTATATGTCTTATCCAGTCCCTCAAAGGCACAGCTTGCAGCTTCAAAATAGTTATTGGGTTCTCCCAGCCCCGCCAGAACAACCGCCATGTCCTCATCCACCGACACAGTCACGCCGTTATACTGAAAAACATAACCCTTAGCGGCAGCCTGGGCTCCGCCCGACTGAGTTCCTGCGGAATCCCCCGCTGTCTGGGACGCGCCCCCCGGCACATCCGAGACCTCTCCGTCGATGACCTTCTCGCTGTCTCCACAGCCCGTCATCAAAAGCATACCTGCTGTCAATAAAATACTGATCCACTTTTTCATAAGTACCCTCCTGTTATTTTATTCCATATTGAATATACTGTTGCTGCTTTTCCTGTTCGTAGGCCGAAAGCTTCTCCGCCCACGCTTTCTCCAGCTTAGCCTCTCCCCGCCTGTCCGGAACCTCTGTCTCATCCGCAAGTATCTGCCCGAAATATGCGCTCAGCTTCTCCGCCCCCGACAGATTCAGATGCAGTCCCCCGTCGTAGGTATCCGTCTGAAAGTCCAGCCCGATCTCCTCCGCACATTCCAGAAAATTCACATAGAGCAGACCATGGTCCTTAGCGTATTCCTCCATCTGGCTCTCCCACTGATCATACCAGTGAGGATACAGGCTGGGGGCCTTGATGAGGACCAGCTGAACATCCTTTTCCTCACACAGCTTCCTCATTTTGTCCAGATAGTCATAAGCGTTTTCTCCAAACCGATAATCCCCTAATGGTACCGGATCGGGCATATCTCCCGCCGCCTTTACATCCACCCGCATATAGTAGCCGTTGTGGGACACCTTCGGCACCTGAAACATATTTTCAAGATCGCTTCTCTGCAGCTCGCTCCATCGGGAATGGTATCTGAGAATGGGGAACAGATAATCCTCAAAATTCTCTTTTGAAGTCATGGAAGCATATATGGACTTTACCTTGGAAGCGGACCATTTCATGCCCTCCAGCGTCATCCGGTTGTAGGCTTCCTTCTGAGGCTCGTTGTACTGCATGGCCAGTACGTTGAATACCACCACCTTCGGCGTCTCATACCGCAGCGTGTCCTCCAGCAGATAATAGGACTGCCAGATAAGCTGCTGGGCGCTTCCCCTGATATAGCTGTTGATGCCGTACTCCTGCCACAAGACCGCGGGAGAAAAATTCTCATACACCTCGCAGTCTCCTATGAAGATAACGTCATGGTCCTTTTCCTCGCCATAGTATTCCGCTATCAACGCTCCTTCGATTATACCGTCGGTGTACTTCGGTGTCAACAGCCTTTGCAACAGGGCAAGGCTACATACCACAATACAAACCGAGGCGATCGCCCTGCCGATTTTTTTCCCTTTCATAATTGTACCCCTCTGTGTGCATAAAGAGGGGTGTTTATACACCCTCTTACGCCAATCAATACTTGAAACTGTCCACAGCTTTAAAACTGATTATAGATGAACTGGCTGGAATCATAGCCTGCGCCGTAAGCGCCCGCCAGCAGCACCACCAGAAACAGTCCGTACCAAATCGCAAACCTGCCCCAATAGGGCAATCTCCCAATTTTTGCCCGCACACTCCCCGACCGCTGCACAAGGCTCACCGTGATAAGCAGCACCAGGCCGCACAAAAGAATGACATAGTCCACCGCCGACAGTCCGATATTCAGCAGGGCGCCGTTCCACAGAATATTCCAGTTCCCCTCGCTGAACATACTGCCGAACATCCGAAAGGTCAGCGGCACATCCCTGTAACAGTCGAAAAGGCGCAAAACACTCATCAGCAGGACCGTGCGCACCACCTGAAAAAGCCGGAAGCCGAATCTGCCCCTGACGGCAAACCTGTGGTGGAACCTTTTATACAGAGGCTCCAGTTCCTGAGATACCATGATCACCAGCCAGTTTCCCAGACCCCAGGCGATAAAGTTCCAGCTTGCGCCGTGCCAGATACCGGTGGCGAACCAGACCACAAAAGAGGACAGGTACACAGGCACTCGTTTCCCGATGACCTCCCCGAAATGGCTCCTGGAAAATTTGGAAAGCTTCAACATGGGCTTGCACACGGATATGGGATAGAAAATATAATCCGTGAACCAGGAGCCCATGGTGATATGCCATCGGTTCCAGTATTCCTTGATGTTTTTTGAAAAATAGGGGCGGTTGAAGTTCTCCGTCACCTTTATGCCAAGAGTCTGGGCGATTCCTATGGTAATGTCGATGCCGCCGGTAAAGTCCGCATAAAGCTCCAACGCATAAAACAGCATCCCCACAAACACATAGGCCCCCCGGTAGGTATCTGCGTCATGGATCAGCGTATTGACGCCCGCCAGTATTCTGTCCGCTATCACCAGCTTCTTAAAAAAGCCCCACAGGATCCGCTGCAGCCCCAGATAAACCGTCTGCCGGTCAAAGGAATGCTCTTCAAAAAGAGTCTGCTTCAAATCGCCGAATCGGCTGATGGGTCCCTGGATCAACTGGGGAAAAAAGGACACAAAAAGAGCAAACCGGAAGGGATTCTTTTCCGCCTCCACTGTTCCCCGGTATACGTCAATGATGTAACCCATACTCTGGAAGGTATAAAAGGAGATCCCCAGAGGCACGATAATGTCCAGAAAGTCCAGCTTTCCTCCACTTCCCACTGTCTCCAGCACCGAGTTTATGTTGGCGATCACAAAGTTCGTATATTTGACTACCGCCAGTATTCCCAGATTCAGAAGCAGGCAGCCTAAAGTCCAAAGCCAGGTCCTGTGCTTTATTTTAGTCTTATAGCTCTTTTTCTCTTCCTTACTTAAAGAGCCCTTATGCTCCTGCAGCCAGCTGTCTCTTTTGCTTCGCGCCGCCTCTATCCTGCGTCCGGCAAACCAGGTAGTCAGAATCGTTACCGCAATATAGACACAGTACACCGGCCCCGCATAAAAATAGAACAAAAAGCTTGCCCCCAGCAGCAGCTTCCACTGCCACCGGCGGGGAAGGATATAATATAGCAGGAAAAGGAGCAGCAGGAATTCCAGAAATTCATAGGATGTAAAAAGCATTTTCAGTCCTCATCTCCCAGCTTCTCGATCAGGGCATACAGCGCCTTTGCCGAATTAAAGTACTCCGGCAGAATGTACTCTGCGGAGATCACCACATCAAACTCTTCCGCTATCTCCGAAATCACAGAAATGATGTCAAAGGAGTCCAGTATCTTGTTGTCAACCAGATGCTCCTCCTTCTCAAAATCCACATCCGGATGCAGGTCCTTTAAAATATTCAGCAGTTCTTCCATGTTTTTTACCTCTTTTCTTTCCGAGAGCTTTCTCCTGTACTCTCCTGATGATACTTCATCAGCGTTACCCTGTCAATTTTTCCGTTGGCTGTATGGGGCATCTGCTCCAGCCTTCTGACATAATTGGGAATCATATACCGGGGCAGCTTATCCTTCAAAAGGACGATCAGCGCCTTTTCCTCCACAGCTCCCACATAATACAGCACGATCTTCCCCTTTGCCTGGTCATAGATACAGCCGGCGCTTTTTATGCCCTCCAGCATATTGACGTTGACCTCTATTTCTCCCAGTTCAATGCGGTGTCCCATATGCTTGATCTGATAATCCTTTCGGGATACGAATACCAGCTCCCCGGCAGCATTGAGCCTGCCAAGGTCCCCTGTGCGGTATATCAGCTCCGGATAAGCCGTATTCAGCGGGTTCTGTACAAACACCTCATTGGTTTTCTCGAAATTATTGTAATACCCAAGAGTCAGGGAGGTGCCTCTGATACAGATCTCTCCTGTCTCTCCGGCGCCTGCAGGCGTATTATCCTCCTTCAGCAGGAGAATTTCCGTGTTGGCAAAGGGGCGGCCAATGGGTATGGCCTCATCCGGTTCAAAGTCCCGCTCCACCTTGTAATAGCAGCACATACCCGTTCCCTCCGTAGGGCCGTACAGGTTGGTAAACTTTGCCTGGGGAAGCGCTTCCCGCCACCGCTTAAACTGCTTGATGGGAAAGACCTCGCTCCCAAAGGCTACCGTATGCAGATATTTGGGAACCACTGTCTTAAAGGTGTCAAATGCCGAGATAAAGGTCAGGGCGGACACTACCCAGCAAACCGTATTGATCTGGAAGGTATTCAGATATTCCACCAGCTTCACCGGCAGCATAAACAGCTCCTTGGGGATCAGATAGGTGGTTGCTCCGTATTTCAAGGTAGGATACAGCTCCTTCAGGCACGCATCGAAATACAGGGGCGTCTGATTGCCAAACACCGTATTTTCATTGAACTCCAGCACCTCCGAAAGATGCTCGATATAATCCAGCACCGAACGGTGGCACGCCGCCACTCCCTTTGGTACTCCCGTAGAGCCTGAGGTAAACACCACATAAATGGGATCGGTATCAATAGCCCTGTCATGGATCTCCTGCAATGCCTCCCTGTCGATCTTGGTACGGCAGATGTCATCATACAGCACGATCTTCGCTCCGCCCGAAAAGCTCTCCGCTGCTTTGGCAGTCTCTGAGTCACAGAGGATCACCTCCGGCTGCAGATTCTCCAGGATCAGATCAATGCGTGCTGCCGGCATTTCCGCATCTATGGGTACATAGAAGCATCCCCCCCTGACCACGCCGAAAAAGGCAGTCACCTCTTTCGGGTGCTTATTCATAAAGACCACGACCGGCTTTCTGTAGATTCCCCTTTTGTGCAGCCAGGTTCCCACCCCCCGGCTTTCCCGGTCCACCTCCTCGAAGGTCATCCCCTCTGTACCGTTGGAAAACGCAAGCTTGTCCGGTACTCTTAAAACCGTCTCATCCAGATAGTCTAAAACATTATTCTGCATCGCTCCATGCCTTTCTCTCACCCAAATTCTATCTTGTGATCAGATCCTGATACTGCGGATCGAAACGACCGCACTCCTGCACCGCGCATTTTGCCAGCACCTCCAACACATCCAGATAGCCGGCAGGAAGCGTATAGTCCCGCTTTAACAGGGACAACTCCGTACACCCCAGCAAATTGACCTGCGCCCCCTCTGCGCACAGTTCTTCTCCCACCCGGATGAATTCCTCCAGATTTCCCTTTTCACCGGATTTTATCTGACCATAGATCAGATCCATAACGATCCGCTGGGATTCCTCCCCCGGATTCACCGTTGCGATCCCATAACTGCGAAACACACCGTCAAACAGCCCGCTTTTTACCGTTCCGTCCGTGGCAAGGATCCCCACCTTCTCCACCCCTGCCTGCCTCAGATACTCCGCCGTCTCCCTCACGGCGTGCAATACCTGAAGCCCTGTGGACTTCTCCAGTTCCTCATGAAAATAATGAGCCGTAATGCAGGGAATTGCCAGCAGTTCTGCACCCATTGCCTTCAGTTCCCGCCCTATTTCCGCCATCTCCACAGCAGGATCATCCTGACTTAACCCCAGAATATAACGGGTGCGGTCCGGAATAGAAGGCTTGCTGTGCATCAGTAGCTCCATATGCTCCTGGTCGCTCTCCGCTTTGCTCATCCGGGTCAACAAATATAAGAAATAGGTGGTGGCCATAGGACCCAGCCCACCGATGATCCCCAGCTTTTTCATCCTATATACCTCAATTCTTTTCGCTATGGTACCTCCGGATACAGTTCATGGTCATAATTATGTGAGTTCCCATGTTTCGCTGAATAATCCATCATCTCAGCCTCTGTCCAGTAAAAAATAACAGGATGATCCTTTCTGGGCGTAGTATCCAGATGATGCCAGCCTTCTCCGATATCCACCAGGTTCCAGTAATGCATCGTCTTTGCCGGAATCTTTTCAATGTCCATATTTGTAATCCCTGCCCGATCCAACAGAACCTTTGTGGTACAGGCAAAGACATAGCAGTCCCCCTGCTTGTTTACAAGGCCTTCATAGGCGGCTTTTACCCAGTCTCCCTTGTCAGAGTGGCTGATATAGCCTACATTACCCTTCACATAATCATAGATAGCGCGCAGCTTTTCATATTCCGTCATTCCCTCTGTAAATATAGAGGCAAGCACGGCATCTGCATAACCGTAAACCTCATTCACGTCATAGGTCATGGGAATTACCGTCACATTTATGGTTACCGTCGCAGCGTTGCCCGAATCATCCATTGCAGAGTACGTGACAGGATATACTCCTTCCGCATCCAGATTCACCTGGCTGTTATCCACATTAAGAGGAATCTCACTGCCGCTGTTGTCCGACACTGTAACATTCTTTTTGTAGGAAATGGACGTTCCCATAACATATGTAAAGTCCCTGGCGCCCGTGATGACCGGCGGCTCCGTGTCCGCCTCCAGAGTGAGCATCGCCGAGGCCTTTGTTTCATTCCCGCCCTCATCCGTAAACACCAGCGCCACCTCCCGGCTGCCCGGAACAGTAATGTCCGGCTCCTCTGCAAACGCCGCCGTCACTGTTGTAATATCCTGTACGGACAGCACAAAGTCCTCCGCCGATATGGGCGTATTGGTGAAACGAGTCAGATCCCGCACCTCTACCACCGGTGGAACGGTATCCACAATATTTAAAATAGAATCATAGGTAACTCCGTCTACCTCTATACTTACTGTCTGTCTGGACGGCCTTGACGTATCAATATCCGTAGTCAGCAGTCTTTTTTCAATGCCCGCCAATGTAAAGTCATCCGCCGTGGGCGCTGCCGTTCCCACATTCCACTGAAGCTCCGCCAGAACAGGCGTAATAAACAGCGTCGTCTCCAGCCGTACAACGTTCCCGCCTCTGTCACTCAACAGGACAATGACTGCCTGCTCCCCCCACTGCCCGAAATCCGGCGCCTGCTCAAAGACCACCGACACGGTAGTGGCGTCCTGTATATCGGATACAAAATCCTCCGGCCTGCAGAACTGTCCGTAGTCAAGCTCAATGGCGTTCACTGCAGCCCGCGGAGCGATGGTATCCCGAATGCAAAGCGTACACTCATGGGTAAACAGACCGCTCCTGACCCTGACCTTATATTCCCCCGGCGCATGAATGTCAAATGCAGGACTGTTTTCGGCAAATACAGCATCGGGAGTAGGATTTTTAAAGAAATCCCCGGCCTGGACCTCCACTCCAGCCTCCGCATAGCAGACCTTATAGGTCAGATCGTCAAGATAAAAACAGCCGCCCACAAGCAGCCCCGAAATCAAAAGAATACCTGTCAGCAAAAGATTCCATTTTCTTCGTCTCTTCCTTTTTCTGATATCCTGACGCCTGCCGCCGTTCCCGGCCGCTCCCGGCCGCTGTCCGGCGCCTCTTGTCATTTCTCCGTCCCGCATCTTCTGTCCTTACCTCATCATTATCTATACATCCCTGCTATTTTAACTCAATATCGGAAAATCTGTCAATACAAAGGCGCATATTATCATGCTATGCCTGAAATGCGTCCGATTTGTATCATGCAAATCCCCGCCGAAAAACAGCTTCCTTTTCGGCGGGGATCACAATTCCATATGCTACTTTTTTTATACGGGATAGGCTCCGTTCTTCGTATCCGCCTGAGTCATATCCACCTTTTCCTGCTGCGCCTGCCGATACTTGAAGAAATCCATGGCAACCTGGGGGAACAGTGCATAAGACAGAACATCCTCATCCTGCTGCTTCCATTCCTTCATCTCATTCTCCAGCTTATCCATCTCGTTGCTTAAGGTATCCGCAAAACGGCCGGTGAGCCTGGTCTCTCCGGGAATTACCTTGTCGATGACCTCCTGGTTCATGGGCTTTACAGTCTGTCCGTACTCACCGCGGAGCACTGCCTTGGTCTCCTTGGTAGCCATCTTGTATCTCTCGCCCATCAGTACGTTGAATACCGCCTGGGTCCCCACGATCTGAGAGGAAGGCGTGACCAGAGGGGGCTCGCCCAGATCTTTACGAACCTGGGGGATCTCTTTCAGCACATCATAATATCTGTCCTCCGCGTTCTGCTCCTTCAGCTGACTTACCATGTTGGAAAGCATACCGCCGGGTACCTGGTAAAGCAGGGTCTTGATATCCACGCCCATGACCTTGGGATTCAACAGGCCGTTCTTCAGGCACTCGTCTCTGAAAGGACGGAAGTAATCTGCGATCTCCGCCAGCAGATTCTGATCAAAGCCGGTGTCATAGGGCGTGCCCCGGAAGGTCTCCACCATGACCTCAGTTGCGGGCTGGGAGGTTCCCATAGCCAGAGGACTCATAGCGGTATCAATGACATCCACTCCTGCCTCTACTGCCTTCAAATAGGTCATGCCTGCCACGCCGGAGGTATAATGGGTATGCAGCTGAATAGGAAGCTTGGTATTTTCCTTCATGGCCGCGATCAGCTCACTTGCCTTATAGGGAACCAGCAGTCCTGCCATATCCTTGATACAGATGGAGTCAGCTCCCATCTCCTCGATCTTCTTTGCCATGTCAGCCCAATACTCAAGAGTATAAGCGTCGCCCAGAGTATAGGACAGGGCCACCTGAGCATGGCCTCTGCCTTCCTGCTGCTTCATCCTGTTGGTGGCGTTCACCGCCTCCTGCAGATTGGGCAGATAGTTCAGACAGTCAAAGATACGGATGATATCAATACCGTTTGAAATAGACTTCTGTACAAATGCATCCACTACATCATCTGCATAGGGTCTGTATCCTAAGATATTCTGTCCGCGGAACAGCATCTGCAGCTTGGTATTCTTAAAGCCGTCCCGCAGCTTGCGAAGTCTGTCCCAGGGATCTTCCTTCAGGAAACGCAGAGATGCGTCAAAGGTCGCGCCGCCCCAGCATTCTACGGAATGATATCCCACCTTATCCATTTTCTCCACGATAGGAAGCATGAATTCCGTAGGCATTCTGGTTGCAATCAGAGACTGGTGCGCGTCACGCAGTATAGTTTCCGTAATTTTAATCGGTTTTTTTGTGGTTTCTGACATTGCGAATCTCCTCCATGTTTTTATTGTCAAAAGCCCTGACGGGCTTATTTCATCGCGCTATGCGCGATATACATCCATGATCGTACGCCCGGCTGCTCGTGCAAGCACGGCATCCGCTCGCAGGTTACTGTGCAAGTCACGCTGTGCATTCATAAGCCCTGCGGGCTTATTTCATCACGCTATGCGCTCTATATGGCCGAAAGCAAATCCCCGCCTGCTCATGCAAGCATGGCATCCGCTCGCAGGTTACTGTGCAAGTCACGCAATGCATTCATAAGCCCTGACGGGCTTATTTCATCGCGCTATGCGCGATATACATCCATGATCGTACGCCCGGCTGCTCGTGCAAGCACGGCATCCGCTCGTACGATCATGTCTGTGCATTGCTTAAAAGACCCCGAATATGGCCATGAATGTGCCGGCGGCTACGGCGGTTCCGATCACGCCTGCCACATTAGGCCCCATGGCGTGCATCAGCAGGAAGTTGGTGGGATCTGCCTCCGCGCCCACCTTCTGGGACACACGGGCCGCCATGGGAACGGCGGAAACGCCCGCAGAGCCAATCAACGGATTCACCTTGCCGTGAGTCGCCCAGCACATCAGCTTGCCGAACAGCACGCCGGCAATGGTGCCCACGATGAAGGCAAGCAGGCCAAGCGCTACGATCTTCAGGGTATCTGCGTTCAGAAATGCCTCTGCACTGGTGGTTGCACCCACAGAGGTTCCCAGCAGGATGACCACAATATACATCAACGCGTTGGAAGCCGTCTCTGTCAGCTGTCTTACCACACCGGACTCCCTGAACAGGTTGCCCAGCATCAACATTCCCACAAGAGGCGCCGTAGTGGGCAGGATCAGGCTTACCACAATAGTAACAATGATAGGGAACAGGATCTTCTCCAGCTTGGAAACGGGTCTGAGCTGTCCCATCTTGATTTTTCTCTCTTTCTCCGTGGTAAAGAGCTTCATGAAAGGAGGCTGGATAACGGGCACCAGAGCCATATAGGAGTATGCCGCCACCGCGATGGGACCCATGATCGCCGTCTGCCCCAGCTTGCTGGCGAGGAAGATGGAGGTAGGACCGTCGGCGCCGCCGATGATGGAGATCGCTGCAGCCGCCATATCGTTAAAGCCCAGAGCAATAGCTCCGAAATATGCGGTAAAAATACCGAACTGTGCAGCCGCCCCCAGAAGGAAGCTTTTGGGATTGGCAATCAGCGGCCCAAAGTCCGTCATGGCGCCCACACCCATGAAGATCAGGGAGGGCAGGATCGCCAGCTCATCCAGTTTATAGAAGTAATACAGCAGTCCGCCCACACCGTTGGAGGCGTCCTCTGCGTGAAGCATGATGTCGGGATAAATGTTTACCAACAGCATACCAAAGGCTATCGGAACTAAGAGCAGTGGCTCAAATTCATGACGGATAGCCAGATAAAGGAAAAAGCACGCAACCGCTATCATGACATAATTCCCTACGGTCAGGTTGAAAAACGCCGTCTGATGAAGCAGGTTGTTCAGCGTAGAACCTATATATTCCATTTGTTGACCTCCTGTTGTCGTTGTCTATAGTGGATGTAAGCTTAGTTCATGGTTGCCAGAACCGCACCCGCTTCTACCGCATCGCCGACAGCGACATCAATGCTTGCAACCGTTCCGTCCTGAGGAGCAACAACGGGGATCTCCATCTTCATGGCCTCGATGATGACAACGGCGTCACCGGCCTTCACTGCGTCACCCGCCTTCTTCTCCAGCTTAAATACCTTTCCTGCCGCTCCTGCCTCGATCTTAACGCTGCCTGCGCCGCCGGACGCCTTAGGAGCCGCTGCGGGAGCCGCTTTCGGCGCTGCCTTGGGAGCCGCGGGAGCCTTTGCCGCCACAGGTGCTCCTGTAGATGCGCCTTCTTCCACTGTCACATCGTATACATTTCCGTTTACCGTAATGGTATAATTTTTCATTTTATTTTCCTCCAAAATAATATTTGTCATTGCTGCTTATCTGATATTTGCCAAAACTTATCTGTCGCTATATCTGTCTTATTTCATCAGCGCCGTACCACAGAACGCACCACAAATCCGTCTGCTGACGCCTCGCCCCGGCTTGCCGCTATGGCCGCCGCTATCACCGCCACAAGCTCCGTATCATCCGTCTCGTCCGCTGATGACTCCTGTACCGTCTCCTGCGCCGCCACATTGTCGGCATTCTCACCGCTGTCCCCGATCTTCGCCAGCGCTCGCTTCGCCGCTGCATCCTGCGCCTTGTTGATAAATCGGAAACAGGAAATGATAAGGGAGATCAATATCAGTACGGCAAACACGGTACACATTCCGATCAGAGTATTCATTGCCGCCTTTGCCATCAGCTGGCCCATTGAGGCAGTGGGATTCAGCGCCACGGATTCCAGCCGCATGAACAGGTCATTGGAAAAGACGATCTCCGCCACTGCGTCCTGCTTCTCCCCTGTGACAGGAAGCTCCACGATGATCTGCTTTCCGTCAAGCTTTACCTCCGCTTCACCCGTTCCGGTGATGCTTCCTATGGTATTCAGACCTGATTCAAAGGACTGTACGCCGGTCACCACCGCGTTTCCTTCCACCATTATTCCAAAATACTGCTCACACAGATACTCGATCTCCTCATTGGTCTCCATTTCCGCTACGGCAAAGGGTACGTCATTGCAAAGGTAATCGTTAAAAAGGGATACGACGGCAGCCGATGCATCCCCGGCGCTGTCCACCCTGCTCTGCTCGTAGGCCGTCATCCCCTCGCCTTCCCCGCAGGCAGTCAGTCCAAATACACAGGCGATCATACAAACATAAGCCAATAGTTTCTTCTTCATTTTGCTCTCATCACCTCTCTATACTGTTCCGTGCTTTTTAACGGGACGGTCCTCGCTCTTGGTAAAGAGCATCTCAAAGGCGCCGATGACATACTTTCTGGTATCCGCAGCCTCCACGATCCTGTCCACATACCCTCTTCTTGCAGCGCCTGCCGCCGAAAGCTGCAGAGCCTCATAGGCTGCCGCCTTCTCGCTGATCACGTCAGCCCCCTGGCCATCATACATGATCTTCGCGGCCAGCTTGCCCTCCATGGCGCCGATCTCCGCATCCGGCCAGGCATAGGTGATATCCGCCCCGATTGCCTTGGAATTCATCACCACAGCCGCTGTTCCAAGCGCCTTGCCGATCACCACGTTCACCTTGGGAACGGTTGCGTTTGCAAAAGCATAGGTAAGCCTTGCCGCGGCCCTGGCAATGCCCTTTTCCGAGCACATATCAGCCTTATAGCCCTTCACATTGGTGAGCGTCAGAACGGGAATGTCGAAAGCGTCGCAGAAATTCACGAAGTCCGCCGCCTTGTCGCAGCCCTGTTTTGACAGGACAGCATCCAGCTTCTCCGCCACCTTGCCTTCTTCGTCGCACACCTCGCTGCGATTTGCCACAGCGCCTACGGTCACGCCGTCCAGCTTCATAAAGCCCACTACCATATCCTTCGCGTAGTTCGCCTTCAACTCAAAGAAATCATTGTTGTCCGCCAGCATGGACAGAGCGATGGATGTGTCTCCCACACAGCTTGCCAGCTCCCCGCAGATACGGTTCAGATCGTCCGTACACTCCACAATGTCACTGCCCTCATTATTGTTTGCAGGCAGGAATCCGATCAGATCGCGGATACCTGCCAGAATAGCCGTCTCATCCGCAACCACATCCACTATGCCGCTCTCCTCAGACTGGAATGCCGCAGAAGCGGAATCGCACTTTGTGACCACATTGCCGTCCAGCGCATTGGGCGCATTGACAAAAAGCTTTGCGTTCTTCTCCTCCATAAAGGTAAAATCCGTCAGGGTGGAGAACAGGGCAAGTCCACCGCCGCAGCTGCCCAGAACTGCCGTGATCTGGGGAATCACGCCGGATGCAAGGGTCTGCTTCTTATAGATGGCGCCAAAAGCATTCAGCGCATCCGTCGCCTCCTGTAATCTCAACCCGGCGGAATCAATGAGGCCAATGACAGGGGACCCTGTTTTCATGGCCAGATCATATAGATTGGTGATTTTTTTCGCGTGCATCTCGCCCACCGTACCGTTCATCACGGACACGTCCTGGCTGTACACGTACACAGGCTTGCCGCCTATCACTCCATAGCCGGTCACGCAACCGTCAGAAGGAGTTTCGTCCGGTTTCATATTGAAATCCGTGGCTCTTGCAGTTACAAGTCCGCCGATCTCAACGAAACTGTTGTCATCGAGCAAAGCTGCTATTCTTTGACTCGCTTTTGATGTACTACTCATGCTTTCAGCCCTCCGTTTATATAAATAAATGCAGAACATTCCGAATCGGGAAAACAAATTTCCCCCGATTATCCCTTTCAGTATACCATAAAAAAAGCAACTCGCAAAGAACGAATTGCATTTTTTTCTAAATTTTACCGATTTATTTTTTTATCCTTTGCATGAACCCAGAAACCTGTTCAGTATCTGCTTCACACACCACTCCAGACTGATCTTGGGCACGGTATCCACGGTGACGATCTTCTCCCGCTTATAGACGTTCTCGCCTACCGCATACCGGATCTCCCCCACCTGAGTCCTGCTTTCCACCGGGGCGGTCAGATTTTTTTCCCATTCATACTCCACCCTGATCTCCTCATCCGCCCGCAGAAGCAGCCCATCCACATTCCGGCAGACCGTCTCTCCGCTTTCCATGCTTCCGCTTTCCATCCCTTTCGGCTCCGTATTTTCTCCCTTGGTTTCAAACCCTTCCGGTTCCCCTGTTTCCGTATTTTCTTCCGCCACGGCCAGATTCGTATAAGCCAGATCTCCCAGGCGGTCCGTCTGCCCGTTCTGTACGGGGACCGGTTCCAGCAGGCTTTCGTCAAAGGCGGTCCCTGCCTCATCAAAGCTCCTGTAAAAGTAATTCTCCAGGCCGTATTCCATCAGCTCTTTTGTGTCGCTCCACTTCCAGGTCTTATGGCTCGGCCAGCCGCAGGCAAGCAGGGCCACCACAAAGGTTCTGCCGTCCCGCTCCAGAGCTCCTACATAGCAGTACCCTGCTTTGTTTGTAAAACCGGTCTTTCCGCTGAGCGCGCCGCTCATCATGTTCAAAAAAGCATTGTGGTTGGTACAGGAAAAGCTGCGCCCGTTTGCATAAAAGCTGTGATTTGCCGTTCTCGTGATCTCCAGAAAAGCGTCCTTCTGCGGGGACTCTCTCACACAATAAGACATGATCCTTGCCAGCTCCGCCGCCGTGGTACAATGCTCTTTCTGTATGACAGTACCGTCCCGCAGGGTAAACTCCTGGGTGGCGTCCAGCCCATTTGGCGTGATAAACCAGCTGTCCCTGCACCCCAGCTCCACGGCCTTTTCATTCATCAGTCTGGCAAACGCCGCCACTGCTTTCCCGCTCTCCTCCGCAGTGTACTCCCCCGCCGGCTTATCCCGCAGGGGCTGCTCCAGCAGACGCTTTCCCACATACTCCGCCAACGCCACCGCCGAATCATTGTGGGACTCCAGCATCAGGGAATACAGCAGGTCTCCCACCGTATACTGCTCCCCTTTCTGTAAGTACAGCTTTACCTTCGGCATACCCGCCGCATAGGAGGACACCTCAAGAGTCTCATCCAAAGAGGCATTTTCCAGCACCAGGATACAGGTCAGTATTTTGGTGGTGCTGGCCATTGCCATAGGCGTATCCGCGTTTTTCCCGTACAGCACCCTCCCCGTATCCCCATCCATAAGCACCGCTGCCGTGGCATACAGGGAAATATCCGCCTCCGGATAAACTCCGTTCACCTCCGCATACAAGGGTGTATCCGCCTCCGAAAGCGCCGCCTCCCCGACGCTGCCCGCACTCAGCCCTACCGTCAAAAAAAGGGCGCAAAAAAAGCCCCATATTATTTTCATCCGCATTTTTTCATCTCACAAAACATGGATTTTTAATAATATATGAGGCCGCTCTTTCAAATAGAAACAGCTCAGACATCCAACTGCATTTGTACTTCCGCTTCCGCCTGCTGCTTGAACTCTTCTATCTGCACCGGGTTCAGCTCAGGCAGCTCCTCCAGGCTCTTCACGCCGAAGCTGCGCAGGAACTGCTCCGTGGTTCCGAACAGCAGGGGCCTTCCGGGAGCATTCAGTCTCCCAAGCTCCGTTATCAGATCATATTCCAACAGCTTGTTGATGGCATGGTCGCAGCTGACCCCGCGGACCCGCTCGATCTCCGCTCTGGTTATGGGCTGCTTATAGGCAATAATAGACAGGGTCTCCAGCACAGTGTCCGTCAACGCCATCTTCCTGGGCGCCCTGGCGATCTTGATCAGATACTCATACATCTCCGCCTTGGTACAAAGCTGCACCGCATCCTCAAACCAGACGAGGGCGATCCCCCGGTCCTCTCCGGCGTACCGCTCCTCCATCTCTTTCAATATTTCTCTTGTGACCTTTACATCCTCTTCTATCACATCGGCAAGGCTCTTCACCTCCACCGAGTCTCCCATGGTAAACAGTACTGCCTCCAGTACCGCCGCCGCTCTGGTCCGCTCCATATGTATACCTCTCTGCGTGCCCTAAACACTCATACCAACAATGGAATCCACCTGAAAAACGCTGATTTTGTGTTCTCTTAGTGTGCGCCTGCCAATTGTGAAGTAATGATGATATCGTCAAAAATATTTTCCTGACTGATCACTATTTTACCCACCTTCATCAGCTCAAGTATGATCAAAAATGTTACGATCAGCTCCATCTTGCTGGACTGCTTCTCTAAAAGCCTGCGAAAGCTGAAGCATTTGTGTTCTCTGGCATATGCCTCCACATAAAGGGACTTTGCCTCCATATCTACCTCTTCCTTCTCGATATTTCCATATCGGCTCCGGATGGGGTCGATCTTGTCCTCCTGCTTCCGTACAATAAACTTAAAGATCTCATGGAGCTTATTCAGCGTCATATCCCCGATCAGCTCCTCATAATCAATGGGCTGCCTGTATGCCGCCACCTCCTCCGGCAGCTTCTGCACCCGGTACAGATTACGCTCCGCGTCCACCTGCCTGTCCCGAAGTTCAAAGGACATGAACCGGTACATCTTGTACTCTAACAGCTTCTGTACCAGCTCCGCTCTCGGATCCTCTTCCTCCCCTTCCTCATTTACCTCCTTTGGCAGAAGCATACGGCACTTAATGTCGATCAGGGTCGCCGCCATCACAAGGAACTCGCTCATCACGTTCATATCGCTGCTTTCCATCTGTTTGATGTAATCCAGATACTGCTCCGTGATCTCCACAATGGGGATGTCATAAATATCAATTTTATTTTTATCGATCAGATGAAGCAAAAGGTCCAAAGGTCCTTCAAACACTTCAAGCTTTACAGGTATCGCCATAATTTCCTCGCAAATGAAAATCTGTTCCCTATTGTAGCAGACTTCACCCTGAAATCGCAAGAGGAACATATGTTTCAGTCTCGCTCATTATGGGGCGCTAGGTGGTCTCCTGTTCTTCCGGATAAAGCTCCACCACCCACAGCTCTCCCGGATTAAAGATCCTGACAGGAATCGTGTGCATCCCTAAGCCCCGGCTCAGGAGCATCACCGCCCGGCCATCCTCAAAAACACCTCCGTCATACTTTGGAAAAGGCCGCAGGCTGGGAGAAATGACCCCTCTGCCCAGAAAAGGGATGCGGATCACGCCGCCATGCACGTGCCCCGCCACTGTCAAGTCAGCCCCCCACTGTGCATATTCAGGGAAAAAGTCCGGATTATGGGCAATGAGCAATGTATAACGACTGTTATCCGGCGTTCCCAGAATCTGTCTCAGGTACTCCTTCTCCATCTGTTTTTTCTGAAACCGCCGATAATAATTTTTAGCGATCTCCGCGCCATACACTGTGATTCCGCTGTCCTCCAGATTCACATGGCTGTTTACAAGAGGCTCGATCCCCATGTCTTTCAGGGCTTGTCCATACTCCTCCGCCATACTGCCGTAGGTCTGGGGATATAGCTTCAGGCGGTGCTCGTGGTTTCCGTTACCGTAATATACCGGGAACTCCTTCGACAGCTCACCCAGGAAATGAATCGCCGGCTCCAAAGACTTCCCCGGCCGGGCAGTCAAAATATCACCCGCTATCAATATCATATCCGGCTTCTGCGCCCGGATCGCCTCCAAAAGCAATCGGTTCTCCTTCCCATAACATTTGTTATGCAAGTCTGCCAGCACCACCGCCCGCACAGGCTTTCTGATGCGCCGGTCCCGCAGACCCAGCCGGCGCACCACAAAGCGGTTGCTGTCATACAACGTCACCCACATTATCAAAATACAGAGGACCCCAAAAAGGGTAACCAAAACATCTGTCATTCTATTCCTCCATGCCAGAGCAGTTCCTCCACCGCCCTTATTTCCGGCTTACAGAAGAAAGAATCCCCATGCCTTCTTCATATAGTCTGTAAAACCGGCCTTTTCCACTGTATCCGCATACAGAACAGACACACTCCCTATCTCAACTCCATCCAGATAATACCGCACTCTGCCTGCCTCACCGCCCTCCACCGCAGGCGCCTGCACAGCTTCAGGCAGCTCCATGACCCTTTCCACCGAGGACAGATCGCTTCCCTGGGTATCCAGATATCGGAACTCCCCCTCATACTTCAGCGGTACGCTTTCCTTTACTCCGCCTTTTACCTCCAGCGGATCTAAGGGCTGCGTATTCTCATCTATGTATAGCTTGCAGCTGCCGAAGCCATAGGTCATAAGGGTCTGCACGTCTCCCGACCGGGTCTTTGAGTCCGGCGCGCCCATAACTACTGCTATTAAATCTATGCCATCCTTGCTTGCCGTAGCCGAAATACAGTATTTTGCCTTGCTTGTAAAACCGGTTTTCAACCCGGTGGTATACTGATACTGCTTCAGCAGCTTATTGGTACTGCTTAAGGTAAAATTACTTGTTCCCTGAGGCGTCACATGGGTGATGTCCTCCATCCAGATCTTTGTATAATCAAAAATCTCCGGATGGTTTACCGTCAGTTCCCTGGACATGACTGCAATATCCCTGGCGCAGGAATAATGATCGTCGGAATCAGTCAGTCCGCAGCAGTCCTCAAAATGAGTGTCCACCATTCCCAGCTCCAGAGCTCTTTCGTTCATCATCTCCACAAAGCTCTCCTCGCTGCCCGCAACGTGCTCCGCCACAGCCACACTGGCGTCATTTCCCGACGCCACCACAATACACTTGATCATGGTTTCCAGAGACTGTACCTCTCCCTGGGCCAGAAACACCTGGGATCCGCCCATGGAACTGGCGTGCTCACTGGTAAGCACATCATCCGTCAGCTTCACCTTCCCCGCATCCAGCGCCTCGAAGGTCAGCAGCAGGGTCATGATCTTCGTGACGCTGGCCAGACTGCGCCGCTCCGTGGAATTTGATTCATAAATGACCTGCCCCGTGGAGCTTTCTATCAGGATGACCGATGGGGATGAAACCGACACGCCGGCGCTTACCGACAACGCTGCCGTTACCCAGCAGACCACTGCCATAAGCAGCGCTGCCAAAGATTTTTTCAAATACATAATGCCTCACTTCCATTTTCCAAATTCCTATTCAAAGATATGAAGCAGCCATATTTGATAGAACAGGAAACCCCCGGTTTATGCAACCGAGGGTCCGTTTACGCTTTTAGTTATATTTACGTTTTCTTGCCGCTTCGGACTTTTTCTTACGTCTTACACTGGGCTTTTCGTAATGCTCGCGCTTACGAATCTCCTGCTGAATACCCGCCTTGGCGCAGCTTCTCTTGAAACGGCGCAATGCGCTGTCCAAAGTCTCATTTTCTTTTACGATTACGTTTGACATCTCTACCCTCCCTTCAGTCCCTCAAGCGTCTTGACTGATTGGGTTAATATTATGTAATACAGCATTCCTGCCACATACACAATAAGTATTATAACATAAATGTCCCATTCGTCAACTGTTTTTTGCCGCATATTTCAAAAACTTCTGCAAAACTTTTGCAGATTTAACAATCGCGGCAGTTTTACGCCAGCTGGCTCTCCAGCACCTTAACAGCCTCTGCGATCGCGGCGGGAATCCCGCCCGGATCTTTTCCTCCGGCCTGGGCCATGTTGGGGCGTCCGCCGCCGCCGCCGCCCACAAGCCCGGCGATCCCTTTGATCAGATTGCCTGCGTGTGCGCCCTTTGCCAGCGCGCCCTCGGTAGCCATTGCCACCATGTTCACACGGCCGCCGTCCTGGTTGGACAGAAGCACCACGACGCCTTCTCCCAGCTTACCCTTAAGCTGATCGCCCAGATCACGCAGCCCGTTCATGTCCACGCCATCCACACTGACAGCCAGCAGTTTTACCCCCCTGACCTCCCTGACCTGGTCCATGACGTCGCCCAGGGCGTCCTGTGCCGCCTTCGCCTTCAGGGACTCCAGTTCGGAATGCAGGCTCTTTATCTCCGCCATGATATGGCTGCACTTTTCCACCAGCGCTGCAGGATTGGTTTTCAACACTCTGCCTGCCTCTTCCAGGGTATTCTCCAGATTTCTGTAATAGCTCATAACGCCGCTGCCGGTCAGGGCCTCGATACGCCTTACCCCGGCCGCCACTCCGTTTTCGGACAGAATCTTAAAGCAGCTGATATTTCCTGTATTTGCCACATGGGTACCGCCGCAGAGCTCCACGGAGAAGTCTCCCATCCTGACCACCCGTACACGATCGCCGTACTTCTCTCCGAACAGCGCCATAGCCCCTGTTTTCTTCGCGTCCTCAATACTCATGACCTCTGTGACAACAGGAAGGTTCTCGGCAATTTTTTCATTTACCATAGCCTCGACCCTGTCCAGCTCTTCCCCGGTCATTGCCGCCGAATGGCTGAAGTCAAACCGCAGCCTCTCACCGTCCACATAGGAGCCGGACTGCTCCACATGGGTGCCCAGCACCTCCCGCAGGGCTTTCTGGAGCAGATGGGTGGCGCTGTGGTTTTTGCAGGTATTTCTGCGGTTCTTAGGATCCACCTCCAGAAATGCCTTCTCGTCTGTGCTGATGGTTCCCCTCAACACCCTGCCCACGTGTCCGATCCTTTCACCGGAAAGCTTTACGGTATCCTGCACCTCAAACTCACCGCCCGGCGTGCGGATGATACCGGTATCTCCCCTCTGGCCGCCCATGGTGGCGTAAAAGGGTGTCTTTCTCACAATGATCGTACCGTCCTGTCCCGCCTCCAGGCATCCTCTTACCTCCGTCTCGGAAGCCAGAGCGGCTATTCTGTCCTCGCCGGTCAATGTGTCATAGCCCGCAAATTCGCTTGTGATCCCGCTGTCCAGCCCGTCGAACAGACCGGCTCCCACATTCAGCTTTGCAGAAAAGCTCTGGTTGTCCCTTGCCATCTGCTTCTGACCTTCCATGGCTTCTGCAAAGCCTTTCTCATCCACCTTCAGACCTTCCTCCTCCGCCAGCTCCACAGTAAGCTCCAGCGGGAACCCAAAGGTATCATAGAGATAGAACGCAGACTTCCCGTCGATGACCTGTGCCTTTTCTTCCTTCCTTGCATCCAGGATCTTGCGGAATTCTTTCATGCCGTTCTCCAGCGTACTCTCGAAGCGGTCGATCTCCTTCTTCAGCTCGGACAACACAAATTCCTGATTCTTTACCAGAAGAGGATAGCTCTCACCGTAAATATCCCTGATAAACATTTCTGCGATCTTCAGTACATCATCGGTCCTTAAGTTCAGTACCCTTGCGTGCCGCACCGCCCGGCGGATCAGACGCCGGAGCACATAGCCCGCCCCGGCATTGGCAGGAAGAAGCTTTGCCTCATCCCCCATCAGCATGACGCTGGTACGGATATGGTCAGCCAGTATCCGCATGGATCTGGTCAGCTTTTCATCCTCCTCATACTTTGTGCCGGAAACCTTTTCTATATAGGCGATGATCGGCGCATACAGATCGGTCCTGTAAACATCCTTTGTGCCGTTTAAGAAAGCCAGGACCCGCTCCAGTCCCCAGCCGGTGTCTACATTCTTCTGCTTCAGCGGCGTCAGCGTCCCGTCCTGATGCTTCTCATACTGCATAAACACATCATTTCCCAGCTCGGTATACTTGCCGCAGTGGCATCCGGGCCCGCAGTCCGGCCCGCAGTCCGGCCGGTCCTCAATGTAGAACATTTCACTGTCGGGGCCGCAGGGACCGTACTCCAGCCCCCACCAGTTGTCCTTCGCCGGAAGGTAATATATATTTTCCTTTTTAAATCCGGAGGCAATACGGTACTGGGCTCCCTCCTCATCCCTGGGTGCGTTCTCATCCCCCGCAAACACGGTTGCGGCAAGATGGTCCGCGTCAAAACCAAAGACCTCCGTCAAGAGCTCATAGCTCCACTGGCAGCGTTCCTTCTTAAAATAATCTCCCAGGCTCCAGCTTCCCAGCATCTCAAAGAAGGTTCCGTGACTCTTATCTCCCACCGAATCAATGTCATTGGTACGGACACAGCCCTGCACATTACAGAGCCTATTCCCCAGAGGATGCTTCTGCCCCAGCAGATAGGGCATTAAGGGCTGCATTCCGGCCACATTGAAAAGAACCCCCGTGGAACCGTCTGAGACCAGGGAAACAGCCCCCACATCCTTATGTCCCCTGTCGATATAAAATTGCTTCCAGGTCTTTCTGAGCTCGTCCGATGTAAATTGTTTCATACTGATATCCATGCCTTTCTGTAAACTCTTATACTAAAAAAATATTATAATTTCATTTGTCCTGATTGTCAAATTTTGGGGCCGCCTTACTCGTCTTCCTCCTCCAGAATCTCATTTAAAGCCTCTCTGGTTTCCATTATTTCGTCATGGTCCCCCCGCTTCAAAGCCGCCTCAAAAGCCGTGATGTAATGATCCAGCTTCTTCCTCCTGTCTCCCAGGGCTTCCTCATACATACGCTCGGCCCGCAGGAGCACCAGCCGATTCTCCTCGTAATCCCTGGGCTGGATCTTCAAATAAGCCAGTTCCTCCATACGCCTGCTGATCTCCTCGTCAGTCATCTGATTATCCTGGCCTTTGATGATCATTTTTCGGGAAAGACCCGTGGACACTACCGTCACCTCCACCTCCAGCAGAGAATTGATATCGTAGGTGTAGGTCACATCCACCGACTCCTGTCCTTTCGGCCCCTTGGGCACCTCGATCTCCAGTTCTCCCAGAAACAGATTGTTTCTTGCAAAACGGCTCTCTCCCTGCAGCACCCTGACCCGGACTGAGGTCTGATTATCCCTGACTGTGTAAAGGCGCTCCGTGTGGCTGGCAGGAATGACTGTATTCCTCTCTATGATGGGACAGAACCTGCCGTCCTCAAATTTGCCTTCCTCGTATTCCACCACGACTTCAGTCCCCAGGGTGAAAGAGCATACATCCGTCAGGATGACCTCCTTCACTTCCTCCCGACGCTCCTTCATGGCTCCCTGCACCGCTGCTCCCAGGGCAACAGTCTCGTCCGGATTCATTCTGGTATCCGGGAACTTTCTGAAAAGCCGGATCAGGAAATCCCGGACAACAGACAGCCTGGTGGCGCCGCCGATGAGCAGTACCTCGTCTATATCGCCAAGCTTTAATCCCGCGTCGGAAAGACTCTTTTTCACAGGCTCTCTGATCTTCATCAGCAGATCCTCACAGGCTTCCTCATATTCCTTATAGGTGATGCGCTGCTCCAGCGTCTCCTCATGGTACAGAAAGGTCATAAGTACCTCCGCATTGTCGCTGATGGCACATTTTGCCTTTTCCGCCTGGCGGTATAAGCGCACCTGCTCTTTCTCTGTCATTCCCGCAAGCTGCAGCCCTGCCTTCTGTAAAAACAGCTTTGCCATCACCTCCGTAAAGTCCTCGCCGCCCAGATAGTTATCCCCGGCAACCGCCCGAACCTCCAGAATATTATGGTACAGCTCCAGAATAGAGACGTCAAAGGTTCCGCCTCCCAAGTCAAACACCAGGAAACGGGTATCCTGATTTTTATCATACAGGCCATACGCCACCGCAGCGGCAGTGGGCTCGGAGATCATCCGCTCCACTTTAAGCCCCGCCAGCTCTCCCGCCCGCTTTGTAGCCTTCCGCCTCTTGTCGTCAAAATAGGCAGGAACGCTGATGACCGCCTCGGTGACCTCCTCTCCCAGGAAGCTTTCCGCATCCTCCTTCAGCGCCCGCAGCACCATGCTGGAAAGCTCCTCCGGTTTAAAATGTCTGCCGCTCAAAATATACTCCCGCTCCGTCCCCATACTCCGCTTAAAGGTCTGGGCAACGGAATCCGGGTACAGACTCATACGTTCTCTGGCCGTCTCCCCTACATAGACATTTCCCTCTCCGTCCACGCTGACAACCGAGGGCGTCAGGTTTTTGCCAAGCCTGTTGGGTATTATCCGGGGGCCGTCCTCTGTGAAATATGCGATCAAACTGTTCGTTGTGCCCAAATCAATTCCTACTATCATATCATGCCTCATTTCTGTTTCTGTCTGCTCTGCTATCGTTCCGCGAACACATTATGCTTCAGGGCAAGCATATACTCGTCCGATGGCTGGCGCTCTAAACTGCGCAAAAGGCGTTCTTCCGCTTCCTTCCGCTTTCCCTTCCGAATCAAAAACAGAATGCGCAGGGATTCCAACTCCTTGCACACCGCGCTGGTACAGAAGTGGCAGAGGCCGCACTCCTGCTCTCTGTCCAGAAGCGCCTGTATTTCATCCTCCTCTTTCGTGTACCAGGCTGCCAGGATCTCCTTCTGCAAATGTGCCTTCTCCCGGTTAAAGTATTTGTCATCTCCGGAAAGCTTTTCGCTCTGCAGCCACTTTCTTAACTGTTCGCCATATTTTCTCCCCAGCTTGTCCATGCCGCTGACGATGCAGGCAAACACGGCGTCCGACAGTGTGCCTTCGCCTCCTGCGCTGTCCCGGTAGTATACCGCCTCCGCCATATAGTCCGCCAGATCCTTTTTTTCTCCAAACAGAAGCTCCGCCCAGAAAGCCTGCAGATAAAAGCTGCCAAGCTCCCCGCCTTTCCCCTGGGGCGTTTTCATGCGGCCGATCAGCCTTCCGATGCCGTCCTTTTTTATTTTAAGCTCCCCTGCCCACTCTGTCAGCAGCTGTCTCGCCTGTTTTTCTTCCCCGCACGTGATATATGCCTCCACACTCTTTTCATAATATTTCCATTTGCTGCCGTTTTGGCATTTGCCGTACCACTCACAGGCATCCGCAGCTCTTCCCAGATTGATATACACCTCCGCCATCTGATTCAGGAACCACGTGCTTTGTTCCTTTACGATCTCATTATACTGTCTGCAGGCTGCAAGCGCCATCTCATAATCGCCCAGCAGGGAATACAGATTTGCCATATCCGTATAAATAACAGGTGACATTTCTTCATCCATATATAAAATTGCCTTTTTTATGTAAAATAATGCCTTTTCAAAATCACCCGTGTACTTATAGACAAAGCTCAGGCCGTTAAGGGCATAAGGATTGGAGGGATTCAGCGCCAGCGCCTTCTCAAAATCCTCCCGCGCCTCTTTATAATGATGAGCGGCCCTGTGGAAGATCCCGCGCTCCACAAACATATAACTGTCCGGACAGTTATAAAGATATTCCGTCAATACCGGCAGCCCGCTTTCGTAAAAGGACAGCTTTCCGTCCTCCACCTGCTTTCTGAAATGCTTTCTGAATGCTTTCAGCTTTTTGTTTAAGACGTCCAGCTCCATCATCCCGTGAGCCTGCTGGTACTTATATGCCTCCAGCACGTCGCTTTTGACTCCGTTTTTCTCTGCGTCCTCAAATACTCTCTTCAGTTCCTCCGGCTGTTCCAGGTCAAAATATACCTTCGCCACATACTCATAGGGCTTGACAAAAGTCGGAAAATACTGAATACATCGGCTTCCCGCCCGAATCACTCCGCCCGGATCCAGCTGCCTTCTGTAAGCCTCCAGAGAGGCTGCATAAGCCGCATACACCTGATGATCCTCCACCAGACTCCTGACCGTTTCCTCACATTTTTCATACTCCTGCATCTCAGTATAGATCTGTGCCATTTCCAGCAGGATCCCAATGTCCCTGGCGTTTCCCTCCAGGACGGCCCGGCCCTCACGTATTGCCTCTGCGAACTTTGCTTCTTCCTGAAAGCCCAGATTGTGAAAGCACTGCATACGAATCATATGTGCCTGCTTCTGCCGGTCCCTGTCCTTTTCCCGCTCTTCTTCGCTCTCATCGGCAAGCAGCTTCTTTTCCAGGGCTTCCTCCCAGGCATGGGTCATGGTTATGGATGCGTCATATTCCGCCTCCTCCACGTAAAGCTTTGCCATAAGGCCGTTCCACTCTGCTTCCTTCTCCTCCGGCAGCTGCTTCTCAAGCTGCAACGCAAGTCTGATTCCTCTGGCTATTTTCCCGTCCTGAAGATAACACCAGCATAATTCCAGTGCAGAAGCGCTGTTTTTATTTTTACGCCAGTCCTCCTCCAGCTCCTCCTCTATTTCTTCGTTCACCCTGCACAGCAGCTCCATAAACTCGTCGCCGCTTCCTGCAGAAAGCACCTTTTCGGCGCACTTCTTGGCCTCCTTGAACTGCCGATTATCGTAATACCACTCCGTCAGGCGCACATTGGCCATATAATGTCCGTCATTTTCCTCCTTCAGGCTTTCGTAAATCTTAGCGGAACGCCGTCGGAAAGCTCCCTCCTCAGCCTGACCCTGCCGCCAGAGCATCTCGGCTGCATTGTAACAGAGCATTGCGTCCCCCGGATACTTTTCCAGAAGCTTATCCAGAAGGGCGATGGCTTCCTGCAGTCTGCCCTGCTTTTCCAGAAGCTCCGCACGGCAGACCTCCATGGCAGGGTGGCTGATCTTCAGCCCGTCCGCATTCTCAATATTCTGACGGGCCTGCTCTAAGTCGTCGCTCTGCAGCGCCTGCCAGCAGCGGTCATAATATTGCAGGAACAAATCATAGGGGGCGTCTTCCTCTCCCTCGAACTGGTCGAACTCCACGTCCTCCCCCCGCTCGCACTTGGCCAGAATATAGCGGATAAAATCTGCCGGAAATTTTTCCCGCAGGGCCGCGGCGTCTGTCGTAATGCAAAGCTTCCTGTCCAGGAGCTTCCAGACGTCCCCCGGCAGCCTGAAATGATCCATGATAAACCGCAGCAGCTTGACACGACAGTTCTCCTCTTCCTCCAGAGAAAGGAAACAGTCGTCTGCAAATAAGGCTTCCCACGCTTTTACGTCCCGTCTGCTTTTGATATTGCCGTAAAGAGAAGCAGCCTTTTCCACCCAGACGCCGGAGGCCGTCTCATCCCGCCGCTCTTCTTCGCTCTCATCGGACTCCTTTGCCAGGCGGCAGGCTTCCTCATAAGCCTCTCTGAGCCGCTTAAAACCCTCCGGATCATCTTCCGGATTCGTCACTGAAAGTCTCTCCCTGTAGGCATTTTTAATACTTTTTTCATCCTTTGTGGGCTCAATGCCAAGTATTTGAAACACTTCGATCCTGTCCATCTGAACACTCCATTCATATCAAGACAAAGGAGCAGAATATCACTCCCGCTCCCCGACTTTTCATTATCCCTTAAAACGTAAACTTATCCGCAAAATATGCCTCCAACTCCGCAATGGCAACCCTTTCCTGCTCCATGGAATCTCTGAAACGAACAGTTACACAGCCATCTGTCTCGGAATCAAAATCATAAGTAACGCAGAAAGGAGTTCCGATCTCATCCTGACGGCGATAACGCTTACCGATATTTCCTCTGTCGTCAAATTCACAGTTATAGCTCTTGGACAGCTGTGTAAAAATCTTCTCCGCCCCCTCGTTCAGCTTTTTGGAAAGAGGCAGCACGCCGATCTTTATCGGCGCCAGGGCAGGATGAAAGCGAAGCACGGTGCGCATATCGCCGCCCTCCAGCTCTTCCTCGTCATAGGCGGCGCACAAAAATGCCAGAACCACACGGTCTGCGCCAAGAGAAGGCTCGATCACATAAGGTATGTACTTTTCCTTCTTTTCGTCGTCAAAGTAACTCATATCCTCGCCGGAGGTATTGGCGTGCTGGGTCAGATCATAGTCAGTCCTGTCTGCGATCCCCCACAGCTCGCCCCACCCGAAGGGGAACAGAAACTCAATGTCGGTAGTCCCCTTGCTGTAGAAACAAAGCTCTTCCGGGCTGTGATCCCGAAGGCGCATCTCATCCTCCTTCATCCCCAGAGACAGCAGCCAGTCACGGCAGAACCCTCTCCAGTACCGGAACCATTCCAGATCGGTGCCCGGCTCACAGAAGAACTCCAGCTCCATCTGCTCGAATTCTCTTGTACGGAAGGTAAAATTACCGGGTGTGATCTCATTGCGGAAAGACTTCCCGATCTGCCCGATGCCAAAGGGAATCTTCTTTCTGGAGGTCCGCTGCACATTCTTAAAATTCACGAAAATGCCCTGGGCCGTCTCAGGACGGAGATATACCACGCTTTTCGCATCCTCCGTGACGCCCTGGAAGGTCTTGAACATCAGGTTGAACTGGCGGATATCCGTAAAATTATGCTTGCCGCAGCCGGGACAGGGAATATTATGCTCTTCAATAAAATTCTTCATCTGTTCCTGGCTCCAGGCATCCACGCTCTCTTCCAGCGCGATTTCCTTCTCTGCGCAGAAATCCTCTATCAGCTTATCTGCCCGGAAACGCTCATGGCACTCCTTACAGTCCATCAGCGGGTCCGAAAACCCACCCAAATGCCCGCTGGCCACCCAGGTCTGGGGATTCATCAGAATCGCACAGTCTACACCCACGTTATAGGGGTTCTCCTGAATAAATTTCTGCCACCAGGCTTTCTTCACATTATTTTTCAGTTCCACCCCAAGATTGCCATAGTCCCATGTATTTGCCAATCCGCCGTATATCTCCGAGCCGGGATACACAAAGCCTCTCGCTTTCGCCAGCGCAACAATTTTTTCCATCGTCTTTTCCATCTTGTCCTTACCCTCGCATTTCTTTATTCTTACTTCCAATCATGCCTGCACAAACAATCCATGAGAAGAATGCCCGCCCAAAGCGAACTTGTTCGCTTGGCATTCTTCAGTGTGAGATTAGAATTTCTTCGCAAAACAGCCTATGCTGTGAGCGAAAATTGCCGAAGGCAATTGGAAATTCTTCTCACACTTATTTCATCAAAATGTACACTGTTTCTTCCACAGCGGAAGCATCCACGCTTCCATCCTCATTTAAAACCGCCCCCGGACTGAGATAGGTGACTTTTGCCGGACAGTAGATAATGGCTTTCCCATCCGTCACGATCAGTTTTCTGCTTCCTTCCTGCTTCAGCTGTTCCTCCGTTTTCAGACTTTCATCCCTGATGCTCTTCAACACTGCATCCTTGATGTATCCCTGCTCAAAAGCCTCGTCCACGGTTCCGTAAAAAAAGCTTCCGAATTGCTTATTGAACTGTTCATTGAACGCATTAAAGCTGGTATATCCGTCGAATCTGCAGACGATCAATATCCTGTTTTCAGCCTCCGACAGCGCCTCTACCCTATCCACCGTAACAGCCTGCTTCTCTCCTGCGCCTCCGTTGAACCTCTCCGCCTCCTCCGCCGCCATGTCGGACAGCTCTGACAGACTGTAATAATCTCTGTCAAACTCCCCTACCAGATAATAGGTCATTCCGCCGTTCCTGTCCACAGAGATCGTGGTAGCATCAACGGTTTCCTGCACCCCTGTCTGCCCGCACCCCGCAAGCGCCACAGCCAACAGACAGGCCAAAGCCCAAAACCTCCTGCTTTTATTCATTCCATAACTCCTTGATCAATCTGTCACATTTCCAGTCATGCCTAGCTAATTTATTGTATCAAAAACACTCTTCTTTTTCAACAGAGAGTTTGCAGAACCTCCAGACTTTTAAACGTATGTCCCACGATTTTTTTCATATAATCCCCGGCTACCTGCCGAAGCTGTGCCAGAACGGAGTCTGTCACGGCAAAGGTGTACAATTTTTCCACCGGGCTTGCCGCTATGTATTGCAGCGCGTATATGGTAGATTCCTCAAGCCGCCTGTCAGCAGGCGGTCCCGGAAACTCTCCGTTGATTGCGATTGCCTTACATTCAAAAATACACTGCACCAGAGGGTTGGGCAGGCTGTCTGCGCAGAGCGCCCGAAGCGACTGATACAGCAATTTCATCATTTCTCTTTCGTCATTGTTTTCTCTGGTATAATAATCCGCCACCTCGGCAAAGTACATACCGTAACAGGCGCCCTCGTAATCCGTCCGAAGCTCCTCGAAATAATTCTGAATATCCGCCTCTGCAAGGGTGTATGAATTCTTTCCCTCATAAAGCTTGAATCTGCCGAAAGAAAAGGGCGCCGCTGCCGCCGCCAGCTTATTGCCCGGCCGCCTGGCGCCTCTGGCAAACGCGGAGAGCTTACCCCTCTCCCTGGTCAAAATGCTGATATGTCTGTCGTACTCCCCCACGGGAGACTGCTTCAATACGATTCCCGTCACTATGATATATTCCTGCATACAAGGCTTCTCCCGATGGGTTCTTTCCTGCGCTTTCCCCGTTTCCCCCGCCGGAGACAAACGACAGATAATCCTCTATCTTCCCGCTGTTTTCAAACCGCTTCCAGTATTCCATGTTCATCTGCATATCCCCCGATCCCATTTGTATGAAGGCTTCCTGCCTGATAAGTAGAATTTGCAGATTTCCCGTTTTCTATTCCTTGATCTCCTTCGGATCATATCCAAAATTTTTCAGAAGATAATCGCTGTCTCTCCAGTCCTTTTTCACCTTTACCCAAAGCTTAAGATTGACCTGCATCTCCAACAGCTCCTCGATCTCCGGCCTTGCGGCGGAACCGATTTTTTTAAGCATTGCGCCGCCTTTTCCGATAATGATCCCCTTGTGGGACTCTCTTTCACATACGATGGTGGCTTCAATATGGCAGATCTTTCCTCTTTCCTTCATGCTCTCCACCATCACTGCCACACCGTGGGGAATTTCCTCCTGCAGCAGGCGCAGTGCCTTCTCCCGAACCAGCTCCGCCACGATCTGCCGCATGGGCTGATCCGTAATGGTATCTTCGTCATAAAATGCCGGTCCATATGGCAGATATTTGAAAATGCACTGCACCAGTTCCTCCGTATTGCTCCCTTTCAGGGCAGAGACAGGCACGATCTCCTGAAAGTCCAGTTCCCCGCGGTAGGTATCTATAAAAGAAAAAATTTCCTCCTTCTTTACGGTATCCGTCTTGTTGATAACCAAAATAACGGGTGTTTTTGTTTTTTTCAGCTGTTCTATGATATGACGCTCCCCCGCGCCGATATAATTGGTAGGCTCCACCAGCCAGAGCACCACATCCACATCCGCCAGGGTACGCTCCGCCACATTCACCATATAATCTCCCAGTTTATTCTTTGACTTATGTATGCCGGGTGTATCTAAGAACACGATCTGCCCCTCCTGCCTGGTAAGCACCGTCTGAATACGGTTCCTGGTGGTCTGGGGCTTGCTGGAGGTGATCGCTATTTTTTGCCCGATAAGCCGGTTCATCAATGTGGACTTTCCCACATTGGGCCTTCCGATCAAAGCTGCAAAGCCCGCTTTCAGGGAACAATTCTCGTTCATCGGTTTCTCCTTTACAGATATATATCCGGCTGATGCCTTTTAGTCTGGCATCAGCCGGATGTTTCCGCCTATGATATCTTCGGTATGACTTACAACAGACTCTCCACCTTCGCAAATCTTTCTTTCTCTGCCGCGATCTGCTGCTCATTGCCCACGACACACAGGAACTCATCATCCATAAATGCTCTGACATACCTGGAAAGCTCCCGTATATCCTCCGGCGCCGCATCCAGTACCTGATCCCTGGATTTCTGCAGCATTTCCGGGGTGATCCCGGTAAAATAATACTGCCTGGAACGAAGTCCCTTGCCTGCCGCGGTGAGGGGGGTATCCAGTTCACTGATCGCACCGATGATATACTGGGTCATGGTCCGCTCATCCGCTTCATAATCTGCAATAAAATCCGCCGCCTTTTCAAACACATCCACGGTCTGCCCCAGATTCGGATCCCGGTAAGAGCAGAAATAACTGCCGCCATCCCTGGAAAATCCGCAGAAGCAGCCGTAAGCGCCGCCCTTGACCCGGACATTGACCCACAGATATTCATAGCCCATCATGACACGCAGCACGTTTAATGCTCCGGTATAGGGAAGTCCCTTTTTTCTGAAATTGCCTGCCCTGCATACATAGTCCACCTGGCCGGGAGTGGTAAAGCCCTCGTTCTTCTTTACAGGCACAGGGGCATAAGCCGCCTTTTCCACCTCACAGGTATACAGCTTTGCCTTCAGAGCCGCCACAGGCCCTTCCAGCTTCTCCAGGGCAGCGGCTTCACCCGTAAAGTCGATCATCAGGTTCTCAGGACGGAATATCATCTTACAGAGGGTCTGAAGCTTCTCGATAAGCTCCTCCTTCTTCTCCTCAAACTTCCCTTCCAGTTCACAGGTCAGACGGTACTGATCTACGCCGCTCACCGCTTCCTCTACAGCATCCTTGACGCTGCCGTAGGAAAGAGCTCTGGAAATCGCCACCCCATGCCCTGCCTGGTTTACATATTCACGGAACTTGGAATTGTTCTCGGCAAGAATTTCCTTCAGCCTCTTTGCATCCGTAAAGTCCGTGGTCAGGATCAGCTCCTCCATAAGCTCTATGGCCCTGGGCAGATTCTCGTACAACGCCTTGGTGCAGACCTCCATTGTCATGGTATATCTGCCGTCGTTCTCTGCGCTCCCGTAATTGTTCTGGGCCACAAAGATCTCGCCTGTCACCAGATTGACCTCACTGCACAGATCCCCGTAAGTGTGTTTTGCCGTGTCCATATTGAAAAATACGTTTTTCAACAGGCCCAAATAGGGGAAATACGCCTCCGGTATGTCCTTTATCTTAAATATCAGCCGGAAATAACCGATGCCGTTGGTAAAAATTTCATGGTGCAGCGCAAAAGTATCTCCCAGCTTTTTCTCCTGATTATAGACAGGCGCCGCCTGACGCTTCAGATCCGCCCTGCTCAACAGGGGGATCTTCGCTATATCTTCCGGCGCATCCGGCGTTTCCCGGAAGGTATTCAGCCGCTCCATCATAGTGCGGACCTCCGCAAGCTCCTGCTCGCTCATGCTTTTCCTTATCTTCGCCAGCTTTTCCTTCAGAGCCGCTTCCTGCTTTGCGGCAAGCCCCTCCCTGGGCAGAAGGATGACCGTGGCAGAATGAGGATTCTCCAGAATATACTTCCGGATAATCTGCTCAAAATATCCCTCCTTCGCTTTCTTTCTCAGCGCCTTATAGGTTTCATTTGCCTCAATGTGGATAAAGGGCTTTTCATCATCATACAGCCAGCTGTCCAGCATCTGCAGGCCGTACATCAGTCCCTTTGGCGTGGTTCCGAAATCCGCCTCCCGATACTTGAATTCAAAATGGTTGATGGCGGAAAGCAGGGCTTTCTCGTCAAAACCGTTCTTTACAATGCCCTCCAGCACCTCCCGAATGACGCCCTTGAACTCTTCTTCCTTCGCCGCAGAGGTTCCCTTTGCCACCACGCCGAAATATGGCTGCTTGACGCCGTTGTCATACATACTGAAAACATCCTTGCCTATCCCCCTGTTGATCAGCGCCTGCTTCAAGGGCGCTCCGGGGACGGTACAAAGCGCAAAATCCAGCACCTTCATGGCAATCACAAGCTCCCTGTCCAGACAGTCCCCCGCCGAGAAGCACTGTGCCAGATAGGTGTTTTCCTCCGGGTCCTCCCCGCTGCTCAACGGGATCTCCTTTACATGGCGGACCGGCTCTTTAAAAACAGGCTCCTCCGTAATTTCGGAATCCACCTTCAGATAATCAAATTTTGACAGATACTGCTCGTCGATATAGGTCAGCTTCTCCGCCATATCCATATCGCCGTAAAGATAAATATAGCTGTTGGAGGGATGATAGTAGGTCCTGTGGAACTCCAGGAACTGCTCGTAGCTCAGATCCGGAATGTTTTCCGGGTCGCCGCCGGACTCCACCCCATAGGTGGTGTGGGGATACAGCGCTGTGGGTACCTCCCGCCACAGTATACTGTCAGGATTGGAGAAAGCTCCCTTCATCTCATTGTATACCACGCCGTTGTATATCAGCTCTCCCTGATCGTTCAGTTCATAGTGCCAGCCCTCCTGCCTGAAGATCGCCTCGTTCTGGTAGGTATTGGGGTAAAAAACCGCGTCCAGATAAACGTGCATCAGATTCTGGAAGTCCTTGTCATTGCAGCTTGCCACGGGATACACCGTCTTGTCCGCATAAGTCATGGCATTCAGAAAAGTATTCAGGGAGCCCTTCACCAGCTCCACAAAAGGATCCTTCACAGGAAAGTCCCTGGAACCGCAGAGCACGGAATGCTCCGTGATATGCGCAACGCCTGTGGAATCCTTAGGCGTAGTACGAAAGCCGATATAAAAAACCTTATTGTCGTCATTGTTGGAAATCAGCGCCACCCTTGCTCCGGTCTTTTTATGCCGGCAGAGATAGGTCACGCTGTCAATGTCCTTTATCTCCCTCCTTTCCAATACCTCGTAAGCGGTCAAATCTTCTACTCTCATCCTTCTTCTCCTTCATTTATTATTTACAGCCCCACCAGAGCAAGCTTACTTACGGAAAGCTCCTGAATGACCAGCCCGCAGGCTTCCTTTTCTTCCTTTGTCATCCCCGTAAGCTGCTCTATGGTCAGCTGCTTTGTCACATATTCTCTTTTCCTTTTTCCAAGAGGACTTTTCCTCTCCTCGATCACATTGACCTTGATCCGGGCCTTCATCTGCCGATATAGCTTCACCAGGAATCCCCCGGACTCCAGATAGTACAGATGGCTCTCCAGTGTGTCCTCGCTGTCCGCCTCAGGCAAAATATATTTTTGCACCAGCATCCGGAATTTAAACAGCACATCCTCCGCCTCCAGCAGCTCCCCGAAGGTATACTTACAGCCCACATAAAGGCGGCCCACATCCTGCATACTGTATTTATAATCCTCATAAACTGTCTGATTCATGACTTGACCTCAACTGTATATCCTCGATTTTGTACCCGCTCATCCGGCAGGCGTCCAGGATTGCCTTCAGAGAAATCCCCGATTCCCTGGCCAGCTCCTCCGGCGTCACCTTTCTGTGTAGGGCCTCCGCCAGCTCTCCGGCCTTGTCCGCCACCAGATTCACTTTATCCGCCACCTTGCGGTCCGTCTTTTCGTTTGCCGCATTCTCCTGAATATGATCCTCCATGGCGTCCATCATCAGCCGTGCAAGCATTCCCGGCGCTTCGGAGGGCTTTTCCAGACTGCCCAGCATACTTACGCCCATGGCAAGGGCCAGATTTCCCTCTCCGATCAGGTCCTCCAGAAATACTCCCTGTCCCGCGTAAAGCCTGGCTATGTCAACGGCATCCTTCAGATAGCAGTGTACCAGCTTCTGCTGCGCCTGAGATTCCCCCGCCATGGCGGACAGAGTGATCGCCTCAAGCTCCCCCTGACTGTATGTGGGCAGCGCGGCAATTTCATCCATATAATTCTGAAGATAGTTTTTCTCCTCATCTGTCAGATACTCGTCCAGATCCACAGGCTGCCCGACGCCAACCTTATGCTTCACCAGATAGTCAAACACCAGCTGCAGCTGCTCTTCTCCCAACTGCTGCCCTGCAAACGCTTCCCTGACCTGCTCTTCACTGACGCAGTTTCCCTGCTCCCGCGCCTTTGCCCGCACCTCCTCCAGCGTCCGGGCAAATAATACTTCTCTGCTCTGGCTCATGCCGCCTCCCTCCTCATGTCCTGTGCTGATGGGTATACAAATGTTCCTGGCAGTATTCATAATTTCCGTTGCACTTGGAGCAGAACCGGAATTCCAGCGTGGGATCGTCCTCCTCGGACCTGCCGCAGATGGCGCACTTATGCTTTGTGATCTTCGGGTTCGGATTCCGCCTGATATCTCTCTTAAATTCCATCTTCCGTTTAACCTGCTTCGGATTCAGGTGCATATGGTTCCTTGAGCGCAGCCAGAAAATCAGGAAATTCAGGAGGGATGCAGCGATAGCCGCCACGCCGAACCAGTACCAGACATAGCCGGATTTTCCCACCCTGAAATACCCCACCATCTGGTACACCAGCATAGCGCCGTAAATGATCCCTAAGAACTTCACCTTAATGGGGATCACAAACATCAGCAGCACCTCTGCATTCGGAAAGGTTGCCGCATAAGCAAGAAATATGGACATATTGATAAAGTAGGTATTGAACTGACTTGCGCCAAGCGAACAGAGCCCCTTCATGACAACGGAAGCAGCTTCTCCGTAGGCCAGATAGAACACTCCCATACACAAAAAGCTTGCCGCAGCGGTCAGCAGGATACCCGTAAAAATATATACATTATACTGCCAGGTCCCCCACACCTTCTCCAGAGTGGTCCCCAGACTTAAGTAGAACATCAGCATGATGATCGTAAAGAGATCAAAGGAAGAAGGCGGCGAGATGATCCATGTCACCAGCCTCCAGACCTGCCCGTGGAGGATCGCATAAGGGTCAAGGGTCATGTACCCCATGATGGAGGGTGCCAGCCATTCCAAAAGATATCCGGCCACATAACAGCCGATCAATATAAACGTCAGATTCGGAATGGCATATCTCCCGAATTTCTTCTCCCATTTGCCCATATCATCCATACTCCTTTATCCGCTTTAAGCACACATACTGCCGCTGCATCTTCCGAAAAAACATGAATACATTGTACCATGCCCCACTTTATAAGTAAACCAAGCATTTCCAATTTTAATTAAAAAATCAGTATTTTAATAAACATTTCATCCCTTTGGTCCGTTGCTTTTTTTAGTTTCGTGTCGTATAATAGCCTAGTGTGTCAGATCATGTCGGCACAGGCATCTGCGATAAATTTCAGGAAAAGCACCACCCACAGGAAGGACGTGTCTGTATGGAAACAGTCAGCAAGGCTGCAGCTCTTGGCATCGATATCGGCTCCACCACCGTCAAGATAGCGATACTGGATGAACAGCATCATATTTTATTTTCCGATTATGAGCGCCATTACGCCAATATTCGGGAGACCCTCTCCTCACTTTTAAATAAAGCTTTAGGATCGCTGGGGAATCTGACTCTGTACCCCATGATCACCGGCTCCGGCGGCCTGACCCTGGCAAACCACCTGGGCGTTCCCTTTACCCAGGAGGTCATTGCCGTTGCCACCTCCTTAAAGGAGCTTGCCCCTGAGACCGACGTGGCTATCGAGCTGGGCGGCGAGGACGCAAAAATAATTTATTTCGAGGACGGCAACGTGGAGCAGCGGATGAACGGTATCTGCGCCGGCGGCACCGGCTCCTTTATAGACCAGATGGCGTCTCTGATCCAGACCGACGCCTCCGGCCTGAACGAATATGCAAAAAATTATAAGTCACTGTACGATATTGCCGCCCGCTGCGGCGTGTTTGCCAAGACGGACATCCAGCCCCTGATCAACGAGGGCGCTACCAAGGAGGACTTGTCCGCCTCCATCTTCCAGGCTGTGGTGAATCAGACTATCTCCGGCCTGGCCTGCGGCAAGCCCATCAGGGGGCACGTGGCGTTTTTAGGCGGTCCTCTGCACTTCCTGTCGGAGCTGAAGGCTGCCTTCATCCGCACCCTGAAGCTGGATCAGGAACACATTATCGACACGGACAACTCCCACCTGTTTGCCGCTATCGGCTCCGCGCTGAACGCAGACGGCAGCGTTTCCTTTACCATGGAGGAAATGGCGGGCAAGCTTTCCTCCGACATCAAAATGGAGTTTGAGGTAGAACGCATGGAGCCCCTGTTTGCAGACAGGGAAGCCTATGAAAGCTTTCGCGAACGCCACAGCCGCCATCACGTGGGCGCCGCAGAGCTTTCCTCCTATCGAGGAAACGCCTTTCTGGGCATAGACGCAGGCTCTACCACCACCAAGATCGCTCTGGTGGGCCAGGACGGGTCCCTGCTCTACTCCTTTTACAGCGGCAACGACGGAAGCCCCTTAAAGACTGCTATCGGCGCACTGAAAGAAATCTATGAGCAGCTGCCGGAGGACGTTCACATTGTCCGGGCCTGCTCCACAGGCTACGGCGAAGCACTGATGAAGGCTGCTTTCCTGCTGGACGACGGCGAAGTGGAAACGGTAGCCCACTACTACGCGGCCGCTTTCTTTGATCCGGAGGTGGACTGTATCCTGGACATCGGCGGCCAGGACATGAAATGTATCAAGATCAAGGACCAGACGGTAGACAGCGTGCAGCTCAACGAGGCGTGCTCCTCCGGCTGCGGCTCCTTTATTGAAACCTTTGCAAAGTCCCTGAATTACAGCGTACAGGACTTTGCCCAGGCGGCTCTCTTTGCGGAGCATCCCATTGATTTGGGGACCCGCTGCACCGTATTTATGAATTCCAAGGTAAAGCAGGCCCAGAAGGAAGGCGCCAGCGTGGCGGATATTTCCGCCGGACTGGCCTATTCCGTCATCAAAAATGCCCTGTTCAAGGTCATCAAGGTATCCGACGCCTCTGAGCTTGGCAGAAATATCGTGGTCCAGGGCGGCACTTTCTATAATGACGCCGTTCTGCGCAGCTTTGAAAAGATTGCGGACTGCGAAGCCATCCGTCCTGACATTGCGGGCATTATGGGCGCCTTTGGCGCTGCCCTGATTGCAAGGGAGCGCTATGAGGAAGGCACACAGAGCAGTATGCTTTCCTACGAAAAGCTCTGCGCGCTTAAATATGAGACCAGCATGGCAAAGTGCAGAGGCTGCACCAACAGCTGCAGGCTCACCATCAACAAGTTTTCCGGCGGACGACAGTTTATCTCCGGCAACCGCTGCGAGCGGGGCGTCGGCGGTCAGAAAAATGCAAACAATGTACCCAACCTGTTTGAGTACAAGCTGCAGAGACTCTTCTCCTATCCTTCCCTGGAGCCCACCCAGGCTCCAAGAGGCTCAGTGGGTATTCCCAGAGTCCTGAATATGTATGAAAATTATCCCTTCTGGCATACATTTTTCACCAGCTTAGGCTACCGGGTGGTGCTTTCCCCCAGCTCCAACCGCAAGATCTACGAGCTGGGTATAGAGTCCATTCCCAGCGAGTCGGAGTGCTACCCCGCCAAGCTGGCTCACGGCCATGTCACCTGGCTGATCAGACAGGGAGTGGATTTTATCTTCTACCCTGCCCTGTTTTACGAGCGAAACGAGGTGCCGGAGGCAAACAACCATTACAACTGTCCCATTGTCACCTCCTACTCTGAAAATATCAAAAATAACGTGGAAGAAATTTCCGGCGGAAGCTTCCGGCTGCGGAATCCTTTCATGTCCTTCCGGGACATTGACACCGTGACCCAGGCGCTGCTGAAAGAATTTTCCGAGCTTCCCGCCGAGGAGGTACAAAGCGCCGCCAGGCTCGCCTGGGAAGAGCTGGGCGCAGCCCGGAAAGACATTCAAAGAAAAGGCGAGGAAACCTTAAAATTCCTGGAGGATACAGGGAAGCGCGGTATTGTGCTGGCAGGCCGCCCTTACCATATCGATCCGGAAATCAACCACGGAATTCCCGAACTGATCACTTCCTTTGATATGGCGGTGCTGACGGAGGATTCCATCTCCCATCTGGGCGCTCCGGAGCGGCCGTTGATCGTCTCGGACCAGTGGATGTACCATTCCCGGCTTTATGCCGCCGCAAGCTTTGTAAAGCAAAGGGACGATTTGGATCTGATACAGCTGAATTCTTTCGGCTGCGGCCTGGATGCGGTGACCACCGACCAGGTGAACGACATTTTATCCGGCTCCGGCAAGATCTATACCTGCCTGAAGATCGACGAGGTAAATAACCTGGGAGCGGCCAGGATCCGCGTTCGTTCCCTGCTCTCCGCTATCAGGGTGCGGGAGAAGCTGCACAGACAGCGTATGCTCCACTCCTCCGCCATCGAAAGGGTGGCCTTTACCGAGGATATGCGGGATAAATATACCATTATCTGCCCTCAGATGTCCCCCATTCACTTTGAGATCCTGGAGCCTGCCTTCAATGCCTGCGGCTACCATTTCGTAGTGCTTGACAATGATAACAGGCATTCCGTGGACGTAGGGCTGAAATATGTAAATAACGACGCCTGTTATCCTTCCTTGCTGGTGGTGGGACAGGTTATGGAAGCGCTGCTTTCCGGGAAGTATGATTTAAACAAAACAGCCGTTATTATGACCCAGACCGGCGGCGGCTGCCGTGCCACAAACTATGTGGGCTTCATCCGCCGGGCGCTGAAGAAGGCGGATATGGCACAGATCCCCGTCATCTCCTTAAACCTGGCAGGCATTGAAAGCAATCCCGGCTTCCATCTGAACGCGGACATGATCCTGCGGGCTGCCATTGGCGCCCAGTTCGGCGACATCTTCATGCGCTGCGTCTACCGTATGCGCCCCTATGAGGCCGTTCCCGGCAGCGTGGACGCAATGCATCAAAAATGGCTGAAAACGGTGCAGGGCTTTGTCGCCGGAAAGCACTTGAGCCTGTCCCGCTTTAACCGTCTCTGCAAAGAGATCATACGGGATTTTGACAGCATTCCCCTGCGGGACATCCAAAAGCCGCGAGTGGGCATCGTAGGCGAGATCCTGGTGAAATTCTCCCCTGCGGGAAACAATCATCTGGTAGAGCTGCTGGAAAGCGAGGGCGCGGAGGCTGTAGTACCGGATCTGATGGACTTTATGCTCTACTGCTTCTACAACCAGCTTTATAAGGCGGAGAATCTGGGCACCAGCAAAAGATCTGCCCGCAATGCCCGGCTGAGTATCTGGGCAATCGAGCATATATTGAGGGGAGCTTCCCTAAAGGGATTTAAGAAAAGCAGGCACTTTACGCCCCCTACCCCCATCAGGGAGATCGCAGGCTTTGCGGAGCCCATTGTCTCCATCGGCAACCAGACCGGCGAGGGCTGGTTCCTGACCGGCGAGATGGTGGAGCTGATCCACGACGGCGTGCCCAACATCGTATGTACCCAGCCCTTCGGCTGCCTGCCGAACCATGTGGTCGGCAAGGGCGTTATCAAGGCCCTGCGCAAGACATATCCGGCCTCCAATATCGTGGCCATCGATTACGATCCCGGCGCCAGCGAGGTAAACCAGCTGAACCGGATCAAGCTGATGCTTTCCACGGCGGCGAAAAACCTGAAGCAGTGAGAGAACATTTGGCGCGAAAGTATAAAGAACAGGCGATATGTATCGCCTGTTCTTTTATAAAAACCTGCTATCCGTCACGACGCCGCTTCCGCCCTGCTGTCCAGATACTGCTGTAATACGGCCGCCACCTCATCAGGCTGCAAGCCGGCATCGGAGATCAAGTCGTTTACTACCTCCAACTCCTTCATTTTCTTCTCCTGATAGAGCTCTTCCAGTTCCCTTTTTTCTGACTCCACGCGGGTCATCAAAGCCTCTATCAGTTCCTCCTTCGCCGTGATCTTCTCCTCCAGTGTCTTACGTTGTCCTCTTGCCATAGCTGTCTCCTTTCACAGTGATTTGTATTGCGCAATCATCCTGTTTACATTATATGGACAAGATGGAAAAATATGCATAAAACTTCTCACTGAGTCTCTATATACTGTTGAATGGCAAGATTATTCTCCGAGAGCCTGCATCCTAAAATATATTCTCCGTTTCCCTTTTTGCACCGCATGATACACGCCTGTACGGTGCGGGCCTTAGGAATAGGAAGCTCCGGGATCGTAACCGTTATCATTTTCTTTTCCGCCGTTTCAAAATCCGGTTCTGTGGAGGTAAACGCCATTCCGTTAGCGCTGATATCCAGCATTTTCCCATGATATGTCCTGGAGCTGCCGTCAATGACTATCTCACAGGGACAATGAATGTCCAGCCGGGGATTTTTCTTGCGCTTCATCACCTTGGGATTGGCGCTTGTCACCACCCGATAATAAGTATCTTTGCCCTCCGTCAGTTCCAGGACCGTCACATCCGCCCAAAGATACAAAACATTTCCCAGGATCATCTGCAGCTGAAACTTTAGGGCAGCATCCGCCCCCTTCGGAATGGTCTTGGGCCGGATGTCTACTACCGCCTCCATCCCCTGCTGGCGCACCACCTGCCCATAGAATTCCTTATCGGGTACGCCATCCTTATCCAGCGCAATGATGGAAACCTTGCTGCCCGGCCTTGCGTCGTGGATACCCATGAAACCGCTCTCCCCCAGCTGCACCACCAGGTTTCCTACGGAAGCTTCGATCTTCCCCACATTCACTGTGGTCTGCTCATATTTTTTCAGCATACTCTTGGCATTGTCCGAAGCGTTTTCCACATAATCGCTCATCACCGACATAGCCTCGGACATCTGCTGCATATTCTCCACCATGCTCCGATTGGACTGCTCCACCTCCCGGACTGCGCTGTCGATGAGGGCAATATTGCTGTTCAACTGCCCTGCGTCACTGGAAATACTGACCACGCTGGTATCCACCTCCGTGATTTTTTCCAGATTCAGCTGAATGATTTCAATCACCTTTTCAATAGCATCTGTCATTCTTGCAGAAGTGGCTTCCAGTCGGTTCAGGGCGTTCATAATGCGGGCGGAGGAGCTTTGGGTCTCGTCGCTCAGCTTGCGGATCTCATCGGCAACCACTGCAAATCCCCGACCTGCCGCCCCGGCTCTGGCCGCCTCAATGGATGCGTTCAGGGAAAGCAGATTGGTCTGGGATGTGATATCCTCAATAGAGACCGTCTCCTCCTTCACCCTGGCAAACTCTTCCGAGAATTCCTTGACGATCCGGCCTACGTCACCGGACAGATCCGCCATAGTGTGGGTAGATTCCACCACCCTCGCCAGCTCTTTAGAGCTGGTCCCCGCATGACTGTTGGTCTCATCCACCAGCTGCACCATCTGGGAGATCATGGCTGCTATATTTTCCACCTGTCGCTGTATATCGCTGGTCATATGTATGGAGGATTCTGTTTTTTCGGATAAGACCGCGTTCTGTCCTGTCAGCTCTTCCATGTTTCCCACCACGGTGTTTGCGCTGTGCTTGTTCTCATCGGCAAGGTCACGGACTATGGTGACGCCGTTCACGATCTCCGTGCTGGCTGTCTTTACCTGCTCCACGGTAGAAAAAATAACATCCGTATCCCTATTCTGACCGGTTGTCTGCTCCTGCTTTGTCCTGCTGTTTCTGGAAAATGGATTTTTCATGGGTACACCTCCGAAATAACTTCTGAATCGGCTTTGCGGTTATTACATCATAACTCATAGGGCGTCATCTGGTACAAACGTATATCAGGGACGAGCTTCCCTACAAGTTATAGGGTGTGACCTGATATACGTAGTAATTGAGCCAGTTGCTGTAAAGATTGTTGCTGTGGGAACGCCACTGGAGCAGCGGGCGCTCCGCCGGGTCGTCTCCCGGATAATAATTGTAGGGAATCTGAATGGGCAGTCCCTTGTCAAGATCCCTGTGGTATTCATTGTTCAGGGTATATCTGTCATATTCCGGATGACCGGTGACAAATATCTTCTTCCCGCCCTCCGCAATGGCAAGAAATACGCCAGCCACCGGAGACTCCGCCAGGACCGTCAGTTCCCCGCAGGCGTGGATCGCCTCCGCCGGGGTCTCGGTATGGCGGCTGTGAGGCGCCAGAAAAATATCATCAAACCCGCGCACCAAGGGAATCTTCCGGTTAGAGACCTTGTGCTCATAAATTCCAAAAAGCTTTTGAGGCAGCTTTTTTTTGTTGATACCGTAATAATGGTAAAACCCCGCCTGGGCTGCCCAGCAGATATGCAGCGTAGAGGTCACATGGTTTTCCGCCCAGTCAAGGATCTCACAGGTCTCCTGCCAGTAATCCACCTCTTCAAAAGAAATATCCTCCACTGGGGCGCCGGTGACGATCATGCCGTCAAATTTCCTGTCCCGGATCTCATTCAGAGAGGTATAAAATTTGTTCAGGTGGCTTGCAGAAGTATTCAGTGAAATATGGCTCTGTACATTCATGAAAGTCACATCCACCTGCAGCGGCGTGTTTGACAGCGCCCTAAGCAGCTGCAGCTCCGTGTCCTGCTTGATCGGCATATTGTTCAATATCAACACCTGCAGGGGACGGATATCCTGATGCATGGCCCGGAATTCATCCATCACAAATATATTTTCATTTTCCAGTATTTCTTTTGCAGGCAGATCGCTCTGTGTCTTAATAGGCATCTCGCATTATCCCCGTTTCTTCTTTATAATGACTTAGAAAATCTTCATTTCCTATACGCTGATTCCGTATTCCGCCAGGAAATCCTCCTCCGACAGAATGGGCACCCCCAGTTCCTTAGCTTTCTTATTTTTGGATGAGTTTGAGGTTATATCATTGTTGATCAGCGCCGTGGTCTTACCTGTGACGCTTCCCGTCACCTTGCCGCCTTTTGATTCAATGACGTCCTTCAAGTCATTCCTGTTGGCAAAGTGATTCAGGCTTCCGGTGATCACAAAATTCAGACCGGACATTGTCTGGCTGCCTTCCTCCACCACCGGCGTCTCCACCTGCAGCTCCGGCATCAGACGCTCTATTCTTTGCAGATTGTCCTCATCCTGCATATATTCCACAAACGCCGAGGCAATGACCTCCCCGATCCCTTCAATGGCGCTCAAAGTCTCCACATCCGCCTTCTGCAGCTGTTCCATATCATAGGAAAAATGCCGGCACAGCATTTTTGCGTTCGCCACTCCGATATTTGCAATTCCCAGTCCATAAATCACTCTGGGCAGCGTGGTATTTCTGGAAACGTTGATGCTGTCCATCAGGTTTTGGTAAGATTTCTCCCCGAACCCTTCCATCTCTATGATCTGCTCCCTGTACCTGTCCAGATGATACAGATCCGCATATTCCCTGATAAATCCCATGTCCACAAATTTTTCCAGAGTTGCCTCGGAAAGGCCCTCGATATTCATAGCATCCCGGCTGACAAACAGGGTAAATGCCTTGATCCGCTTTGCCGCACATTTCTCATTGGTGCAGTACAGGGACTGTACATCGTTTGCCTGCCTGATCTTAGTTGCTCCGCCGCAGACCGGACATTCCTTCGGGATCTCAACAGTGCCGCTGCAGGTCAGGTTCTCCGCGATCTGCGGTATGATCATATTGGCCTTGTAGACCGTGATCCTGTCCCCGATTCCCAGCTTCAGCCCTCTTAAAATACTGATATTATGGACAGAAGCCCTGCTCACTGTGGTGCCCTCCAGCTCTACCGGCTCAAAGATAGCCACCGGATTGATCAGTCCCGTGCGGCTGGCGCTCCACTCGATCTCCCGCAGTGTAGTCTCCCGCAGTTCGTCCGCCCATTTAAAGGCAATGGAATGCCTGGGGAATTTTGCCGTCCTGCCCAGGGACTGTCCATAGGCAATATCCTCATAGGTAAGCACCAGACCGTCGGAGGGTACGTCATACTCCTCGATTTTTTTCTCAAAAAACGCAATGGTGTCCAGGATATTTTCCTCTGTCACCATATAGTGCTCCACCACCTCAAAGCCCTGCCCCTGCAAAAAATCAAACTGCTCCTGTCTGGAATTGTGAAAATCCACCCCCGCGGCACTGACCAGGCTGAATGCAAAAAAACGCACGTTACGCCTGGCTGTGATCTCACTGTTCAACTGGCGCACGGAACCGCTGCACAGATTTCGAGGATTCTTATATTTGGCGTCCTCTGCTTCAAACTCCGCATTCATGCGCTCAAAGTCGGAATAGGTTATGACTGCCTCCCCCCGCAGCACCAGTTCGCCGGTAAAGGGAATCGTCAGCGGAATATTTCGGAATGTCCGGGCATTATTTGTGACCACCTCTCCGATCTCACCGTTGCCCCGTGTGACCGCTTTTGCAAGTTTTCCGTCATAATAGGTCAATACTACCGTCAAACCGTCCAGTTTCCAGCTTAAAATCGCAGGATTACCCTGCAGCCACTCCCGCAGCTCCTCACGATCTTTTGTCTTGCCCAGGGACAACATAGGGGTCTCATGCCGCTCTTTTGGAAGCTCTTCCACCGCCTCATACCCCACGCGGACCGTGGGGCTGTTTGCCAGCACAATACCTGTCTCCTGCTCCAGATGCTGCAGCTCGTCATACAGGGCGTCATACTCCTGATTGCTCATGATCTCCCTGTCCTCCGCATAATACGCCTTTGCCGCACGGTTTAAAACATCCGCTAAATATTTGATTCGCTCCCTTTTTTCAGCCTGCATACCTATATCCCGCCATTTCTGTTATTATCCTGTATTTCTTCACACTTCCAAGAACAATCAATGAACTGCCGCATATAAGCCCTCTATCTCCTGTTCCGATAATTCCCTGAATTCTCCCGGCTTCAAACTGCCAAGGGTCACGCTCATCACCCGGATACGCTTGATTTCTTTTACACGCCACCCGCAGGCGGCGCACATTCGCCTGAGCTGCCTGTTGACCCCCTGGGTCAAAATAATTTTGAACGTGTATTTGCCAATCTGTTCCAGCCTGCATTTTCTTGTCTTTATTTTCAGATCCTTTAAATAGATCCCATCTTCCATTTTCTTTAAAAAATCAGGTGTTATTTCTTTGTCCACCTTTACAATATATTCCTTTTCGTGGCGATTTGCCCCCTTCATCATCCCCTGGATCAGATCTCCGTCGTTGGTCAGAAGCAGCAGCCCCTCCGAATCCCTGTCCAGCCGCCCCGCATAGGTGACCCTGACAGGATACGGAACAATATCCCTGATGGTTTTCTCCGCATGGGCGTCTTTCTCCGTGCAGGTCACGCCCACCGGCTTATAAAACGCCAGCACTACTGTCCTCTCCGGTCCCCGGATTTTTCTCCCGTTTACGGTGATCTCATCCCTTTCGCTTACCTGCTGTCCCGGCTCCGACGGTCTGCCGTTTACCAGCACCCTGCCCTGTTCTATCAGCCTGTCCGCCTCACGCCTGGAACAGACGCCGGCATGGGCAAGATATTTATTTAATCTCATTATACTCTTCCATTTCTTCTAACGGCACTATCTTCGGCACCCCGTTTCCTTCCCGTAAGCCTTTTTTTGCCAGACTGTCCGCAAGCTCATTGTACCGCACATTAGTATGTGCCGCCACCTTTTGAAACCTGATTTCAATGCTCCTGCCCCAATCCCGCATGGCCAGGGCATATTTCCGGGTCAGCTCCGTTTTGGAGCGCCATTCTCCTGTGACCCACTTTTCGATCCCCTGATAGTCATAGCGGATCTCGATCCCCTGAAAACCATTCACCATAGCTGTCTTTACCGCATACATGGCTCCCAGCATTTCCCCTGTCACATTTCTGTGCTGCAGGGACTGTTCCCTGTCTCCGTTTCCGTACTGAGTATAAATATGTCCTTCCGGAGTGAGAAATACACAGCCAAAAGCATATTTTTTCAGAGAATCCTCATAGCTGCCATCCACATATGCCAGAAGCCTGCCTTCCTGCGGCCGCTCTGCCGCATCCGACGGATACTGTTTCTTCCCCTTCGCCCTATCTGTCCTGCCTGCTCTGTCTGCCTGAAGCTCTTCTTCAGTATCTTCGGACTGCTCCGTGATCCCCAGATAAGCATATGCCTCCTCCTGAGAAGAAAAGCCCCTGTATTCCGCTCCGGGAAAACCATCCACGGATTCCCTGCACTCCTCCCAGGTTTTAAAAACACCCGTTACCTTGCCTTTTTTTACGGCGTAGATCTTCTTTCCTGCCATTTTTCTGCTTTTCCCTTCTCTCCCTCACTCAGTCAACAACCCCGATGCAAGCACTGGCACGTTTTGCTCGCGGGAATCGAGTAGGGAATACTTCATCTGGGCGCCCGTGTGCATAAAAAGGCCCACCGAAAGGTGAGCCTTTGCTTTCAAACATTCCTTTAGATCTGCTGGGCACTGTAAAAAGCAAAGTCGTTCTTGCCGTTTTTCTTCACCTGATACATAGCGTCGTCTGCACAGACAATCAGCTTCTCCACATCATCCGAATCCTTCGGGTAAGACGCAATTCCGATACTGCCACACACCTTGGATTTCTTCCCATCCAGTATAAAGGGACTTGTAAAGACCTGTCTGCACTGATATGCAGTCTTTTCCACGATCTTGTACTGGGCGCTCTCCAGGATCAGAATAAATTCGTCTCCTGCAAAACGGTAAGGCGTCAGCAGCTGGGATTCCATGTCTCTCAGCCGGGAGGCAACCTGCTTCAGCGCCTCATCGCCTGCCGTATGTCCCAGGGTGTCATTGATACTCTTGAAATCGTCTATATCGATCATAATGACCGTACAGGGCTTCTTTTCTCCCACCAGTCGTTCAATGTCGCTCATAAACTTGCTTCTGTTGGGGATCCCCGTCAGGAAATCGTGCTGTGACGCAGATTCCATAAGCTTTTTCGTGCCCTCAAGCTCCACCATCAGATGGCGCCTCTTGATATTGTCAAACAAAGCCCAGCCCAACACCAACACGACCGCTATCCCCAGAATGCTGAACGGAACCATCGCCTCTTTATTTCGTTCAAAGAAGGTAGTCTTTTTATTGATGATCTCCGTATCCTTGGGCAATACGGACATACTGATATGGAATTTGTCCATGACGCGAGCATCCACGCAATAGGTCTGGGGACTGTCCGTCACCAGTTCAAAGCTGTCTGCAGGCTTCCCTGCCATGATCTCCATGGCCATCTGCGCCGCGATCTCTCCTGATTTACGCATGGAGACCATATTGCCTCCCAGAAGGCCGGTCCCGATACCGCCGTCCACCATACGTAGCACAGGCACCGTAGCGCACTCCGTGATCAGATCAATGGCCTGCCTGTCCGTGTAAGTCCTGCCCTCAATGTCCTCTGTCATGATGATATAGATCAGTATGGTATCCTCCGACAGGCTTCCCAGTGCGTAGCGAAGGGTAAAATTCCTGGACTGAGATACATTGAGCTCGTCAAACTCCAGCTCCGGATACTGCTCCGCACACTTATAATAATTCTTCCGCTCCGCCTCGCCCGTAAGGCTGTCGTCCAGGATCGCCACGACCCGCTTTGCCTTCGGGTTGATCTTCAGCCCCAGCTCGATATTCTTCTCCACGGAAAGCTGTTCCAAAACACCCGCTATCATGGGATTCTTCACTGCTTCCGCGGCAAGCTCCTCATCATTGACTCCCTCAAACACCATGGGTATCCCGGAAAACAGTTCCTCCTGATATTCCATGGCAAACCTTAAGGCTGCGTCGTCTCCTAAGATCACCGCATCATAGGGCTCTACCACGGAAAGCCTGTAGGCCAGTCCCTCATAAAAAAGCTGCAGAGACTCCTCCGTGTCCACACGCTTGGTATCCATGAACTCATAATCCAGCACTACATCCTCACCCAGTCCTGCCTTGATACCCTCTATCTGCAGCCGTGTCTGCTCCCAGGCATAAGAATAAGAGCTGATAAACAGCACCCTCTTATCTCCGTCGGCAGCTTCTGCAGTCCGTCCAAATATCATAAATAAGGAAAACAATATCAGAAGGAGTTGCAGCAGTTCTATTCGCAAAGTCCTCATTCTCTCTCTCGTATCGTTTTACCCCCCCTGGATTTTCTCTGGTACTCTAGTACTATTGTACCACTTCCTGCGAAATAATCAAGACAATTTTACCACATCTTTGCCCGTTTGTCATATAATATATATAAAAATTTCAAAAAATATGTAGCCGCAAAAAAACGCCGGTACATAACAGCACTTCGTCTGTCACATACCGGCGCACAATGTAAGTCTTATTTATGCGGAAGTGTCGATCATTCCGCCCTCCACCAGCTCCACCGCGTCCACCATCTGGGCGTCTATGGGAACATCCACCCCGCCCAGCTCCAGGGATACGCCTCCGGTGTCATACCCGATGCTCCTTCCCCCGGCGCTGTCGGAGCTGCTGCTTCCGATGCTGTTTGCACTGCTCTGCTGCTCCTTTGCCAGCTTTTCAAACATGGCTTTCAGATATTTCATATCGGCTTCCATGATCTTTCTAAGTTCCTCAGAGCGGTGCTTTTTCTTCATCTGTTCCAGATCCTCCGGATCCATCTCGCCTCCGGCGCCTCCCAGCATCAGATCCTCCAGTTCGCTCATGCTTTCCATGTCCTCCATGGCTTCTTCCATGAGCTCCTGATATATCTCCATCAGCTCCTGCAGATCCTCCATATTAAATTCCGGGGCCGATACAGAGCCGCCTTCCTCCTCCGAGACTTCGTTGTACCAATCTTCCTCCGCAGCCTCTTCCGTCTCCTCTGTCAGCTCGGCTTCACACACACCGCCCCGCAGCTTTACATTTTCTTCCTCCTCCAGGTGCTTCAGCTTCTTTTTCGCCACTCTGGTCATGGCTTCGGCATGGCGGATGGCATTCAGCAGATCCTGATTATCATAGTCGGACAGCTTCAGCTTTTTGCGCAGCTCCACCACCTTCTGTCTGGCGCTGGTCACCGCCCGTCTTGCATTGCCGGAGGTTTTCGCCCGCAGTATCTTCGTAGAGATCTGTTTGAAATTATAGTGCAGCTTTTTCTTTAGAAGCTGCTTTTTCTGCGCTTCCCTGGCTTTCTTGGCCTCTTTGGCTTTCTTCGCCTCTCTTGCCCGCTGCTCGGCTCTTGCCTTCGCCCTTGCCGCCGCCCTTTCCTCCAAAGTTTTCCTGGAAACGGAGATCTGGCTCGCCGAGGTTCCGTCCGTGTTCCTCAGCCCGTACCGGTTCACCCCGGCGCTGCTCCTGCTGGCTATGATATTCATGTCGTCATCCTCCCTGATTCGGACAAATATTTTCTACCTGTGCGGTTGTAATCCAATGGTCTGCCTGTACGCAATTTATTGCGATACTGGCAGACCGTTGGATTAGCAACCCACTCCCAAATGAACAAAATGCGGATGCGTAAGCAGACGCAGCAGCGCGTAAGCGCGAATTTTGCGAATGTGGGAGTCAGGTTGGATGCTCCTTGGAGCGTCCAACCGCACAGG